>NZ_HG529480.1 GCF_000499525.1 Faecalimicrobium dakarense | reverse complement strand
AACGTACATCGCCAACGAACAAATTTCATATTCATTCAATTTATTCCGTTGCTCAAAGTACTAATGGTGGAGATGAGGAGGATCGAACTCCTGACCCCTTGCGTGCAAGGCAAGTGCTCTCCCAGCTGAGCTACACCCCCAT
>NZ_HG529479.1 GCF_000499525.1 Faecalimicrobium dakarense | reverse complement strand
ATTAACTCTAAAATTAAGATTATGTGGTTACAATAGCAAAGAGGATACACCTGTTCCCATTCCGAACACAGAAGTTAAGCTCTTTAGCGCTGATGGTACTTGGTGGGCAACTGCCTGGGAGAGTAAGACGTAGCCACGTAATCTTTTT
>NZ_HG529478.1 GCF_000499525.1 Faecalimicrobium dakarense | reverse complement strand
CAGAATTTGTATTTGAAATACCAGTAAGAATAATTGAAGGAAAGAAGAGATGCTTTATGAAAAATGATTACATGGATTTCCCAATAGAAAAGTGTAATGTAGAATTTTCAGATATATACTCTTTATAGTAAAAACCCTTAAAATATTAATTTATTA
>NZ_HG529477.1 GCF_000499525.1 Faecalimicrobium dakarense | reverse complement strand
CACCCGGTGGCCTGCGCGGCGGCGCTGGCAACGCAGGAGATCTATCAGCAGGAAAACCTGTTCCAGAAGGCCATCGACCTGGAGCCCTACTGGCAGGAAGCGCTTTTCAGCCTGCGCGACCTCCCCAACGTGATCGATATCCGCACGGTCGGGCTGGTCGCGG
>NZ_HG529476.1 GCF_000499525.1 Faecalimicrobium dakarense | reverse complement strand
ATAGAAGATAAATCTACAGGCTTTGTATTAATAGCATCTATACTATCTACTATATCTTTTTTACCTTTTATAGTTATCGTTTTTTGACTTATTGTATAATCTTTCAGATTCTCTTCTACTTGACTATTGTTGCTAAACTTTACATTTATAGGAACGGTTTTTTGTTTTAAAAATTTAACATTT
>NZ_HG529475.1 GCF_000499525.1 Faecalimicrobium dakarense | reverse complement strand
AAGATAGTACTTTGAAAACTGCATAACATTTAGTGATATGACATCATTTTATATATGAAGAAGATAACTTCTAAAAATATCAATGACAAGATAAGTCGTTAAAATATCAAACTTTGAGTAACGGAATAAGCTGAACGTATGTGAAGTTTGTTCGTTGACGAAACACTTTAATAACTGGTCAAGTTAT
>NZ_HG529474.1 GCF_000499525.1 Faecalimicrobium dakarense | reverse complement strand
GGCCCTCAGGGTGAACAAGGTCCCGCTGGTCCTCAAGGTGAGCAAGGTCCCGCTGGGCCTCAAGGCGAGCAAGGTTCTGCTGGCCCTCAAGGTGAACAAGGTCCCGCTGGCCCTCAAGGTGAGCAAGGTTCTGCTGGCCCTCAAGGTGAACAAGGTGCACCTGGTCCTCAAGGTGAGCAAGGTCCCGCTGGGCCTCAAGGCGAGC
>NZ_HG529473.1 GCF_000499525.1 Faecalimicrobium dakarense | reverse complement strand
ATATTATCCCGTATTAGCATACCTTTCGGTATGTTATCCGTGTGTACAGGGCAGGTTACCCACGCGTTACTCACCCGTCCGCCGCTCTTTCCCGAAGGAAATCGCTCGACTTGCATGTGTTAGGCACGCCGCCAGCGTTCATCCTGAGCCAGGATCAAACTCTTAAATATAAGTTTTGACATGGGCTCAGATACTGTTATATATCTGGCTTT
>NZ_HG529472.1 GCF_000499525.1 Faecalimicrobium dakarense | reverse complement strand
TTTTTAATTATATTTATATATAAATATGACTTTTAAATTATATCTTTATGAAGAAATTTATCCGATGTTAATTTTATTCCAATTGCTCCTATTGGAGCTGTTATAAGTACACTTAATATAGCTATTGCTTGCATTATCTCGCCTCCTATTACCCCCATTTGTAGTGGTATAGCCGCCTTTGCTGATTGTACTGTAGCTTTTGGAAGATAAGC
>NZ_HG529471.1 GCF_000499525.1 Faecalimicrobium dakarense | reverse complement strand
TTATTCAGCTATGTTATATACTTCTAATCCAGCATTTTTTATTTCTTTTTTCTTAACATCTACTAAAGCTCTTAATGTATCTAACGAAGTCATCACTTCAGTTGCAAACTCTGTAGCAGTTCTTCTTATCTTAAATCCATCTCTAGTTGAATCATTTCCTTTAGTTGGTGTGTTTATTACTATATCAACTTGTTTATTTCTTATAGCATCTAATATATTT
>NZ_HG529470.1 GCF_000499525.1 Faecalimicrobium dakarense | reverse complement strand
ATTACGTGGCTATGTCTTACTCTCCCAGGCAGTTGCCCACCAAGTACCATCAGCGCTAAAGAGCTTAACTTCTGTGTTCGGAATGGGAACAGGTGTATCCTCTTTGCTATAATAACCACATAATCTTTATGGAGCGGGTGAAGGGGATCGAACCCTCACAGCCGGCTTGGAAGGCCGGAACTCTACCATTGAGCTACACCCGCAATTTTAGAGTTAATACTCTGAAAACTG
>NZ_HG529469.1 GCF_000499525.1 Faecalimicrobium dakarense | reverse complement strand
TTGTTAAGGTCTCTTAATTGATTAATTGCAGAGTTAATATCATTTACTTTATCTCCTAATTGTTTGGATCTTTAGTTACAGGGGCTAGTATAGTTGGTTTAATAGCTGGGGTAGCGTCTCAAAGTATATTAAAAGATATTTTCAATGGATTTTTTATATTATTTGAAAAACAAGTTCAAGTTGGAGACTTTATTGTACTTAATGAAGAATTCAGAGGTAGAGTAGAAGAAATTGG
>NZ_HG529468.1 GCF_000499525.1 Faecalimicrobium dakarense | reverse complement strand
CTATGTCATTCACTGAAGATTCATTACATAAAAATCCTATTCTAGACATACCTGTATCAACCTTAATATGAACAAAAGCTTTTTGTTTTATACTACTAGAAATATTGTTAATTTTTTCTTGCCATTTCTAAAGAATAAACAGTAAGAGTTACATTATTTTTAATAGCTATTTCTTATGTAAAAAAATGGAAATATGTGTTCGATAAAAACATTGACTTATATACTTGTAGATAATATGATTATAT
>NZ_HG529467.1 GCF_000499525.1 Faecalimicrobium dakarense | reverse complement strand
ACCACGTGGCTACGTCTTACTCTCCCAGGCAGTTGCCCACCAAGTACCATCAGCGCTAAAGAGCTTAACTTCTGTGTTCGGAATGGGAACAGGTGTATCCTCTTTGCTATTGTAACCACATTATTTTTTATATCCATTTCTTGGACAAGTATTATATTAACACTTTTTTACTAGAAAGGTCAATACTTTTTTATATATTTTATAAACATTTTAGTTTATTAAATATATAACTTAATACTCTGAAAACTG
>NZ_HG529466.1 GCF_000499525.1 Faecalimicrobium dakarense | reverse complement strand
ATAAGTTTAATCTGGAGCGGGTGAAGGGGATCGAACCCTCACAGCCGGCTTGGAAGGCCGGAACTCTACCATTGAGCTACACCCGCATATTTAATTGGTGACCCATAGGGGAATCGAACCCCTGTTACCGCCGTGAAAGGGCGGTGTCTTGACCGCTTGACCAATGGGCCATTTAATTGGTTGCGGAGGCAGGACTCGAACCTACGACCTTCGGGTTATGAGCCCGACGAGCTGCCAACTGCTCCACTCCGCGATATTAAA
>NZ_HG529465.1 GCF_000499525.1 Faecalimicrobium dakarense | reverse complement strand
TTCGTTCAGTTTATTATGTTACTCAAAGTTTGATATTTTAACGACTTATCTTGTCATTGATATTTTTAGAAGTTATCTTCTTCATATATAAAATGATGTCATATCACTAAATGTTATGCAGTTTTCAAAGTACTAGCGTACATCGCCAACGAACAAGTTCCGTTGCTCAAAGTACTAATGGTGGAGATGAGGAGGATCGAACTCCTGACCCCTTGCGTGCAAGGCAAGTGCTCTCCCAGCTGAGCTACACCCCCATATAGAGTTTAAAAA
>NZ_HG529464.1 GCF_000499525.1 Faecalimicrobium dakarense | reverse complement strand
TTGGATCTAAGTTAAATATATTAGATACCAAGCATCACAAGCGATGGTTGAACTACAAGAAGAAATGGTTCAAATTTCTAAAGAACTCAATTCAACGGAAAAACTTTTATTAAATGGAAAATCAAATACATTTACTATACAAGCTGGTGCAAATGCTGAAACTAGATCAATAGTTACTACTGATTTATCTAAAGTAGCAGTAAGTATAGGAACTGCAAATATAACAAATAGTAAGACAGCTCAATCATTTGTACAAACTGTA
>NZ_HG529463.1 GCF_000499525.1 Faecalimicrobium dakarense | reverse complement strand
GATAAACACTAATATGAATGCTATGATAGCAACTAACCAAATGGAAACTGCATTAACAGGAAGTTCAATGCAAAAATTATCTTCAGGATTAAGAATAACTAAAGCTGGAGATGACGCTGCAGGATTAGCAGTTTCTGAACAACATGAGAGCTCAAATAAGAGGTATGGAACAAGCTGATAGAAAGTACAAGATGGTATATCTATGGTACAAACAGCAGAAGGTGCATTAGAAGAAGCAGGAAACATAGCTCAAAGAATGAGAGAAC
>NZ_HG529462.1 GCF_000499525.1 Faecalimicrobium dakarense | reverse complement strand
CTATTACTGTCGGTACTGTAGATACTTGGAATCTTTCTGCTAATTCCATACTTTGATCTATATCAACTTTTAGAAAATCTGCTGAACTTTCCATATCATTTCCTAATGCTTCAAATACTGGTGATAACATTTTGCATGGTCCACACCAAGTTGCAAAGAAATCTACTACTACTATCCCATCTTTATTTTCTACTCTATTTGAAAATTCGTTTGTTTTTATTATTTGTGCCATAATTCTCACTCTCCTATAATATTTTAATAAGTTCTTCTTTA
>NZ_HG529461.1 GCF_000499525.1 Faecalimicrobium dakarense | reverse complement strand
ATGTCCGCAACCCCAACGAAGAAAACTTCATTGGTTTGGCCTGTTCCGCGTTCGCTCGCCGCTACTTACGGAATCGAATTTCTTTCTTTTCCTCCGGGTACTTAGATGTTTCAGTTCCCCGGGTTCCCCTCGCTAAGCTATGTATTCACTTAACGATACTTAGACATTACTCTAAGTGAGTTTCCTCATTCGGAAATCTTCGGATCAAAGTTTACGTGCAACTCCCCGAAGCTTATCGCAGCTTATCGCGTCCTTCATCGGCTCCTAGTGCCAAGGCATCCGCCCTG
>NZ_HG529460.1 GCF_000499525.1 Faecalimicrobium dakarense | reverse complement strand
TAGTTTTCAGAGTATTAACTCTAAATAACAAATATTAATTTTAATGTTTGTTTGCCTTAAATAAATACATTGATGTGGTTATTATAGCAAAGAGGATACACCTGTTCCCATTCCGAACACAGAAGTTAAGCTCTTTAGCGCTGATGGTACTTGGTGGGCAACTGCCTGGGAGAGTAAGACATAGCCACGTTAATGTGCCGAAGTGGCGGAACTGGCAGACGCACAGGACTTAAAATCCTGCGGGACTTACCTCTCGTACCGGTTCGATTCCGGTCTTCGGCACCATTTATA
>NZ_HG529459.1 GCF_000499525.1 Faecalimicrobium dakarense | reverse complement strand
ATTATTCTCATTCATGTAATCAAATATTTTTCTTGAAAATTCAGCCATTGTCAAACTTCCATCCATAACAGAAAAATATAAATTATATATATATTGCTCAAATTTATCTACATCAGCATCTTTGACTTTGTTTTTTAAATCATTAAAATCGATTATTCTATCATCTGACATCTTAGTTCCTCCTAGCTAAAGTTTTCCTTGTATATGATTATATCATATATATTAGATAGATGTACTTTCTTTTAAACTTAATTATTTAATTAAATTTTCATTAATTTTCATTAATTTTCCTTAATATTATTAGTGAAT
>NZ_HG529458.1 GCF_000499525.1 Faecalimicrobium dakarense | reverse complement strand
ATCATTTAACCATTCTATTGAATTTTCTAAAGATAATTTATTATCTTTCAAAAAATCGGTCGTATACCTTAAAGTATCATCACATCCATCATTTCCTAACATTTCATCAAGATAATCAAATAACTCTTCAAATAAATCTTTACTGAATGGAAGTGAACTATTAAATTCATCTTTTTGAGTCTTAGCATATTTTTTCAATAGTTCTTTCTTCTTTTGTTTATCCATAATTACTTCTCTCCTAAAATATATTATCTATAAGATTTACAATTTCATTTTGATTATAACATATTCACAAAATCATAAGTGTCCACTAAAACAGATGTTTTATTAAACACTAAAAAAAGCATTATTTCTAA
>NZ_HG529457.1 GCF_000499525.1 Faecalimicrobium dakarense | reverse complement strand
AACTTAAAACAATGTCGAGGTATAGCGCAGTTTGGTAGCGCACTTGGTTTGGGACCATGGGGCCGGGGGTTCGAGTCCCTCTACCTCGACCAATATATTATGGTGGGTATAGCTCAGTTGGTTAGAGCGCCAGATTGTGGCTCTGGAGGTCGTGAGTTCGACTCTCATTATCCACCCCATAAAATGATCCATTAGCTCAGTCGGTAGAGCACCTGACTTTTAATCAGGGTGTCCCGCGTTCGAGTCGCGGATGGATCACCAATTTGTATTTTGTATGGCGACATAGCCAAGTGGTAAGGCAGTGGACTGCAACTCCTTGATCCCCAGTTCGAATCTGGGTGTCGCCTCCACAAATT
>NZ_HG529456.1 GCF_000499525.1 Faecalimicrobium dakarense | reverse complement strand
GGGATATTGGTGACCCATAGGGGAATCGAACCCCTGTTACCGCCGTGAAAGGGCGGTGTCTTGACCGCTTGACCAATGGGCCTAACACCATTCTAAACTAACTGTTTAGAATATCAACGTGGCTATGTCTTACTCTCCCAGGCAGTTGCCCACCAAGTACCATCAGCGCTAAAGAGCTTAACTTCTGTGTTCGGAATGGGAACAGGTGTATCCTCTTTGCTATTACAACCACATTGTATTTTACGTCCATTTCTTGGACAAGTATTATATTAACATTTTTTATAAAAAGTGTCAATACCCTTTTTTATATTTTTTAAACTTTTTCGTTTGAAAAATATAAATTAATACTTTGAAAACTG
>NZ_HG529455.1 GCF_000499525.1 Faecalimicrobium dakarense | reverse complement strand
TTTTATTAAATTATTTAGCTAATAGTATTGGCAATAAAAGAATCCAATCATTTAATACATGAACAAAGAAAGAAATCCAAATATTTTTTGTTTTAATGTATGGATAAGTAATAATCATTCTAACAATACCTATTCCTACAATTGCTTGGATAATATTCCAGTTATAAGTTGGTAAGTGGATAGCAGCAAAAAGTAAAGATGAAATAATCCAAGACATAACAATTGCTTTTTTTCTAGAAATCTTTGAATTTTTATAGCTAAATTGTAATATTATTAAAAATGGTATAATAGTAACTAATTCTTCTCCTAAAAGCATTGGAATCATTTTAACAAAAAATAAAATATTCTCATATAATGAATTTGCCTCAACCATTCCTCCCAC
>NZ_HG529454.1 GCF_000499525.1 Faecalimicrobium dakarense | reverse complement strand
GGTGCGGATGAAGGGAGTCGAACCCCCACGCCATAGGCGCCAGATCCTAAGTCTGGTGCGTCTGCCAATTCCGCCACATCCGCAGCTTAACTTTTTGGTGGAGGATGGTGGATTCGAACCACCGAAATCGTCGATAACAGATTTACAGTCTGCCCCCTTTGGCCGCTCGGGAAATCCTCCGTATTTATGGAGCTAGTGATAGGAATCGAACCTACAACCTGCTGATTACAAGTCAGCTGCTCTACCGTTGAGCCACACTAGCAAATTGGCGGGAATAACAGGACTCGAACCTGTGACCCATTGATTAACAGTCAATTGCTCTACCAACTGAGCCATATTCCCGCATTAAGTTTTGGCGACCTGGAAGGGACTCGAACCCTCGACCTCCAGCGTGACAGGCTGGCATTCTAACCAA
>NZ_HG529453.1 GCF_000499525.1 Faecalimicrobium dakarense | reverse complement strand
CTATTACTGTCGGTACTGTAGATACTTGGAATCTTTCTGCTAATTCCATACTTTGATCTATATCAACTTTTAGAAAATCTGCTGAACTTTCCATATCATTTCCTAATGCTTCAAATACTGGTGATAACATTTTGCATGGTCCACACCAAGTTGCAAAGAAATCTACTACTACTATCCCATCTTTATTTTCTACTCTATTTGAAAATTCGTTTGTTTTTATTATTTGTGCCATAATTCTCACTCTCCTATAATATTTTAATAAGTTCTTCTTTATAAAACTAGATTACTACTATATATATTTCTATTCAACTAGGCACTTTTTTGTAACCAGTTAAATTATATTTTATTTTATAAGTATGATGCTATTTTATTCTTTAAGTTTTCTTTAGGTATAAACCCTACTAATCTATCCATTTCTTTTCCATCTTTGAA
>NZ_HG529452.1 GCF_000499525.1 Faecalimicrobium dakarense | reverse complement strand
TGACATTAATATTATCTATTATTGTATATTAACAATAAATAAACAGCTCCTGCACATAAACTATTATTACAATCAATTCTACCAACTAATGAATTATTTTTATAAACAAAACCATCTTTATCAACTTTGCCTATAGGGCTATTTCTTTGAGTATGATCATGAACAAAACCATTTTCATCAACTCTACCTATAGGATAGTTACTATTATTATAAACTATATTTTTATCAATCTTACCGATTGGGCAATTGTGATAAATGTGATTGTGAACTACATTATTATCATCAAGCCTTGCAACAGCTCTAGTATTAAATGGGAAATTTACTATATTAATCATTTTTAAGCACCTACCTTTATTAAATAGTATTAAGTTTTCTTACATTTAATAACTAAATTGCTAATAGAATACATAATACATGTAATTGTAGAAATAAACAATAAAAAGCT
>NZ_HG529451.1 GCF_000499525.1 Faecalimicrobium dakarense | reverse complement strand
AGAAGATGAAATAGAAAAAGTAGGAGCAGGTGACCAAGGTATAATGTTTGGTTTTGCTTGTAACGAAACAGAAGAATTAATGCCACTTCCAATATCTTTAGCTCACAAATTAGCTAGAAGATTAACAGAAGTTAGAAAAGATTCTACATTAGATTACTTAAGACCAGATGGAAAAACGCAAGTTACAGTAGAATACGAAGGAAATACTCCAGTAAGAGTTCATACAGTATTAATATCTACTCAACATGGAGAAGAAGTAACTAGCGAAACAATAAGAGAAGACTTAATAAATCATGTAATAAAAGCAGTTATACCAGCTAATTTATTAGATGAAGAAACTAAGATATATATAAATCCAACAGGAAGATTCGTTGTTGGTGGACCTCAAGGAGATACAGGTCTTACAGGAAGAAAAATAATAATAGATACTTACGGAGGATACTCAAGACACGGTGGTGGAGCATTCTCAGGAAAAGATGCTACAAAGGTTGATAGATC
>NZ_HG529450.1 GCF_000499525.1 Faecalimicrobium dakarense | reverse complement strand
CAGTTTTCAGAGTATTAACTCTAAAAATGTTGTTACTTAGAAAAATATGAAAATATTTTACAAAAAGTGTTGACATTGATAACTTAAGATGGTATTATAATACTTGTCTTAAAACAAAAGAATAAACACAATATGTGGTTACAATAGCAAAGAGGATACACCTGTTCCCATTCCGAACACAGAAGTTAAGCTCTTTAGCGCTGATGGTACTTGGTGGGCAACTGCCTGGGAGAGTAAGACGTAGCCACGTAATGTGCCGAAGTGGCGGAACTGGCAGACGCACAGGACTTAAAATCCTGCGGGACTTACCTCCCGTACCGGTTCGATTCCGGTCTTCGGCACCATGATTTATTAGGACCATTAGCTCAGTTGGTTAGAGCGCCCGGCTCATAACCGGTAGGTCCGGGGTTCGAGTCCCTGATGGTCCACCATAATAAATTAATTAAGAACTTTGAAAATTAAACAGTAGGTTAATTTATAGAATTTGAAACAACCAAACAAACAT
>NZ_HG529449.1 GCF_000499525.1 Faecalimicrobium dakarense | reverse complement strand
ATGAAATTAAAATTATAGATGAATTAAAGAAAAGATTAATCTCTTTAAATTTAGAGTTTTAATTATAAATAAAAAATGAACTCAAATTGAGTTCATTTTTTATTCTTTATGTCTAACTCTCAGTTCTATACCTAAGTTATTTGCTATATCATATGACTTTTCTATTTGCTCTTTAGATATAGTGTCAACTACAGAAAACTTAACTTCTTTTAAATGTTTTTTGCAATCGCTAGCAAATTTAAGCATAGCATCAAATGATTTTTCTCCAAATACTGGTCTAGTGACTTCATTGTATAATTTTTTATCTGGAGCATTTAAACTTATTGATACAGAGTCTATAAAATCACTTAACATAATTGCAGTATCTTTTTTATGAATTAAATCACTAAGTCCATTTGTATTTACCCTTACTTTTATATCACTTTTATTTTTTATAAATTTAGCAATTTCAATAACTTCATTTATTCTAACTAATGGTTCTCCATAGCCACAAAATACAATTTCTTCAAATTCATCTAGACTATAATTATTAAAAACATCTTTTACTTCTTCTATACTTGGTTCATGATCCATCCACAAATTTCCACTACTTGCTACTTCATCACCCTCATCTCTTATACAAAACGTACATTTACATGGACAAAGATTTGTTATATTTATATAAAGACTGTCTTCTATTGTATATAAAATATTCATGTTAATTCCCC
>NZ_HG529448.1 GCF_000499525.1 Faecalimicrobium dakarense | reverse complement strand
CAAAATGGCTAAAGCTAAATTTGAAAGAAATAAACCACACGTTAATATAGGAACAATAGGTCACGTTGACCACGGTAAAACTACATTAACAGCAGCAATAACAAAAACATTATACGACAGATATCAATTAGGAGAAGCAGTAGACTTCGCTAATATAGATAAAGCTCCAGAAGAAAGAGAAAGAGGGATCACAATCTCTACTGCTCACGTTGAATATGAAACTCCAAACAGACACTACGCTCACGTTGACTGTCCAGGACATGCTGACTACGTTAAGAACATGATAACAGGAGCAGCGCAAATGGATGGTGCTATATTAGTTTGTTCAGCAACTGATGGACCAATGCCTCAAACAAGAGAGCATATACTATTATCAAGACAAGTTGGTGTACCTTACATAGTGGTATTCTTAAACAAGTGTGACGTAGTAGATGATGAAGAATTATTAGAGTTAGTTGAAATGGAAGTAAGAGACTTATTAAACGAGTACGAATTCCCAGGTGATGACACTCCAATAATCCAAGGATCAGCTTTAATGGCATTACAAGATACTTCTTCAGTATGGGGAGACAAAATAGTTGAGTTATTCGAGCAAATAGATGCTTATATACCAGAACCAGAAAGAGATGTTGATAAGAACTTCTTAATGCCAGTAGAAGACGTATTCTCTATAACAGGAAGAGGAACAGTTGCTACAGGTAGAGTAGAAAGAGGAATATTAAAAGTTCAAGATGAAGTTGAATTAGTAGGACTTTCTGAAGAGCCAAGAAAAATGGTTGTTACAGGAGTAGAAATGTTCAGAAAATTATTAGATCAAGCACAAGCTGGAGATAATATAGGAGCATTAATAAGAGGGGTACAAAGAAATGAAATAGAAAGAGGACAAGTATTAGCTAAGCCAGGAACAGTTAAAGCACATACAAAATTCATGGCAGAAGTATACGTTCTTAAAAAAGAAGAAGGTGGAAGACATACTCCATTCTTCGATGGATATAGACCACAATTCTATTTCAGAACAACAGACGTTACAGGAGCTTGTAAGTTACCAGAAGGTGTAGAAATGGTTATGCCAGGAGATAACGTAACTATGGAAGTTGAATTAATCAACTCTATATGTGTAGAAGAAGGATTAAGATTCGCAATAAGAGAAGGTGGAAGAACAGTAGCATCAGGTGTTGTTGCTTCTATAGTTGAATAATCTCTTATTTAACGATTGATATATATAAAAAGAGGGG
>NZ_HG529447.1 GCF_000499525.1 Faecalimicrobium dakarense | reverse complement strand
TTAGTATAATCCCCTTATAGTAGACACATAAAAAAAGGCATCGTATAATGATGCTAAATGTGACTATAATAAGGGGGTTTTTCTATGTCTAAAAAATATAATAAATATAACAAAGAAATAAAATTAAAAGCTATAGATATGTATATAAATGAAGGTATAAGTGCCCTTGGCGTAGCAAGAGCTTTAAATATAAAATCTAAGACTCAAGTTCAAAGATGGGTTAAGTTATATAATACCAAGGGAAAATCTGCATTTGATGAAGAAACTAGAGGTAGAGCGATTGGTTCTAAAAAAGGTAGACCTAAAACTAAATTCAATTCTATCGAAGAAGAATTAAATTACTTAAGAATGGAGAATGAATTCTTAAAAAAGCTATATACCCTATCGGACAAGAAAAAATAAGTAATAGATTTTCAATTATTAAGTCATTATCTCATAAGTATAGTATTTCAAGCCTTTGCAAATTAGCAAGAGTATCGCGAAGCGGTTATTATCAATGGCTTCAAAGTCCATTACAAACTACCGATAGGGAAAAAGAAAATAATATTATAAAGCAGCATATTTTAGAGTTACATAAAAAATATAGAGGTACCTACGGTAGAAAAAGAATTTGTATCTATTTGAACAAGATATTGTCATTTGTAGTAAATCATAAGCGAGTATATAGGTTAATGAATGAGTTAGGCATTAAATCTGTTATCAGAAAAAAAGTTTATAAACGTAAATTTAAGGTATCTGATGTAGCAGATAATATATTAAATAGAAACTTTACCGCTAGCAAACCCTTAGAAAAAATATGTATGGATATAACATATATACCTATTAGTGATAGGCCTGGAAAATTTATATATATGAATGTAGCGAAGGATTTATTTAATGGAGAGATTGTAGCATATGACATTAGTTCAAGAAATGACACATTATTGGTTCAAAATACTATAGATAAACTTATTTCAATGAATTTAGAAAATAACTGTATTTTACATACTGATCAAGGATTTCAATATACGAGAAGAGAATACTCGTCCAAATTAAAAAAGAATGGGATTATACAGTCGATGTCTAGGAAGGGCAATTGTTGGGATAATGCTCCTATTGAGAGTTTCTTTAGCCATTTTAAGTCGGAACTTATATATTTAGTTGATACTAGAAATCCAGAAGAAATTACAAAACTTATACATGAATATGTTTATTTTTATAATTATGAGCGCATTCAAATAAAAAACGGCATGAGTCCGATTGAATACCGAACGCATGCCGCATAAAGTGCTTTTTTATGAATGTCTACTTGACAGGGTCATAACT
>NZ_HG529446.1 GCF_000499525.1 Faecalimicrobium dakarense | reverse complement strand
TTAGTAATAGTTTAAGTTGGTAGCGGTAACAGGAGTCGAACCTGTGACCTTTCGGGTATGAACCGAACGCTCTAGCCAACTAAGCTATACCGCCATATTCATTAATATATTTCTGGTGCCCAGAGGCGGAATCGAACCACCGACACGGGGATTTTCAGTCCCCTGCTCTACCGACTGAGCTATCTGGGCAAATTGGTGGGCCTAGCTGGACTCGAACCAGCGACCTCACGCTTATCAGGCGTGCGCTCTAACCACCTGAGCTATAGGCCCAACTTATTGGTCGAGGTAGAGGGACTCGAACCCCCGGCCCCATGGTCCCAAACCAAGTGCGCTACCAAACTGCGCTATACCTCGACATTGCTTTTAATTTTAAATGGCAGGGGTAGAGGGACTCGAACCCCCGGCGCACGGTTTTGGAGACCGACGCTCTACCAACTGAGCTACACCCCTATGAATTTATGGTGGACCATCAGGGACTCGAACCCCGGACCTACCGGTTATGAGCCGGGCGCTCTAACCAACTGAGCTAATGGTCCAAACTTATTGGTCGAGGTAGAGGGACTCGAACCCCCGGCCCCATGGTCCCAAACCAAGTGCGCTACCAAACTGCGCTATACCTCGACATAAAAACAAAATTGGCGGAGAAGGAGGGATTCGAACCCTCGCACCGGTTTAATCCAGCCTAATCCCTTAGCAGGGGATCCTCTTGAGCCACTTGAGTACTTCTCCGAATATTAAATTAAAATGGCGGAGAGGGTGGGATTCGAACCCACGGTGCCGTTAAGCATCACTGGTTTTCAAGACCAGCTCCTTAAACCACTCGGACACCTCTCCAGTTGGTGATCCATCCGCGACTCGAACGCGGGACACCCTGATTAAAAGTCAGGTGCTCTACCGACTGAGCTAATGGATCATATTTAGTTAAGTTGGCAGGGGATGCAGGACTCGAACCTACGCATGTAGCAGTCAAAGTGCTATGCCTTACCGACTTGGCGAATCCCCTATAATTGTGGTGAGCGCACAGGGATTCGAACCCCGGACACACGCCTTAGAAGGGCGTTGCTCTATCCAGCTGAGCTATGCACCCACATTATATAATTGATTCAATGGAGCGGGTGAAGGGGATCGAACCCTCACAGCCGGCTTGGAAGGCCGGAACTCTACCATTGAGCTACACCCGCATATTTAATTGGTGGAGGATGGTGGATTCGAACCACCGAAATCGTCGATAACAGATTTACAGTCTGCCCCCTTTGGCCGCTCGGGAAATCCTCCGTTTTTCATGGAGCTGGTGATAGGAATCGAACCTACAACCTGCTGATTACAAGTCAGCTGCTCTACCGTTGAGCCACACCAGCGAATTGGCGGGAATAACAGGACTCGAACCTGTGACCCATTGATTAACAGTCAATTGCTCTACCAACTGAGCCATATTCCCACATATTAAATTAATTTGGCGACCTGGAAGGGACTCGAACCCTCGACCTCCAGCGTGACAGGCTGGCATTCTAACCAG
>NZ_HG529445.1 GCF_000499525.1 Faecalimicrobium dakarense | reverse complement strand
ATTTTAAGCGACTGTGTCGGTGCTTATTTTTTTCAACTTCTTTAGTTTACCAAAGTTATTTAACCTTGTCAACTTTTTTCTGTTGTTTTTTCTACTTGTTTGCCTTTTTCTTAAGGACAAGTAATAATATACCATCTTAGTTTTATATCGTCAATACTTTTTTAAAACTTTTTTAATTTTTTTATTATTAAACTCAACTTCTAAGCTGAAAACCTGCATATCGCATAATTTGATAAAGATTTAGTCCTTATAAAAATAAGTTTAAAATTACCTTCATACTTATTTTTATAAATATAAGATTAGATATAATAATTAAATTATATTTTTATAACTACATTAATAATTACATCCAAATAACTTATTTATTATTAATACGTTTATATAATAACTTAAGCGATACTGCCTTTTTATATTATGTAAAATAGATTATTTTATACAATAATTTATAAATTTTATAAAATAATCTATTCATACATAACTATTTATACATTTAAATTATAATTAGCTGTTACTAGTTTATAATTTTTAGTTTCATATTTTTATGTATTATTAATCAACTTGAGATAATAATCTCTTTGTTATATCAGAAAGTTTTAATTCACCTAATTCTTCATGTGCCATCGCTATGACTATTTTTATAGTATCATCTGAATTATCCCATTTATATGCTCTAGCATTCATTATAACGTCTTCTGGCATTAATTCTTCTAATTCCATAGCTAATTCATCTGCTAATATCATATATTCATCAAATAAGTCTTCTTGTTCTATATCATCTAGTTCATAGTTTTCTTTTATTATTTCGTTTAGTTCATCTATACTTATACTAATTTGGTAAGCTAAAGTGTCTTCTCTTTTACTACCTTTAGTCATATCCTTTTCAACTATAAATTCACTATTTTCTTCTATAACCACTTTTATTTCACTACTGTCGATTATTTCATTCCCAAAGACTATATACAAATCATCATCTCCTTAAGTTTACTTAGCCATTGCTTCTATTAAAGATTCCTGCAAAGATTTTTTTATACCTTTTTCTTTTGCCATCCTTATTAAATATCTGTATCTAGATTTCTTAGCCTCTAAATCATATATAGCAACATCCACTAATTCTGGATCACTAACAAATTGAAAAAAATGCTCTGCAGTTTTAACTTCTACCTGAGCTCTTTTTATCTCTTTCATTATCTTTTGTTTTTCTTTATCTTTTTCAAGCCTATTTCTTTTAGACATATTTTACCCTCCATAGTTTACATATACTATGAATTTTGACAGTTTCTATAATTCATATACATTACTAGGTAAAATAAAAAGGTAAAATAAAAACCTCTAGTGAAATTCACTAGAGGTTACTGGTGGGATTAACAGGGCTCGAACCTGTGACCCCCTGCTTGTAAGGCAGGTGCTCTCCCAGCTGAGCTATAATCCCGCGTATATGGTGCGCCCAAAGGGACTCGAACCCCTAACCTTCTGATTCGTAGTCAGACACTCTATCCAGTTGAGCTATAGGCGCACGTTTATGGAGGCGACACCCAGATTCGAACTGGGGATCAAGGAGTTGCAGTCCACTGCCTTACCACTTGGCTATGTCGCCTTACTTTTATGGGGTGGATAATGAGAGTCGAACTCACGACCTCCAGAGCCACAATCTGGCGCTCTAACCAACTGAGCTATACCCACCATAATATATTTTGGTCGAGGTAGAGGGACTCGAACCCCCGGCCCCATGGTCCCAAACCAAGTGCGCTACCAAACTGCGCTATACCTCGATATTACTTTAAACT
>NZ_HG529444.1 GCF_000499525.1 Faecalimicrobium dakarense | reverse complement strand
AAAAGTGGTGGACCATCAGGGACTCGAACCCCGGACCTACCGGTTATGAGCCGGGCGCTCTAACCAACTGAGCTAATGGTCCACATATATTGGTAGCGGTAACAGGAGTCGAACCTGTGACCTTTCGGGTATGAACCGAACGCTCTAGCCAACTAAGCTATACCGCCACATTTTGGTGCCCAGAGGCGGAATCGAACCACCGACACGGGGATTTTCAGTCCCCTGCTCTACCGACTGAGCTATCTGGGCATTTGGCGGAGAGGGTGGGATTCGAACCCACGGTGCCGTTAAGCATCACTGGTTTTCAAGACCAGCTCCTTAAACCACTCGGACACCTCTCCAATTGGTGATCCATCCGCGACTCGAACGCGGGACACCCTGATTAAAAGTCAGGTGCTCTACCGACTGAGCTAATGGATCACAATATTTACTTGGCAGGGGATGCAGGACTCGAACCTACGCATGTAGCAGTCAAAGTGCTATGCCTTACCGACTTGGCGAATCCCCTATGAATGTGGTGAGCGCACAGGGATTCGAACCCCGGACACACGCCTTAGAAGGGCGTTGCTCTATCCAGCTGAGCTATGCACCCACATTGTTTT
>NZ_HG529442.1 GCF_000499525.1 Faecalimicrobium dakarense | reverse complement strand
ATGATCCAGAGTACCACGGGACACGTGAAACCCTGTGGGAAGCAGGAGGGACCATCCTCCAAGCCTAAATACTACCTAGTGACCGATAGCGCATAGTACCGTGAGGGAAAGGTGAAAAGAACCCCGGGAGGGGAGTGAAATAGAACCTGAAACCCTGCACTTACAAGCTGTGGGAGCACATTACTTGTGTGACCGCGTACTTTTTGTAGAACGGGCCAACGAGTTACGTTAAGTAGCAAGGTTAAGCACTTAAGGTGTGGAGCCGTAGCGAAAGCGAGTCTTAAATGGGCGCTTAAGTTACTTGACGTAGACCCGAAACCGGGCGACCTATCCATGAGCAGGTTGAAGCGAAAGTAAAATTTCGTGGAGGACCGAACCCACGAGCGTTGAAAAGCTCGGGGATGACTTGTGGATAGCGGTGAAATTCCAATCGAGCCCGGAGATAGCTGGTTCTCCCCGAAATAGCTTTAGGGCTAGCCTCAAGGTTGAGAGAAGCGGAGGTAGAGCACTGAATGTCCTAGGGGGTATTGCACTTACCGAAGACTATCAAACTCCGAATGCCGTATTCTTATACTTGGGAGTCAGACTGTGGGTGATAAGATTCATAGTCGAAAGGGCAACAGCCCAGATCGTCAGCTAAGGTCCCTAAATGTACGTTAAGTGGTAAAGGATGTGGGATTGCACAGACAACCAGGATGTTGGCTTAGAAGCAGCCACTCATTTAAAGAGTGCGTAATAGCTCACTGGTCGAGTGATCCTGCGCCGAAAATTTCCGGGGCTAAAACGTACTACCGAAGCTACGGCATCATTATGATGGGTAGGGGAGCTTCGTATGCAGGCTGAAGCGTGACCGTAAGGACGCGTGGACAGTATACGAGTGAGAATGTTGGCATGAGTAGCGAGACGTGGGTGAGAATCCCACGGGCCGTAAACCCAAGGTTTCCAGGGGAAGGTTCGTCCGCCCTGGGTTAGTCGGGACCTAAGCCGAGGCCGAAAGGCGTAGGTGATGGACAACAGGTTGATATTCCTGTACCGCCAATAAACGCTTGAGAAATGGGATGACACAGTAGGATAAGCTAACCACACTGTTGGTTATGTGTGGCTAAGTACTGAGGCAGTCAAGATAGGCAAATCCGTCTTGATAATGCTGGGGTACGATGGGGAGCGAAATTTAGTAGCGAAGTAGCTGATTTCACACTGTCAAGAAAAGTCTCTATCGAGTTTAAAGGCGCCCGTACCTCAAACCGACACAGGTGGGTGAGGAGAGTATCCTAAGGCCAGCGAGAGAACTATTGTTAAGGAACTCGGCAAAATGACCCCGTAACTTAGGGAGAAGGGGTGCCATCCTTTGGATGGCCGCAGAGAATAGGCCCAAGCGACTGTTTACCAAAAACACAGGTTTCTGCTAAGTCGCAAGACGATGTATAGGAGCTGACGCCTGCCCGGTGCTGGAAGGTTAAGGGGATCTGTTAGAGCAATCGAAGCAGTGAACTTAAGCCCCAGTAAACGGCGGCCGTAACTATAACGGTCCTAAGGTAGCGAAATTCCTTGTCGGGTAAGTTCCGACCCGCACGAAAGGCGTAACGATTTGGGCACTGTCTCAACAATAGACTCGGTGAAATTGTAATCCCGGTGAAGATGCCGGGTACCTGCGACAGGACGGAAAGACCCCATGGAGCTTTACTGTAGCTTGACGTTGGGTCTTGGTACTACATGTACAGGATAGGTGGGAGACTTTGAAGCCGGAACGCCAGTTTCGGTGGAGTCATCCTTGGGATACCACCCTTGTAGTACTGGGATCCTAACCAGAGGCCTTGAATCAGGTCTTGGGACACCGTCAGGTGGGCAGTTTGACTGGGGCGGTCGCCTCCCAAAGAGTAACGGAGGCGCTCAAAGGTTCTCTCAGTACGGTCGGAAATCGTACGAAGAGTGTAAAGGCAAAAGAGAGCTTGATTGCAAGACATACAGGTCGAGCAAGGACGAAAGTCGGACTTAGTGATCCGGTGGTTCCGCATGGAAGGGCCATCGCTCAACGGATAAAAGCTACCCTGGGGATAACAGGCTTATCTCCCCCAAGAGTCCACATCGACGGGGAGGTTTGGCACCTCGATGTCGGCTCATCACATCCTGGGGCTGTAGTAGGTCCCAAGGGTTGGGCTGTTCGCCCATTAAAGTGGTACGCGAGCTGGGTTCAGAACGTCGTGAGACAGTTCGGTCCCTATCCGTCGCAGGCGTAGGAAATTTGAGGAGACCTGTCCTTAGTACGAGAGGACCGGGATGGACGTACCTCTGGTGTACCAGTTGTTCTGCCAAGGGCATGGCTGGGTAGCTATGTACGGAATGGATAAGCGCTGAAAGCATCTAAGCGCGAAGCCAACTTCAAGATAAGATTTCCCACCGTAAGGGTAAGACCCCAGGAAGACTACCTGGTTGATAGGTCGAAGGTGTAAGTGCAGTAATGTATTTAGCTTATCGATACTAATAGGTCGAGGACTTGACCAAA
>NZ_HG529441.1 GCF_000499525.1 Faecalimicrobium dakarense | reverse complement strand
CAACTTCTTTAGTTTATCAAAGTTATTTAACCTTGTCAACTTTTTTCTGTTGTTTTTTTCTTGTTTGCCCTTTTCTTAAGGACAAGTATAACTATACCATCTCAAATTTATATCGTCAACACTTTTTTGAAATTTATTTGTTATTTTTTATAATTTAATTCATGTTTTTATTTTAAACTTAGTAATTCCAACATTTTTCAACTAAGTTAATATAGAGAAATTATTAATATATTTTTATAACTTTATTTTATATAAACTGTTTCTTCTATAAAAAATAAAGATACGGCTAGCTTTAACAGTATCTTTGTAATAAATTTAATTATAATTATATACTCCGCACTCAAGAACTCAGCCAACTAATTTATTTATATATTCTAAATATATTACTATATATGACTTTCTATAATAAATAACACATTCTTTAATTTTTATTTAAGTGTAAGGTTTTTATGGAGTTTTATTCTTCCATATACATTGTATATGTAGAAAATTGTCTTTAATATCACATTTTATATCTCCATTCATTTTATCCATTAATCCTCTAACAATAGATAGCCCAAGACCTGTGTTTCTATTTTTTGAATTTCTAGACTTATCACTTGTATAGAATCTATCAAACATTAATTCTACATCTTTGGATGTAAGATTTCCAGATTCATTTATTATTGTAACTACTGCATTTGATTCTTCTTCACTTAAACCTATATATACATAATCATTAGAATGCTTAGCTATATTAATCATTAGAATGCTTAGCTATATTAATCATTAGATTTTCCAAAACCCTTTTAGTCGCTGATATATCACCTATTATCATAATATCTTTGTCTGGAATATCTATATTCGGATTTATACCTTTGCTGACGAAGTATTCATAAAATCCAGCTAACTCATCACATAGTATATTATTTAAATTTATATATTCTAAGTTAAGTTTATAGTCGCTTGATTCTAATAATGATAGATTAAAAAAATCGTTTAGTAAATTTTGAAGATCCCTAGCTCTATTTTCTATTATATCTACATATTCTTTTTTCTTATTTTTATCTATATTCTCATTTTTCATCATTTGAACATACCCTAAAATTGAAGTAAGCGGTGTTCTTAAGTCATGAGAAATATTAGCTATTGTCCTTTTTAACTCATCCTGAGATTTCATATGATTTACCTGTAATTCATTAGAAATAGAAATATTCTTGTTAATTCTTTCTGCTAAATTCTCTATATCTTTATCAAATAGTTTTATATCTATTTTTTTTCTTGATTTTAAGCTATTATGATTATTTAGCTGTTTTGTAATATTCTTTATTTCATTTTTAATAAAAAATAAGCGGGCAAGCAAAACTATAGTAGCAAACAAAAAAATAACCACAAAGAAAATCACCTCACTCACCCTCCATTTTATCTTTATTTAATATCTTGTTTATTGAATATAATACATCCTAATATAGCGCTAATTAAAATTATTAATATTGAGCTAACTAAAAATGTAACTAGTGACCCATTATTAAACGGCATAGAACATAGATCCATAAGCATTAACATTGGCATTTTAGAATTTATATAACTAATTTTTAATTCGACTAATGACATCGGAATAAAAGTAACAAACAATACGCTTAAGCCTAAAACAATTGTTTTCTTTCTTGCTAATGTATGTATCATAGTATAAACACTAGCCATAGCACATAATATAATCAATATTGCTATAATTACCTTTAGTATGATAGTAAATTCACTGCTTGTAATACCTCTATTTACACCGTATATAACATTCCATATTACAAATGAAATTCCTATTGTCATAATAGAAAGTGAAATAATGACTACAAAAATGCATAATAAATTTGATATATAAATCTTATATCTATTATGTCCATAAGAAACAGTATTTTTTAATACACCAAATTCATATCTTTCCATTACTAATTCTCCAACTATAAATAACAACATTATACATATTATACCTGTAAATCCTAATGCTGTTGAAAGTATCTCCATAGGACCTTCTCTGACCAATGCACTACTAAGTATAAATCCATACATTCTATTATCTACCTGTCCAGTTATAATTCCAATTTCGGCACGAGGGTCTGAAAAAAAACTAGTTATTAAAATTATAAATATAATCATAGAAAACATACATTTCCTAAAAGTTTTATTTTTCTTTAGTCTATATAAATCACTTTTTATTAAATTAGTCATTTTCTTTACCTCCCACTAAGTTCATAAAATAGTCTTCTAAATCATCACCTTTATATGATAATTGTCTTATTACTATATCTTCCTTAGCAAAAGAAGTTGAAACATATCCTGAATTATCTAAAAAATCATATAACTTTATAGTATCCCCTGGTAATACTGTATAATTTTCACTTTTAAGAATATTTTCTATAGTCCATACAGCTTTATTAACATTATCTACATTTATTTCTAAAGATTTTTTACATCTCTCATCAAGGTCTGATTGTCTGATCTCCTCAACAAGTTTCCCTTTATTAATAACACCATAGCATGTTGCTAATTGATATAATTCATTTAGTATATGACTTGATATTAGTATAGTTATATTATTTTCTTTATTTAATTTCTTTAAAAGTTCTCTCATTTCAACTATACCTATTGGATCTAATCCATTAGTAGTCTCGTCTAAAATAAGAAATTCTGGATCCCCTATAATAGCCATCGCTACACCTAACCTTTGCTTCATACCTAGAGAAAAATCTTTTACTTTCTTTTTTCCTGTATCTCCTAAACCTACTAAGTTTAATTTTTCTTTTATACATGATTTTCCTGGGATACCCTTTTGAAGTCTTATTAATTCCATATTTTCATAAGCTGTCATATTTGGATAAAATGAAGGAGTTTCTATTAGTGCTCCAATTCTTTTTCTACCATCAATTATTCCTTTTTCTGTGCTATCACCAAAAATTTCTATACTTCCATTACTTATATTCGCTAGTCCAGATACTAATCTTATTAAAGTAGTTTTTCCAGCTCCATTTTTTCCTATAAATCCATAAATATCTCCATTTTTAATATTCATAGATACATTTTTAACTACATATTCACCCTTATATAATTTGCTTAATTTATTTGTTCTTAAGACGTAATCTGATACTTCACTTATTGTCATAAACTCACCCCTTATAAATATTTTAATATACTCATATTATAGAAATTAAGTTCTAATTAACTATAAATAAAATCTTAAGAAAGTATTAATTTTAAATATTTATATAAGGTTACTTTTCCAGTTTATAACCTATACCCCAAACGGTTTGTATATAATTATACTTAGTTTCAAATTTAGATAGTTTATTTCTTAAATTGCTTACATGAACAGTAATAGTATTATCATCACATAAGTATTCACTTTTCCATATACTCTCAAATAGATTTGACTTTGAAAATACTTTCTTAGGATTATTTATTAAAAGCTCTAATATATCAAATTCTCTTGATGTTAAAATTACATTATTATCATTTACAAATACTTCTCTCGTATCTTTATTAATAGATATTTCTTTATAATCTACTATATTTTTATATTTGCTGTTATCATAGCTAGAAAACTCTATGTACCTTCTTAAATTAGATTCAATTCTAGCTAATACCTCGTCTATATCAAATGGCTTACTTATAAAATCATCTGCACCTAATCTAAGCATATCTATTTTAATACTTCTCTCTTCTTTAGCCGATATAATAATAACTGGAGCTGTCATTCTTTTTCTAATATCACCTAAAAGTTCTTCTCCAGATTTACCTGGCAACATTAAGTCAAGTAAAACCATATGCCAATATTCCTGTTCTAAATATATTAATGCTTCTGTTCCAGAATAGGCTTGTTTTACTGTATAACCTTCATTTAATAACATTTCATACAGCAGTTTATTTATATCATTATCATCTTCAATTATTAATAATTTTATTTTTTGATTCATATATTCCTCCAATATTAACCCTATAATTTTTATTTTATCAAACATTTTAATATAAAACTATTTAGAATTATTAATGAATGGAATATTTTAATCATTTAAATTTTAAAATTATGATTTTTTAATCAATAAAAAAAGAAGACTCTGCCTAATGGCATGTCTCCTTATATAAAAATTAATATATTTAACAAAATT
>NZ_HG529440.1 GCF_000499525.1 Faecalimicrobium dakarense | reverse complement strand
CTACTTGTTTGCCCTCGTCTTAAGGACAAGTATAACTATACCACCTCAAATTCACATCGTCAACAGTTTTTTTAATATTTTTTTTACATAAATTTTAGTTTGAATTTTAACTGTATTATTTATCCACATTATCAACACATTATTCACATTGATTTTTCATTATTTTTAAAAAAATATCCACATTATAAACATAGTTATTAACAAAAAAATATTTTAATTTGTATAAATTAATAATATATAAAATAAGTATATTTCTATTTTATATATTATTAATGAACATAAAAAATAGCGTAAACAACTTGTTTTAAGTCATTTACACTATTTTTATTTATATTAAAAAGATTTTTATTTAGCTGCAGATAAATCTTCCATGTATTCTTCAGCTAAAATAATTTGCTTATATTTTAAGCTTCTTTGCACATTTATTATCCTCTGATTAGATGATCCTCTAAATTTTAAACTTATATCTTTTCTGTCTTCCATAAACTTACCATCTACTAATATATCTATTTGCTTCAATAAGTTTAAATTTTTGAAGTATGAAGGATTCTTTTTATTTAATAATTGCTCAAATGTAAATCCTGTATAAGACCATACATCCAATTTATTATCCTTAGCTTCTTTAGCTATTTCTTCTAGAGCTTCTGGTTGTAAAAATGGTTCTCCTCCTGATAAGGTTATGCCCCTTTGTAATTTTAGAGACTTTATCTTATCAATAATATCCTTAGTATCTACCTCAAATCCTCCACACAAATCATGAGTTTGTGGATTATGGCAACTCTTACAATTATGAATACATCCTTGTGTCCATACTACCATTCTAAGACCAGGACCATCTACTATACTATCAAAAGTTGTAGGAGATGATATTCTTATTTTCATAATCCATTTCCCCTTTATCCTTTATATTATTTATGCTTAACTCTGTCACGTACTTCAGCTTGTTTTGCATTATTAAATCTATCTACTGTACCAACTAGGTAACCTGTTATTCGTCTTATTCTTTCAAACTTGATATCACTATCTTCTTCATCTCTCCCACATGCTGGGCATATATTACTTTCTATAACACCTGAGAATCCACATATAGGATCTCTATCTACAGGATGATTTACACTTCCGTATCCTATCCCTTGTTCTTTCATAGCCTTTATAATAGTCTCAAAAGCTTCTAAGTTATCAGATGGATTACCATCTAACTCTATATACGTTATATGACCTGCATTAGTAAGTTCATGATAAGGAGCTTCTATTCTTATCTTATCAAAAGCACTTAATTTATGATAAACCGGAACATGGAATGAATTAGTATAGTATTCTTTATCCGTAATTCCCTTTATCTCTCCATAAGCTTTTTTATCTATTCTTGTAAATCTTCCTGAAAGACCTTCAGCAGGTGTCGCTATAATAGAGAAGTTTAAATTATACTTTTCACTAGCTTCTTCCATTTTTTCTCTCATGTGAGATACTATTTTAAGCCCTAATTCTTGAGCTTCTTCGCTTTCACCATGATGTTTTCCTATAAGACCCAATAAACATTCAGCTAGACCTATAAATCCTATAGTTAATGTACCTTGTTTTATAACTTCTGATAACTTATCCTCTGGTCCAAGTTGATCCGACCCTTGCCATACACCTTGACCCATTAAGAATGGGAAGTTTTTCATTCTCTTATTACCCTGTACTTCCATTCTTTCTAATAATTGATCTGTAACTAAATCTATCTTTTGATCTAATTCATTAAAGAACTCTTCTATGTTAGCTTCTTTATTATTTACCATTCCATGTTTTATTCCTAATCTAGGAAGGTTTATTGTAGTGAATGATAAATTACCTCTACCACTAACTATTTCTTCTCCACATACATTTCCAAGAACTCTCGTTCTACATCCCATGTAAGTAGCTTCTGTTTCTGGATGTCCTTCTTTATAATATTGAGCATTGAATGGAGCATCTAAGAAACTAAAGTTAGGGAATAGTCTTTTTGCTGAAACCTTACACGCTAATTTAAATAAATCATAGTTAGGGTCTTCAGGGTTTAAACTAACTCCTTCTTTTACCTTAAATATTTGTATAGGGAATATAGGCGTTTCTCCATTTCCTAATCCTCTTTCTAATGATAATAATATATTCTTTGTTACCATTCTTCCTTCTTCAGATGTATCTGTTCCATAGTTTATACTAGAGAATGGAACTTGTGCTCCTGCTCTAGAATGCATTGTATTTAGGTTGTGAATAAATGCCTCCATAGCTTGATACGTTCTCTTATCAGTTTCTTTAATAGATTCGTCAAAGGCAAATACTTGTATGTTTTTAGCAATTTCTTCAGTTATATCAAATTTAGCTTGTAACTTTTCTCTTTCAACAGATAGATATTTTTCTTCTCTCTTTATACCTACCTTTATTCCTGTTTCTTCTTCTGATTTATAAACTATATCTTTTATTATTCCGTTATCTTCTATGCCTTTAAATAATTTTAAAGCTTTTGATATATTACTTATATAGAATTTCTTAAATGTTTTATATACACCTTCTGCTAATCCATAATCAAAGAAAGGTATACTTTGTCCTCCATGTTGATCATTTTGATTACTTTGTATAGCAATTGCAGCTAGTGCTGAATAACTTATAATATCATTTGGTTCTCTTAAGAATCCATGACCTGTAGAGAAGCCACCTTTAAATAATTTATTAAGATCTATTTGGCAACAAGTTAATGTTCCCATATTTAAAAAGTCCATATCATGTATATGTATATCTCCATTATCATGAGCAAATGAATGTTCTGGGTTTAATAAGTGTGTTTTACAAAATTCTTTAGATACTGTGCTACCATATTGAAGCATAGTACCCATAGCTGTATTTCCATTTATATTAGCATTCTCTCTTTTTATATCTGCATCATTTGCATCAGCGAATGTTATTTCTTCTATGGCTTTCATCAGTCTAGTTTTAGAATTTCTTATTCTACTTCTTTCTGTTCTATATACTATATATTCTTCACTAGTCTTTGCATGTCCTTCTTCTATAAGAACCTTAACAACTGCATTTTGCACGTCCTCTACCCCTGGAACATCATTTATAAATTTAGTATTTAATCTTTTTATTACTTCTTGTGTTAATTCTTCTGATAATTTATAATCTGGTGATTTATGTTCCTTTTCTGCTACATTACTAGCTGCTAAAAATATAGCTCTAGTTATTCTATCTGCATTAAAAGGTATCACTCTTCCGTCTCTTTTTTTAACTAAATTAATCATTCGTAAAATCCCCCTTATTACTATATATTGTAGCACATTTATATGGGCACTACTACATATAGTATATTAAGATTAAAAAAATCCCCTTTAACTTCGTCAAAGGGATTCTCATAATTGCTACTAAATAAGATTACCAAATTTGTACATAATAGTCAAATTAACTGAAATCATTGCAAATGCTATGTGGATAATTTGAACCTCAGCAATTGTAATAGTTTTAAGAATAATAAATATTTTTGTTATTTTTTATATAAATTTTGTCTATAGTCATATATCCATTGGAATTACAATATAATGTAGTTAAAAGCTAAATTAATTTTTTTAGATTTTATTGTAATAAAAGCTTTTAATAACATGTATTGTGGATAACTTTTCTATGCATTTTAGTAATATATAATGTATACATATATAAATAAATACTGTATTTAAATTTTTAATATAATATATAATTTTTAAATATAAAGGGGGATTTTATGTTATCTAATAGAGTTTCATCTATAACACCATCTTATACAATTGGTATAAGCTCTAAAGTATCAGAAATGAAAGCCAGCGGCATTCATGTTTTAGACCTTAGCATTGGGGAGCCTGATTTTAATGTCCCATATGATGCAAAATACAGCGGTATAAATTCTCTTAATAAAAATTTGACTAAATATAATATGGTTCCTGGACTTAAAATTCTTAGAGATGAAATATGTAATAAACTTCTTAATGAAAATAATTGTAATTATTATACAGATGAAATCGTCGTATCTAGTGGAGCAAAACATTGTATAACAAATACTCTACTAGCTTTAACTAATCCAGAAGATGAAATATTATTACCAAAACCTTATTGGGTAAGTTATCCAGAAATTATAAAACTAGTTAATGCTAAACCAATATTTATAGATTCTAAAAAAGAAAATAATTTTAAGATAACACCTAATGATCTTATACCTTATATTACACCTAAAACCAAAGTTCTTATTTTAAATAATCCATCTAATCCAACTGGAGCTATATATACTAAAGAAGAATTAATATCTATAGTAGATTTTTGTATTAAAAATAGCATTTATATACTTGCCGATGAAATCTATGAAAAAATATGCTTTGATAATAATTTTGTATCTGTTGCTTCCATAAGTGAAAGTGCAAAAGATATAACTATAACAGTGAATGGTTTTTCTAAATCTGTAGCCATGACAGGATTAAGATTAGGTTATTCAGCATCAAATAAAACAATAGCAAAGGCTATCAGCACAATACAAGGTCATTTAACATCTCATCCAAGCTTAACAGCACAATATATAGGATATGGTGCTCTAAAAAATTGCTCTAATGATATAAATATAATGGTAAAAGAATATAAATCTAGAAGGGATTTAATTTGTGATAAAATTAATTCTATACCTTATATAGACTATATCTATCCAAATGGAGCATTCTATGTCTTTATAGATTTATCGAGTATATCTAAAAAGTTTAATTTTGAGGAAAGTTTTTCTATCAAATTTTGTGATAGACTTTTAAAGGAATATAGCGTGGCCGTAGTACCAGGAATAGCTTTTGGTATGGATAATTATATTAGAATTTCTTTTGCATGTTCTGATAATATCTTTTTAGAAGGATTAAATAAATTAAATCAATTTATATCAGATATTATGGATTAATAAATATAATCTATCATTTGATTACCTTACTATTCGTATGTTTTAAGATTATTCGATATAAACTATAATTTATTTATAAGCTAAATAAGCGCTAATATTCTTACTAAAAAAGCTGCCAGTAATATTCTACTAGCAGCTTTTTATTTTAGTTATTTAAAAATAAAAAAGATTACGTGGCTACGTCTTACTCTCCCAGGCAGTTGCCCACCAAGTACCATCAGCGCTAAAGAGCTTAACTTCTGTGTTCGGAATGGAAA
>NZ_HG529439.1 GCF_000499525.1 Faecalimicrobium dakarense | reverse complement strand
CTTTTTTTATGCACAGAACTATTTTATCTAGTTCTGTGCTTTTTTGCGTTTTAATTATTTAAATCTAAGTAAAAGTGGATAGTATATATGGTTATTTAATGCGTTAAAATATTTTTTCTATGGTAGAATTGTAAGGGGAGGAATTTATGGAATCATTTGCATTGGAAATGTCACATACATTATTAATTGTATTTAAAATTTTAGTATTTAAAAATTTCCTTGATATTTACCAAAACAAAAAAAGAGAATACAAAGAAGTAAAAAGTTCTCTTTGGAAATTTATAATATTAGTTGTGGTTTTAGTTTGTCTGAATAATCGTTTTGATTTGAATAGAATAGCTATGTTAGGTTTGTGGTCAATGGAATTGAATTTGTTTCAAATTGTATTTATTTCTATAATTATGTATTTTTGTAAAAGAAATTATGAAATTAAGTTGTGGCAAGCATTTATGTTTTTTATAGTTTATAAAAATGTACTTTTTATTACTGGAAATATAATTTATTGGGGAATTACATTTTTTTGTATAGCTATTGGGCTTGGTGGCGATAACTATCCAGGTGTATTAGTTGCAATTTTACGTGAAGTACTAGTTTTTATCATTTTATTTGTATTAAATTTAATATTAAAAAAATATAGAAATACTTTTAGAGAGAAAAAATACATAATAAGTATATTAACTGTTATATTTTTAGTAACATTTTTGTATATATACAATTTTATAGATAAGTCTATTTGGATATATGGAGTTAAATTTAAAAATTCAACATATAAAGAGATATGGAGTTTGATGGATAGTTTTTTATATCAAAACATAATTCCATCATTGGTTGTGGTTGTTATACTTTTAATATTTACAATTAAGAAGATAAAAGAATCCATAATTTTAGAAAAGGAAAAAGTAGTGATAGAAGAAAAAATAAGAGCTCAATACAATTACTATGAAAGAATAAGAGAAAATCAAGGTAGAACTAAACGACTTTATCACGATTTAAAAAATCATTTGGTCTGCATCAATAATATTGATGCAAATGAAAATGCTAGGAAATATAGCATAGAACTTCAAAAAGAAATAGAGAAGATCGAATATATATATAACACTAAAAATGATATATTAGACATTATACTTAAAGAAAAAATGATATTTGTATAGATAATAATATAGATTTTTTTGCAGATATAAATTTTGAAAAATGTAACTTCGTGCAAATGATTGATGTGTGTAGTATTTTTTCTAATATATTAGATAATGCAATGGAAGCATGTTTAAAGATAAAAGATAATGAAAGAAAAATATATATAAGAGGAACTATAGTTAAAAATTATTTTGTATTGAAGAGTGTGAACTCAAAAAAAAATGATATAAAAACAGATGATAATAATATTATAAGTAGTAAAAAAGATAAATATTTTCATGGAATAGGTTTAAAAAGCGTTGAAAATTCATTGAATAAGTACAATGGAGAGTTTAGATTCAAGGATTTGGGTAATGAATTTGAACTAGATATTTATATTCCGATAGAAAGTGAAGTGAATTTGAACTATGAAAAAAATAGTATTATGTGAAGATGAATTAAGCCAACAAAAGCTGATAAAAGGGTATATCGAAAAAATTTTCGAAAGTATAAATGAAGAATATGAGCTTTTGATTTATAAAAATGGAGAAAGTTTAATAAAAGATTATCCAAAGAATGTAGATATATTTTTATTAGATATACAATTAGAAGAGATTGATGGAATGACTTTAGCTAGAAAAATAAGAAGTATGTATGATAAAAATGTAGAAATTATATTCACAACATCTTTAATAGACTATGTACAAGAAGGATATGAAGTAAGGGCTTATAGGTATTTGCTAAAGCCTATAAAATTATGTGACCTAGAGAGGCATTTGATTTCTTGCTTTAATGAAATAGAGAGAAATAAGGGTAAAGAGTTAATTTTGAGTTCTAAAACTGAAATATTTAAGATAAACACATCAGATATTTATTATATCGAAGTTTTAAAAAGAGAAATAACTATACATACAAAAACATCCGAGCACTCTATTAATATGACTATGGATAGTATAGAAAGCAAAATAAACCAAAAAAATTTCTATAGATGTCACAAAAGTTATTTGGTTAATTTGGACTATGTAGGAAATGTAAAACAATATGTAGCTATTATGGAGAATAAAGAAGAAGTTCCTATAAGTAGATATAGATTTAAAGAGTTTAAAGATGTATACCTTGAAAGCCTTTTATCAGTATTATAAAAACTAAAACATGACAGTTATAACATTAAAATGCACAGTTGTGCATAGTGCATTGTATATAAAAAAAATGGATGCTATCCTTTAATCAAAAGAGGATAGCATCTATTTTTGTGCACAAGAATCATAGTTTGCTCTATTAGAAGGTAAATACATTAGTTTAAGTAAAACTAATTAGCGTTAAATAGCTATATATTAGTCAAAAAGGAGGTAATTATGAAAGGTGTTTTTACGTTAGCTTTTTCTTATCTGAAAAAGCAAAAAGGGAGAAGTTTTTCTATAATAGTAGCCATAGGATTGGCTACATTAATATCATTTTCAAATATTGTTCAAAAACAAACAAATATAAAGTTAGGTACAGAAAAACTATATAATACATTTGGGACTTATGACTATGAATATAGTGATATTGATGATGAAGCATTGCAAAAAATATTAAATGATAATACAAGTGATGTTACATATAAGATAATCAATTTAGGTAGTATTGTTTATAAAAATGGTGTTAAGAGTATTCTTAATACATATAGTCCATATTATTTAGAAGAAAGCAAGTATGAAGTTATAAAAGGAAGAGAACCAAAAAATGAAAATGAGATAGTTTTAGATAATAGAGCTATAGAGGAAATGAATTTAGAAAATAAATTAGGTAAAGAAATAGATTTTAATATAGTTAAAAAATATAAAAGTCCTGATGGAAAGCAAGAAATATACAATAAAAATCATAAATTTAAATTAGTTGGAGTAGTCAGTAGAACTAAAGACTATTACCAGGAGTATAAAGAATATACACTTAGAGCTTTTACAGGCGGATATACAAATTTAATACCAGAAAACCTTATTACCAATGATGGTATTTTAAATGTAAAAAATGAAAAGACTACAATGGATAATATGTATAAAAGGATGAATAAATACGGCCTTACAGAGTATAACTTTACTATGAATATCGGCTTAATTCAGGGACTAAACTCTCTTGGTGTTGGTGAAGAAGCAACAAGCTATGAAATAAGAAACATGTTATTCCCTATAGCAGTATCGGCACTTTTAATATGCAATATTTTTATAATGACTTTATTTGACATGAAAAAATCAATAGGGATGTTAAGAGCTATAGGAGCTAAAAAACATCAAATATTTTTTATGCTTTTTATACAAAGTTTAATATTAGTAGCTATTGGAGTAGCATCTGGATTTTTAGTTGGAGGAGGTTATGTATATAATTACATAACTAAAATATATCCTAAAAATCCAAGTCTTTATATAACTAAAGAAGCAATATTAATACCAATATTAATAGCAATAACTACGGTGTTTATTTCAAATATAGTTCCTCTATATAAGGCGACTAGGGTATCTCCTGTAGAAGGTATGAGAAACAATGACTTTAGCAATAGAAAATTTAGAAATAGATTTTATTATAAATGGATAAGAAAAGTATTTAATATAACTGGAGAGATGGCATATAAAAATGTATTTAGATTTAGGACAAGGGCTATTCTTTGTATATTATCTATAGGATTAGTTGGATCTATGTATATAACTGCATTATCAAATTACAATAAAAGTGGTATGAATGTAATGCATATGCCAAGTCAAAATATTGGTGAGTATGATATAAAACTAAATAAAGACGATTATAATGTGGAAAATGCTATAGGTATGTATAGTAAGAGTGATGTAGAAAAAATTAAAAATATAGATGATGTAGACTATGTAGATGGAAAATTAGTGTTATCTGGGTCTATGAATAAGAATGAATCATATTTAGAAGTTAGGGGTTATACAGAAAAAGATTTGAAAAAGTTAGATAAATATATAGAAGAAAAAAGTGATGAGAATAATAGTGAATACATAAATGTTTTTGTTAATAATCATACTGATGGAACCAATGAACCAATAGATAAGGATTTGAAAATTGGAGAACTGATTGAAATAAAAATACCATCAGTAAATGATGGAAAGCTAAGTTATAAAGTTGAAAAAGTTAGAATCGCTGGTTTCTTAGATAGAAAATGGATTTTAAATAATTTCTATGGAAGAATGATGACGGTAATAATGCCAATAGAAGAATTATCTAAATTGACTAATATAAATGATGTTAATGTGATAGGAGTAAAAGCTTCTAGTGGAAAAGAAAAAGAAGTTGAAAATAAAATAGAAAAGATGATTGGAAAGAAGGATTACAATAATCTAGAAAGCAGGGCGAAATACAAAGCAGAACAAGAAAAATTACAGGAAATTGCTAAGGTGCAAAGTATGTTTTTATTATTACTTATGTCTGTAGTAGCTTCTTTAAATATTTACTACACTATAAAAACAGGAATACTAATTAGAACTAGGGAACTATCAACTTTAAGAAGTATTGGTATGAGTATGAAAAAGATAAAAAGCATGCTTATTAAGGAATCTTTAATTTATGCTTTTCTTAGCTGCATACTAGGGTCTGCTCATGCTATATATAAAGGGTACAAAGATGTGTCTATGGTTAATGAGATTATGGAAATTGGATTTGGGGCTAAGAATCTAGAAAAATTCGAAGTGCCTTTTAATGAAATAGTAATATTTACTTTTTTAGTGATAGTAGTTTGTATTATATCAGTATACTTGTCTAAGCAAAAACTAGAAAAAATGAGCATATCATATGGAATTAATAGGAATGAATAAGGGGGATTAGTATGATGATATTAAAAATAGAAAATTTAAATAAAATTTATGGTAAAAATGAAAATAAGTTACATGTTTTAAAGAATATAAATTTAAATATAGAAGAAAATAAATTCACTGCTGTAGTAGGTGCTAGTGGTTCTGGAAAAAGTACATTATTAAATTGTATGGCAGGTCTTGATAAACCAACTGATGGAAAAGTTTATTATAATAATGAAGAAATAAGTAATATGCCAGATGGAAAATTAGCTGATATAAGGATAAATAACTTTGGATTTGTGTTTCAAAACTTTAATTTAATACCAGTTATTAATGTGTATGAGAACATAATAATGCCTTCATTATTAGAAAATAGAAAAGTAGATAAAAAATATCTAGAAAAATTACTAGAGAGACTACAAATAAAGGATAAAATAAAAAAATTTCCTAATGAATTATCTGGAGGGCAACAACAAAGAGTGGCTATTGCTAGAGCGCTTATAAATAAACCTAAAATTATATTTGCAGATGAGCCTACAGGAAATTTAGATACAAAGTCAACAGAAGAAGTTATGAGTATATTAAGAGAATGTGTGAATGATTATAATCAGACACTTATAATGATAACTCATAATGACATGATAGCCAGAGAAGCTGATATTTGTATAAAAATACAAGATGGAACAATAATGGATTAATTTAATGTATAAAAAATAAAACTCTAATAATATTAGGGTTTTATTTTTATATAAAAGTTTAAAAATATAAATTTTTCAAAAGTTAACCGTAAAATTGTGGATATTATAAGACTGAATTGCCATATAAGCTAAATACAGATTGTAGATAATGTGGATATCTTCGAAAAAGTATGTGTATAACTTTAAATGATAAAGAAAAAATAAAAAAATACTAAAAAAATTAAGAAAAAGTGTTGACGATATATTTTTTAGGTGATATAGTATTACTTGTCCGAAAGAGATACGGACGGCAAACAAAAGAAAACAACGAAAGTTGAAAATGAACTTTGAAAATTAAACAGTAGGTTAATTTATAGAATTTGAA
>NZ_HG529438.1 GCF_000499525.1 Faecalimicrobium dakarense | reverse complement strand
TTTATTTGTTTGCCCTTTTCTTAAGGACAAGTAATACTATATCATCTTAATTTTATATCGTCAACACTTTTTATAAAGTTTTTTAAATTTTTTTATATAATTTATTTTTAATCGCTATTTTCCTTAGTTCTAGCTTATATTGTGTAATACTTTATTTTTTTATTCACATTTATTTCTGTAATTATTTTTTTGATTTACTATTTACTTTAATAACATACTTTTTTATCAATATAAAAAATAATACGTTCTATAATTTATATTTACCATAACATGTACTATTCTTTATATTGATTTATTTAAAGTTTAATTACATACCTAATAAAGACTTCATTCTATTTAAGTCAAATCCTAACACATGTTCACCATCTATTATCATAACAGGAATAGACATATACCCCATACGTATTAATTCTTTTCTAGCTTCTGAGCTTTTAGATATATTATATTCTATATATTCAATATTGTTTAATTTTAAATATTCTTTTGCTTTTATGCACTGTATGCATGAATCACTTGTATATATTTCTACTTTTTTCATTATATCTACCTTCCAAATCTTAGCATTTAAATACTTGTATTTTTTTTATATTGTATTAGATTATTATTAACTTATTATTAGTAAATAATATAGTTATATAATAGTTTAAGTTTTTAAAGTATAATTAATAATACATAAAATTATGTTATTGTTCAATATAACTCTACATTTTAGGAGGATTTTAATATGAGCAAAAAGATTTTAATTATGTCTGCTTCCACTGGAGGAGGTCATAATAGGGCTGCTCGAGCTATTAAAGAAGAATTAGAAAGTAAAACTATTGATAACGAGACAGTAGAATGCGAAATAATAGATAGTTTAAAATTAGTTAATAATACAATGGATAAAATAATATCTAGAGGCTATGAAAAATCGGCTATATATACTCCTAAAGCTTATGGTAGTGTATATAGATTTTCTGAGAGTAGCTTAGTATCAAAAAATGAGTTTAAGGGAAATTTACTTACTTCTCTTATGGCTCAAAAATTTAAAAAGCTTCTTAATGATTCACAACCAGATTTAATTATAGGTACTCACCCATTCCCTATGATTGCACTTAGTACATTAAAAAAATATACTAATATGGATGTACATAACCTTAATTTAAGTGATACTTTCCATAAAAAATATGTTGACCTTAGTGTTCCACCTATGATTTCTGTATTAACAGATTATACTACTCACTCAACATGGATACAAAATGAAATAGACTATTATATTGTTGGGCATGAATATGTAAAGGAACTACTTGTATTTGAGGGTGTAGAAAGTAATAAAGTTAAAGCATTTGGAATTCCTGTTGAAAAATCATTTTTATCTCACAGAGATAGAGAAACGGTTTTAGAAGAATTAGGTCTATATCCTGACAAATTAACTGTTTTACTTATGGGTGGAAGTTTTGGAGCAGGAAATATAAAGGAAACTCTAGCCGAACTTATGGAAATAGACAGAGATTTCCAAATATTAGTTATAACCGGAAGAAATGAAAGCCTTCGTGAAAAAATAGAAAAAGGATTGTCTCAACATTTTCATGATAAAACTGTTAAAGTACTAGGATTTACAAATAAGATGAATGATATCCTAGCTTCTGTAGATGTATTAGTATCTAAGCCAGGTGGTCTTACTACTACGGAATCTTTGCTTAAAGATGTTCCTATGATAGTTCCTTACTACATACCTGGTCAAGAAGAAGAAAATTTAGATTTCTTATCTAACTGTGGAGCTGTTCTTAGAACTACTAAAAAATATAATTTATCTGTTTTATTAAAAGTTCTTATTGATGACCCATCTAGATTAGATATGCTTAAGCGTAATATAAGATCTATAAGGAAATTTAATTCTTCTCAAAATATTGCTAATTTAGTAGTAGATATTTTATCTAATGAAAAGTAAATTAACTTTATATAAATAAAAAAGCAATATACCT
>NZ_HG529437.1 GCF_000499525.1 Faecalimicrobium dakarense | reverse complement strand
AAAGCAATATACCTTAAGTATATTGCTTTTTTATTTATATATTTTAATTTCTTATTTTACGTTTTATTTTAATATCTAGGTTCGTAAAAATCTTCTTCATAATCATATTGATAATTTTTATAATTATTTCTAAAATCCGTATTTTTACTCTTTGAGCTTTTATTAGTCTTCTTTTTTAGCAAAACACTCATATCATCTTGCTCATTATACTTAGACTTGCCTTTTGAACTTAATTTTTTAACTCTTTTTTTTTCATGACTTCATGCTCTTCTAAATTCATAGTTGATTTCATGTTGCACCCCTGTTTAAATTTTTAATTAAATATAACACAAATTATATAATAATGGTATATATTATTCAATAAATCTAACTAAAATTTAACGACAAAAAAATCGAGGCATTTACCTCGATTTTTATATTTCTCTTCTACCCTCTAAAGCTTTAGATATGGTAACTTCGTCTGCATATTCTAAGTCTCCACCCACAGGTAGACCATGAGCTATTCTCGTAACTTTTATACCCATAGGTTTTAGAAGTCTAGCTATATACATAGCAGTAGCTTCCCCCTCTATAGTTGGATTTGTAGCCATTATTATTTCAGTCACATCTTGAGTTCCTACTCTTTGAATAAGCTCTTTTATTTTTATCATATCTGGCCCAATACCATCCATAGGAGATATAACACCATGTAAAACATGATATTGTCCCTTATAATCTCTAGTTCTTTCCATAGCGGCCACATCTCTAGGATCTTCCACTACACAAATAATACTAGCATCTCTATTTTTATTAGCACACATGCTACATATATCATTATCTGATATATTACAGCAAACTGAGCAATACTTTATTTCTCTTTTAGCTTCTACAATAGCCTTAGATAAAGCTTCTACATCATTAGTATTCATATTAATAACATGAAAAGCTAGTCTTTGAGCTGTTTTTCTTCCTACACCAGGAAGCTTTGAAAACTCTTCTATTAGTCTCGTTATGGGACCTGTATAAACCTGCATATTATCACCTACTAGAATAATCCTGGGATATTCATTCCTCCAGTTGCTTTACTCATTTGATTTGCTTGCATCTCTTCAACACTTCTTAACGCTTCATTTACTGCACTTAAAACTAAGTCTTGTAACATTTCTATATCATCTGGATCAACAACTTCTGGTTTTATAGCTATATCTAAAACTTCTTTTTTACCATTAACCTTAACAGTAACAGCTCCTCCACCAACTGAAGCTTCTATTTCTTTAGTTTCTAACTCTGCTTGCATTTTTTGCATATTTTCTTGCATCTTTTGAGCTTGCTTTAATAAATTATTCATATTTCCAGGCATCATTCCGCCTCCAAAACCTTTCTTAGCCATAACTAATTCCTCCTAAAAAACTTATTTTTATATTAAAGTAAATTGTAATTTATCTGGTTTATGGATAAATTATAATTTACTAACGCTAAGCTTGAGCAACGGACCTGGTTTATAGGTCGTTTGAGCCACGTGTGGGCGAACCACTTGAGCGACTGAGCAAAGCGATTTTTTTTATTTTACTATTATATCATAATAGCATTTATTATTAATCTTGTTTTATTTAATAAAATAATAATATTAACTTATTAATACTATTACTTATTTCTCTTCTATACTGTCTTTTATTTCTAATATATCTTCACTTACTATACCTTTTAAAATCTCTTCACCTTCATCTTGCCTATCACTTTTTAATTCAAGTTTTATATTATTAACTTCTGATTCTAATATAACTTTTATGCTAAAACTTCTATTTATTGTCTCCCTTATTACTTTTTCTATATACTGTAATGTCTGAGGATCACTTAGTCTCTTTTTAGCAAAAGCAAATCCATCTCCATAGATTATGTATAATCTATTATTAGAAACATTAAAGCTTTGTACATCTCCTAATAAGAAATATACTGGCATTTGTTTATTTTGTTTATCTTGTTTAATATTTAGTCTTATTTTATCCCAAGAGGCCTCTATTAACTTAACATCTTCACTTTTTACATTTTCATATACTACTTCTTCTACTATATTAACTTTTTCATCTTCTTCAATATTATTAGATACATTATCAGTAGATACCTTTATATTTCCACTCTCAATCGTTTTTTCTAAATTTTCAATTCTTTTAATAAGGGACTCTTTGCTTTCATCAAACATAGGTTGAGCAATTTTCATCATAGTAACTTCAGCTAAAACCCTCGGGTTTGATGATGTCTTTATATTATCTTGAGTAACTGATAATATATTTAAAACCCTTATTAAATCATTTATATCTACGCCTTCAGCTTGTTCTTTCAATAAATTAACGATTTCTTCTGGTAAAGATATTATCTCATCTAAATCTGTTGATACTTTACATACCATCAGGTTTCTAAAATGATCTATTAAGTCATTGATTAAGTTTCTTATATCTTTTCCCCATATAACAAACTCATTTAGTATTTGAAGTGATTTTTTTGTATCCTGGTTTATTATACATTCAGCCATATCAAATAATTGTTCAACATTTACAGTTCCTAAAAGTTCAACAACATCTTTATACTCTATCTTATCATCTCCGAAAGATATACATTGGTCTAATATACTTAAAGCGTCTCTTAAAGCTCCTTGAGAGTTTCTAGATATTAAATTAAGAGCTTTATCTTCAACTTCTATATTTTCTTCTTTACATATCTTTTTCATTCTATCGCTCATATCTTTGACTGTAACTCTTTTAAAGTCAAATCTCTGGCATCTTGATAAAATTGTAGCTGGTATTTTATGTGGTTCTGTTGTAGCCAATATAAATATAATATATGACGGTGGCTCTTCTAATGTTTTTAGTAATGCATTAAATGCACCCTGAGATAGCATATGTACCTCATCTATTATATATACTTTATATTTCGCTTTAGCAGGTGAGTACTTAACACTTTCTCTAAGCTCTCTTATATCATCTACGCTATTATTAGATGCCGCATCTATCTCTATAACATCCATTATATTATCATTTAATATATCTTTACACACATCACATTCATTACAAGGTTCTTGATTAATACTTTCAGTACAATTTACTGCTCTTGCAAATATTTTAGCTGTAGATGTCTTACCTGTACCTCTAGTACCTGAAAATACATATGCATGTCCTACATTATCATTTTCTATCTGGTTTTTTAAAGTTCTAATTATATGTTCTTGTCCAACTACATCTTCAAATGTTTGTGGTCTATATGCTCTATATAATGCCTTATGCATGGCCATCTCTCCTTAATAAAATTCATTCTTAGTAATTTTACTTAATTATAAATTTATATACCTAAATAATATGTTTGATAGATACTTAATATCAATTTATTATAGTATATTATTTATTTGTTACGATTACTTTATATATTAATTCATTATAATATATTATTTATCCAATATATTGAAATATTATATCATTATTTTTAAACAAAGTTATTTACTATATTTATTATATTATACATATCAAAAAATCCCTTAATATTTATTAAGGGATTAGTTTTTATATATTAAATGCTGTACACCATCTATTGACTTACTTTCATAGGCGTTACCTAAACAGTTAGCTCCACTTAGGCACCCCCGCGGCACACGAAAGTGGTCACTTACCGCTGCTTCCTTCCGGATCTGACGGGGTTCATGAGCTTCCATTGCGCAGGACCTATGTTTCAACACCACTTATTTAGGGCGGCCCTACAAAAGATAAGCCTCTAGATGGAATTCAATCCTGCTATAGCGGATTGCAGGTTACAGGGCACCGCTACCTCCCCATCTAGTACAGCAAAATTACAACCATATTTAAATTTCCTCTGGCGGAGAGAGTGGGATTCGAACCCACGATACGCTTTTAACGCATACTCACTTTCCAGGCGAGCGCCTTCGACCGACTCGACCATCTCCCCTAATTATCTTTTCCTTAAAGTCTTAAAAAATTCCTGTAATATATTAGAACAATCATCTTTTAATACTCCAAATGAGATATCAACGTTACTGTCTTTATAATAATCTATTTTGAATTCATGCTGCTTTTCAGTGTATGAATTTTTTATATGCTTAGTTCCTATTATAAGTTTTTTTATTCTTGAGTTTACTATTGCCCCACTACACATAACACATGGTTCCATAGTTACATATAAATCACAGTCAATAAGTCTCCATCCACCTAATTTATCTGCCGCTTGTCTTATAGCTAATATTTCTGCATGAGCTGTACAATCGTTTAATTCTTCTGTAAGATTATGTGCTCTTGCTATTATTTGACCATCTTTAACAACTACAGCTCCTATAGGTGTCTCTTTCTTTTCATATGCTTTATATGCTTCTTTTAATGCTTCTTTCATATAGAATGACTTTTCCATATTGCCTCCTAAAACTTATAACAGTTTTATATTATCACAATTGTATTTATAATTCAACTTAAATTTAATTTGTGCTTAAAAAATATAAAATCATTTTAATTAGTATTTCTGTTTTTCACTTAAATTATTTATATAATTCTCCTTCCAAATTACCATATTTTATATAAAATTTACTTAGTTCATATCACCAATAAACTATGAAACTAATCAGTTAATTGAACAACCACATTAACAAAACATTTAAGCTTAGTCGCTATAATTTATATATGAGAAAATCGGATAAGATATAATTTACTTGTATAAAAAAAAGAGAGCTTATACAAGCTCTCTTTTATATTAATAAGTATTTATATCTTATAATTCATTCTTTTTTATAACATCTACACCCATATATGGTCTTAATGCTTCTGGAACTACTACAGATCCATCAGCTTGTTGGTAGTTTTCTAATATAGCAGCTAAACTTCTTCCTACTGCTAATCCTGAACCGTTTAATGTATGAACATACTCAGCTTTAGATTTTTTATCTCTCTTGAATCTTATACCTGCTCTTCTAGCTTGGAAGTCTTCAAAGTTTGAACAAGAAGATATCTCAACATATCTGTTATAACTTGGCATCCATACTTCTAAGTCATATTTAAATGCAGCAGTGAATCCTAAATCTCCTGTACATATTCTAACTACTCTGTATGGTAATCCTAATAATTGTAACATCTTTTCAGCATCATTAGTTAATTTTTCTAATTCTTCATAAGATTTCTCAGGATCAACAAACTTAACTAATTCAACTTTATTGAATTGATGTTGTCTTACTAAACCTCTTGTATCTCTACCAGCAGATCCTGCTTCTGATCTAAAGCAAGGAGTGTATGCACAGTATTTTATTGGTAATTGTTCAGCTGTTAATATTTCATCTCTGTGTATATTTGTTACAGGAACCTCAGCAGTTGGCACTAAGAAGTACTCTAAACCTTCTAACTTAAACATATCTTCTTCGAATTTAGGTAATTGTCCTGTTCCTACGAAACTAGTTCTATTAGCCATAAATGGTGGTAATACTTCTGTATATCCATGCTCATCTGTATGAGTATTTAAGAAGAAGTTTATTAAAGCTCTTTCAAGTCTAGCTCCTAATCCTTTGTATAAAGTAAATCTTGATCCAGTTATTTTACCAGCTGCTTCAAAATCTAATATTCCAAGACCTGTTCCTATATCCCAGTGAGCTTTTTCTTCAAAATCAAACTTAGTAGTTTCTCCCCAAGTTCTTACTTCAACGTTGTCTTCATCAGTAGTTCCTTGTGGAACATCTGGATGAGGAACATTAGGTATTCTCATTAATCTATATTCCATGTCAGCTTCAACTTCTCTAACTTTTTCATCGAATCCTTTTATCTTATCAGATAATTCTTTTAATTGAGCTTTAGCTTCTTCAACATCTTTACCTTCTTTTATAAGTTGAGGTATTTTCTTTGATTCAACATTTAATTCATTTTTCATTACTTCAACTTCTTTAAGTAATTCTCTTCTCTTATCATCTAATTCAACTACAGCATCAAGATCAAACTCTTTTTCCCCTCTTCTGTCCATAGCTTTTTTAATATCTTCTAAATTTTCTCTTATTCTTTTGATATCTAACATATTATTATCCTCCTATTTATTTTTATAATCTAAATATATTTATTAAATCCTTCACCCTTTTAAAACTATACGGAAAATGTTACTTGATATAAACTATTTTATTTCTCTTTTTTTGTTAATTTTTCAGTAATGGTAACGTTATTTTTAATGGTATATACTAAAATAAATTTAATTTTACAAGCACTTGTTTGATTTATTGTAATAAAAAAAGACCTTCGTATTCCCTACAAAAGGGACGAAAGTCTTTGATCCGCGTTGCCACCCTAATTGATTATATAAAAATATAATCCTCTCAGACCTGTAACGTAGGTATACGTCTAGCTTTTTACTAGAAGCTCTGGAATAGATTCAAAAACCATTATAATGAGTTCTCACCAACCACTCACTCTCTGAATATAAACTTGCTTTTTACTAATTTCCTTCTTAGCTTTTAACTAATTGTTTTATTTGATATTCATTATATTATATATATTAACAACTTTCAATAGTATTATTCTATATTTTTTATAATTTTTTCTTTATAAATTCCCAAATACTGTTTAATACTATATTCTTTATGTAAAATTTAATGCTAAATTTTTTTATAAATCCATTTTTTACACATTTTATTGCGTAATTTAACTGACAATTTAGTTATAAAAACTAATTATATTTATAAAATTTTATTTTTAATTATCTCACCAAAATAACAATATATTTATAAATTTTGATAATTTAATATATAAAAAAGCTCTAGATTTGTACAATCTAAAGCTTTAAAATAAAAAAAG
>NZ_HG529436.1 GCF_000499525.1 Faecalimicrobium dakarense | reverse complement strand
CTTTTTTTATTGCAGAAAATTAAAAATTTTCTGCTTTTTTTTTACAAATAATTCATGGTGTATTGTTTAAAATTATTTTTTACATTAAAAAAGGTTGTTAAAATTTACAAAAACTATTTGTAGAGTTATACTATAAATAGTGAAATTAATAACTAAAGTAGTTTGGAGGTTAGCTATGAATATAGGAGTTGTAGGGGTGAACCATAATTTAGCTCCCATAAAGATAAGAGAATGCGTGTCTTTTACAGATATACAGAAAATAGAAGCAATAAATTTTCTACTAGATAAAGGTATAGAAGAAGTTATTATTTTATCTACATGTAATAGAAGCGAAATATATATACAGTCTAAGGATGTTAATGAAAAAATTAAAATAGTAGAAAATTTCTATGAAAATTTCTTTAATGCTTCAAATATAAAAGAATATTTATTTTCTAAGACAAATAGAGAAGCTGTAGAACATATTTTCAATGTTACAGCAGGACTTGATTCTATAGTATTAGGAGAAGATCAAATACTTGGTCAGGTAAAAGATGCTCATGAATTCTCAATGCAACTTGGTGCTAGCAAAAAAATATTTAACAAACTATTTAGGGAAGCAATAACAACAGCTAAGGAAATAAAAAACACTACAAAGATATCTCAACAACCATTATCTATAAGTTACATAGGTGTAAAATTTTTAGAGGAAAAACTAGGTAGCTTAGAAGGAAAAAATGCTTTAGTAATTGGTGTAGGTAAAATGAGTAAGTTAACTATGAAGCATCTAGAAGAGCAAAAAATCAATAATATTTATGTATCTAATCGTAGTCATTGTAAAGTAGAAGAAATAAAGAGTGATTATAAAAATATTATACCGATAGAATATGGTGATAGATATAAAATTATTAAGGATGTAGATATAGTTATAAGTGCAACAGCTTCTCCTCATATAGTAGTTAAATATGATGAAATGCCAAAACTGAATAAAAAAGTATATATGATGGATATAGCACTTCCTAGGGATATAGATCCTAAAATAAATGAATTAGATAACGTAGAAGTTTATGATATAGATAATTTAAAAGAGATACATGACAAAAATGATGAGAAGAGAAGAAAAATAGCAATTGGATGCCAAGTAATCATTGATGAAAAAATTCATGAATTTGAAGAATGGCTAGACTCAACTCATATAGACCCTACGATAGAATCTTTAAACGATAAGTGCGTTGAAATTAGAAAAGATACTTTAGATTATATTTTTAGAAAAGTAAATCTAGATTCAAGAGAACAAAAGATAATCGATAAGATGATGACTTCGGCACTAAAAAGACTTATAAGAGAACCGATAATCAATCTAAAGCAGATAAAAGATAAAGGAAAAAGAGAAGAATATATTAAGTTAGTTGAAGAATTATTTGAGGTTTAGGCCTTAGGAGGTAATATAGATGAAGAATGAAAAATCACTAAAGATATATGAAGAAGCAACGAAGTATATACCAGGAGGTGTTAATAGTCCAGTTAGAGCATTTAGATCAGTTGGACTAGATCCTATATTTATAGATAGAGCTCATGGAAGTAGAATATATGATGTAGATGGAAATGAGTATATAGATTATATATGTTCTTGGGGACCACTTATGCTAGGACATAGTCCAAAGGAAATAGTGGAAGGTATAGAAGAAGTGGTAGCTAAAGGAACAAGCTATGGAGTACCAACTGCTATAGAAGTAGATATGGCTAAGATAATAGTAGAAGCGTATCCTGCTATAGATCAGGTTCGTATGGTTAACTCTGGAACTGAAGCTACAATGAGTGCATTAAGAGTAGCAAGAGCATATACAAAGAGAAACAAGATATTAAAATTTGAAGGATGCTATCATGGACATTCAGATGCATTATTAGTGAAATCTGGATCAGGTACAATTACATACGGAGTTCCAACAAGTCCTGGTGTTCCGGAAGATGTTGTAAAAGATACTTTAGTATGCAGATATAATGATTTAGATGCTGTTAGAGATATATTTAAAGAGCAAGGTCATGAAATAGCTGCAATAATAGTTGAAACAGTTTCTGGTAATATGGGAGTTGTTCCAGGTAAACCTGAATTCTTACAATTATTAAGAGATATAACTAAAGAGTATGGATCAGTTTTAATATTTGATGAGGTAATAACTGGATTTAGATTAAACTATAGTAGTTCAGTTGGATATTTTGGCATAAAGCCAGATATGGTATGTTTCGGTAAAATAATAGGTGCTGGATTACCTGTTGGAGCTTATGGAGGAACAAAAGAAATAATGAGTATGGTATCTCCTGTTGGACCAGTGTACCAAGCAGGAACATTATCAGGTAATCCTTTAGCTATGTATATGGGTAAAAAGAATTTAGAAATATTAAGAGATAATCCACAGATATATACAGAATTAGAAAGAAAAGCTATTAAATTGGAAGAAGGACTAAAATCTAACATAGAAAAACTTGGATTAGATTACACAGTAAATAGAGCTGGTTCATTAGTTTGTTTATTCTTTGCAAAAGGTCCTATAAATAACTATGATGATGTTAAAAAATGTGATGTAACTAAATTCAATAGATATTTTGAAGAATTATTAAAGCAAGGAATATTACTTGCACCAACTCAATTTGAGGCTATGTTCTTATCTAATGCTCATACAGATGAAGATATAGAATATACATTAAATGCAATTTATAATGCTTTAAAAATATCACATAACTTATAAAAATTTAATAATAAAATATAATTTATTGTCAGTTTTAACGTAAATAATAGAGGATATGGTAATAATATGTAGAATTTAAGAAACTATAGCATATTTTACTATATCAATAACACATAATGACAAGGTAAATATAATATTTAAAAATATTACCTAGCCTATGGCTAGGTAAATTATTTTAATAAATTAAATATATTTAGGGGAGGTAGAATATGAGTTTACTAGAAAATATATCAAAAAATATATATTCTTTAGATAAAAGCTCTATGAGTCAAGCTAAGCAAAGGCTAGATAGACTTATAAAGCCAACTGGAAGTCTTGGAAAAATAGAAGATATATGTATGCAATTAGCAGGTATATATGAAAATAAATATTTTGATACATCTAAAAAAGCCATAATAGCTTTTGGAGGAGATCATGGTGTTTATGAAGAAGGTGTAGCACCAGATCCGCAAAATATAACACAGCTACAATTCCCTAATTTCGCAAAAGGAATATGTGGAGTAGGAGTATTGAGTAAATTTGTAGGTGCAGATGTAATAGCAGTAGATGTAGGTGTAAACTGTGACCATAAATTAGAAGGTGTTCTTGATTATAAAATAAGAAAAGGAACATCAAATATGGCTAAAGGTCCTGCTATGAGTAGAGAAGAAGCTATAAGATGTCTAGAAATAGGTATAGAAGTGGCAGAAGAGTGTATCAAGAATGGATATAAAGTCATAGGAATAGGAGAAATGGGTATATGCAATACTACTCCAAGTAGTGCTATAATATCTGTTATAGATAACTGTGATCCTGAAGAAGTTACTGGAATAGGAGCAGGATTAAAAAAAGAAAAACTAAAACATAAGGCAGAAACTATTAGAAAAGCAATTGAGCTAAATAAACCAAATAGAGATGATGCAGTTGATATTTTAGCTAAAGTTGGTGGATTCGAGCTAGGAGCTATGGCTGGAGTTGTATTAGCATGTGCTGCAAATAGAATACCGGTAGTAATTGATGGGTTTATATCTTACGCATCGGCACTATTAGCGTATAAAATTAATCCAAAAACTAAAGAGTATATGATAGCATCTCATACATCAGCAGAAGCTGGAACAGAGAAAGCCTTAGAAATAATAAAATTAAGCCCTTTGCTAAATATGGATATGAGATTAGGTGAAGGTAGTGGTGCAGCGTTGGCATTTAACATAATAGAAGCATCTAATTATACATATAAAAACATGGCTACATTTGATGAAGTAAACTGGGTAGATAGAGATTAAGGATTGGAGAAAAAATGAGTAAAGTTATATTAGTAACAGGCGGTGCAAGATCTGGAAAAAGTAATTTTGCTGAAAAACTATGTATAGATAGAAATAATAGCACAGCATATATAGCCACATCAATACCTTTTGATGATGAGATGAAAGATAGAGTAAGGAAACATAAAGAAAGTAGACCACAAAATTGGGGAACTTATGAAATATATAAAGATATATATTCTATAATCAAAGATTTATCTAAAAATCATGATACTGTAATTATGGATTGTGTAACATTACTAGTTAATAACTTAATGTTCACATATGATATAAATATTGATGAAGCTGACCAAGAACAAATAAATAACTTAGAATATTATATAAAAGACCAAGTTAATAAATTGATAAGTGAAGTTAAAAAAACAAATTTATACTTTGTTGCTGTAACTAATGAGTTAGGAATGGCTGTAGTTCCAGCTAATAAATTGAGTCGTATATATACAGATATTGTAGGAAGAATAAACCAATTAATAGCATCACAAAGTGATGAAGTATACCTTGTGGTAAGTGGTATACCTATGAAGATAAAGGGATAATTTATGAAAAGATTTATATTAATACTTCAATTTTTAACTAGAATACCTATAAACATAAACCTAGGATTTGATGAAGATTTCCACAAATCTATAGTTTATTTTCCTTTAGTAGGTTTTGTATTAGGTGTCTTATTATACCTACTTGGACTAGCATCTATGCTTGTGTTTGATCCATTTATAACATCTATAATAATTACATTAGGATCAGTTTTATTAACTGGAGGCCTTCATATAGATGGTCTTGGAGATACCTTTGATGCTATATATAGCAACAGAGATAAAGAAAAAATGTTAGAAATAATGAAGGATTCAAGGCTGGGAACTAATTCACTTTTAGCAATATTATTTCTAATACTATTGAAAATAGGATTTATATACAGTATTATAAATCAAGAATTATTATGGCTTATAATTTTTATGCCTATAGTTTCGAGGCTAGGAGTAATTACTTTAATGTATAAAACAGTTAGTCCTAGAGAAAATGGTATGGGTAACTTATTTATAGGAAAAGCAACAAAAGGTATGTTTATTACTGCAATAATATATACAGTATTACTAGCAGCAATTTTACCAAAATTACTATTTTTATCATCGAATATATTGATACTTAAGATATTAAGTTTCATAATAGTAATTTTTATATTTAATAATTTATTTAAAAAACACATTTATAAAAAAATAAATGGGGTGACAGGAGACATATTAGGGTGTAGTATAGAACTTGGAGAAGTTATATATTTACTTTATATATATCTATTAATAGCATAGCCTTAAAAGAGGTGATTACTTGACGAAGTTAATATTGGTAAGACATGCATTAACTAATGATAATCAAAGTTCTAGATTATCAGGTCATATAGACAGTACAGTAAGTGAAGATGGTAAAAAACAAATAAAAAAACTTACTGATTACTTAAAAAATGTACATATAGATAAAATATATACCACTACATCTAAAAGAACAAAAGATACGGTATATGAATTATCAAATTTAAAATCTATAAATATTATAGAAAAGGAAAATCTAAAAGAAATTAATTTTGGAGACTTTGAAGGGATGACCTTTGATGAAATAAAATTTAAACATCCAGAAGAATTTCAAAAGATGATAAATGAGGGATATAATTATAAATATCCAAATGGCGAAAGTTTAATAATGACATATGGTAGAGTAGCAAAAGAAGTAGATGAAATAATTTTAGATAATAAAAATAAAACAGTTCTTATATGTTCACATGGAGGAACTATAAGAAATATAATTACACATTTAATATCTAGCAGCTATGAATATCACTGGAATTTCAGAATTGATAATGCTTCAATTTCTATTTTAGAAGTTGAGAATGGATTTGCAGTAATAAACACCATGAATAACACAAACTTTAATTAGCCTTAAAAATCGAATATTAGATCAAAGTAGGTTCTTAAATAAGATTAATAGGGAAAAAGGTTGAAAGCCTTTGCAGCCCCCGCTACTGTAAGATTGACGAAACTATAAACTACCACTGCTAATTTGGCGGGAAGGTATAGGAGTAGGATGATATTGAGCCAGGAGACCTGCCTAATTTTGATTTATTGATGAGATCTTCGGGGTGAAAGATTTTTATTTAATATATATATACAAAATAAAAGTCCTAACTCGAATAGAGTTAGGACTTTTTGAATATTATGAAAATTTAGACAAATAATCTATCTGAAATATAAGTGAATTTTATAAAATAAAGGAAGTGGAATAGTGGGCAAAAAAATAATGTTACAAGGTACAGCTTCAAATGTTGGAAAAAGCATTTTAGTAGCTGGATTATGTAGAGTATTTAAACAAGATGGACATAATGTTGCTCCGTTTAAGTCACAAAATATGGCACTTAATTCTTTTATAACTAAAGAAGGGTTAGAAATGGGAAGGGCTCAGGTATTTCAAGCAGAAGCATGTGGTATAGAGCCAAATGCAAATATGAACCCAATACTTTTAAAACCATCTGGAAACCACAGATGCCAAGTTATAGTAAATGGGAAAGTTAGAGAGGATATGGCATCATCAGATTACCATAAGTACAAACCACAATTAGCTAAAGAGTTAAAAGGTATTTTTAAAGAACTAAGTGATAACCACGATATAGTAGTTATGGAAGGGGCAGGTAGTTCGGCTGAAATAAACTTAAGAGAACATGATATTGCAAATATGGGTATGGCAGAAATTGCAGATGCTCCTGTGATAATTGTTGGAGATATAGATAGAGGTGGAGTTTTTGCATCTATTGCAGGGACAATGCTTTTATTAAGTGAAGAAGAAAGAAAAAGAGTTAAAGGTGTAATAATTAATAAATTTAGAGGCAAAAAAGAACTTTTTAGTGAAGGTGTAAGAATGCTAGAAGACATTATAAAAGTTCCTGTACTAGGGGTAGTTCCTTATAGTGATATAAAGATTGAAGATGAAGATAGTGTAACAACAAGATTCAAAAAACAAATGAATAAAAATGACATACATATAGAAATAATTAGAACTCCACATATGTCTAACTTTACAGACTTTAATATATTTGAAACGCAAGAAGATGTAAGTATAAGATATGTAGACTACGGAGAAGCTTTAGGAAATCCAGATATAGTGATAATACCAGGAAGCAAGAGTACGATAGATGACCTTAAATATATAAGAGAAAATGGATTAGAAGACCAAATAAAAGAATTGCATAAAAAAGGAAAATTAATATTTGGTATCTGCGGTGGGTATCAAATGTTAGGTAAAAAACTTAAAGACCCATATCATGTAGAAGGTGAAGTTGAAGAGTTTGATGGAATTGGTCTTTTGGATACAGAAACTACATTTGAAATGGAAAAAACAACAACTCAAGTAGAAGCAACAATATGTGATAATCTTGATGGATATATGAAAAATCTCGAAGGTAAAAAAGTAGTAGGTTATGAGATACATATGGGAATAACCTCTATTTCTAAAGATACAAAAAATTTAAACACTATTAATAAAAAATTAGAAAAGCCAGTTAATTATCTAGAAGGTAGTGTTAACCAAAAAGGAAATGTAGTAGGAACATATCTCCACGGAATATTTGATGAAATAGATTTTACTAGAACGCTTTTAAATAATATAAGAGAAATTAAGGGACTAGAAAAAATAAATAGTGATGTAACTTCTTTTGATGAATTTAAGCAAAATGAATACAATAAATTAGCTGATTTATTAAGAGAACATTTAGATATAGAAAAGATATATGAAATAATGAGTTAAAAATATTAAGAGTTAGGTGAAGTATATGAAGAAAATATTAATAGCAGGGACTAATAGTGGTGTAGGTAAAACTACAATATCATTAGGAATAATGCAAGCTCTTACTAAAAGGAGTATGAAAGTTCAACCTTATAAAGTAGGTCCAGATTATATAGATCCATCGTACCATACATTCATAACAGGAAGACATTCTAGAAACCTAGACTCATATATGTTAGATGATGAACAAATTAAATATGTTTTTAATAGTTCATCAGAGGATGCAGATATATCAGTAGTTGAGGGTGTAATGGGTCTTTATGATGGAATCGGAATAGATTTAGATAATTGTACAAGTTCTTATACATCAAAGATTTTAAAGGCTCCAATAATCTTAGTCATTAATGGAAAAGCAATGGCAGCATCTAGTGCTGCTATGGTACTTGGATATAAAGAGCTTGATAAGAATGTGAACATAGCCGGTGTAATAGTTAACAATGTAAAAACTAAAACACATTATGAAATAATAAAAAATGCAGTAGAAAAGTATTGTGGAGTTGAAGTACTTGGATATTTTCCTCCGAATAATGAATTTTCTTTAGAATCAAGGCATTTAGGTCTAGTGCCAAGTGTGGAGATAGATTCTTTGAAAACAAAGTTTAGTAACCTTGCAGATGAAATTGAAAAGTATATAAATATAGATAGAGTATTAGAAATTTCTGAAAGTGAAGAAGTTGAAACTAGTTTCGAAGTAGATAGCTTTATAAAAAATTCTAGAGTAGAAAATAAAACCATAGCAATAGCCTATGATAAAGCGTTTAATTTTTACTATAGAGAAAATATAGAACTACTTAGAGACTTAGGATTAAATATAAAATACTTTAGCCCATTAGAAGATAAGGAAGTTCCAAATGCAGATTATATTTATATAGGTGGAGGATTCCCTGAAATATTTGGAAAAGAGCTAGAAGCTAATATAAGTATGAGAAAATCAATACTTGAAGCTCATAAAAGAAAAACACCTATATATGCTGAGTGCGGTGGATTAATGTACTTAGGAGAAAAATTAATTAATCAAGAAAATGAAGAATATGATATGGTAGGAATTTTTAAAGGAAATAGTAAAATGACAGCTTCATTAAGAAGATTTGGATATAGTTTTGGAATAGCAAAAGACGATACTATATTATCTAAAAAAGGTGAAGTTATAAAAGGTCATGAGTTCCATCATTCAGTATTTGAAACTAATGAAGATTGTGCTTACATAATGAGAAAAGAAAGAGATAAAAAAATCGTAGATGAGTGGGAAGGTGGATATAGCAAAGACAATACTTTAGCTACATATCTACATACACATTTTTATAATAATTTAAATTGTATAAAAAACTTATTAGAAAAAGGAAATGAGTAATATGAATATATTATCTATTTTTATAGGATATATAACAGATTTAATTATTGGAGATCCATATTCTTTTCCTCATCCGGTTATATATATAGGAAAATTAATAAAATTAGTTGAAAATAATATAAGAAAAATATGTAAAAGTGATAAAGCTTTAAAGATAGGTGGATTTTTCTTATGGTTTATTACAGTTGGAGTAACTTATTTAATAACTTACCTGATAGTTAAGCTAAGTAGTTTTAATACAGTTGTATTCGTAATTGTAAATTCATTTATAATTTATACAACATTAGCAACTAAGTGTTTAAAAGATGAAGCTGTAAAAATATATGAAGTACTTAAAACTGGTGATTTAGAAAAATCTAGATTGCAACTATCTTATATTGTAGGAAGAGATACAACGAATTTAAATGAAAATGAAATTATTAGGGCAACGGTGGAGACTGTAGCAGAAAATACTGTTGATGGTATAATTGCACCTATGTTTTATGCATTTATAGGTGGTGCACCACTTGCTATGGCTTACAAGGCTATAAATACATTAGATTCTATGGTTGGATATAAAAATGATAAATATATGAATCTAGGATTTGCATCAGCAAAAATAGATGATATTGCAAATTATATACCTGCTAGAATCTCAGTATTACTAATGACTATAGGTAGTTTAATATTATCTTATAACTATAAAAATTGTTTTAAGATAGCAATTAGAGATAGAAAAAAACATAAAAGCCCCAATTGTGCTTATTCAGAAGGATCTGTCGCAGGAGCTTTAGGCATACAGCTAGGTGGAACTAATATCTATTTCGGAAAAGCTGTTTACAAGCCAACAATAGGAGATAGGCTTAGAGAAATAGAAGTAGATGACATAGTAAGAACTAATAAAATAATGTATGCATCGTCAGTTACTTCCTTAATAGTATTTTCGATACTATGGAAGGTAATATGCTAGTTTAGGGGGATGTAAATGAAAGATTTAGGGCATGGAGCCAATGTTGAATATATGGCAAATATGTATAATAAAGATCCAAAAGAAATAATAGATTTCAGCTCAAATATAAATCCAAAGGTAATACAAGGACTAGAAAGCTATATTTTAGAAGGATTAAAAGAATGTAGAAGTTACCCAGATATAAATTATAAAAATTTAAGAAGTAATATATCTAAATATATAGGACTTAAACCAGAGTTTATAATACCTGGAAATGGTGCAACAGAAATAATTTATTTATTAATGAAAAGTATTGATAGTAGATTAGCCATACTAAATCCTACATTCTCAGAGTATGGAAGAAGTGCAAGATTAAATGACTTAGAAGTTGTAAACCTAAGCTTGGATAAAGAAAATAATTTTGAAATAGATATAAATAGTATAAAAGAAAATATGGATAAATTTGATAGTTTATTTATATGTAATCCGAATAATCCAAATGGTAAAGTTCAAGATTTAACTAGTTTATTAAATTTAATGATTGAAAACCAAAAACTATTAATAGTTGATGAAACTTTTATGGAGTTTGTTGGCGATGAAGATAAATATAGTTTAGTCAAATATATAGAAAGATATGAAAATATATTTATTCTTAAAGCTGTTACTAAATTCTTTGGAATGCCAGGATTAAGATTAGGTTATGGACTAACTAGTAATAAGAAAATAATAGAAAAAATTTATAATTATAAAGAACCATGGACAATAAATTCATTTGCAGATAATTTATCTAACTATATATTTAATGATGAAAAGTATATAGAAGATAGTAAGAACTATTATATAAAAGAAAGAAAGTATATGACAGATGAATTAAAATCTATAAGCAATATAGTAGTTTATGATACAGATACAAATTTTGTTTTAATAAAATTAAAAATAAAAAAGCGAATGAATTAAAAGATAAACTGTTTAAAGAGGCTAGTATTTTAATAAGAGATGCATCTAATTTTATAGAATTAGATAATAGTTTTATAAGGGTTGCAATAAAGTCCCATGAAGAAAATACTATTCTTATAAATCACATGAAGAAAATATTAGGTGATTAGTATGAAATCTTATGGAATATGTCCTGCATCTTGCGGGGAATTTGTTCAAGGCATCTTAGAAAAGGAAGAATATTTAAGCTCATATGCTATAGATTTATATTCAAAAGCAGAGGTTGAAGAAAAGTTAAGGAATATAAATATGGGGCCAAGCAAATCAAGGCATGCTATAGAAAAAGTATTTGAAAGATTTGATTTACCCATAAAAGAAAGTAAAAACATATCATTAAACATAAATAGCGAGATACCAGTTGGAAAAGGGATGGCAAGTTCTACAGCTGATATTGGAGCAACAATAGTTGCAACATTAGGACTTATAAAAAAAAATTTAACTAGTGAAGAAATATCATATATAGCATCAACAATAGAGCCAACAGATTCTACATACATAGAAAAAAACGTGGTATTTAACCCTCTAAATGGAGAGGTAATTAAATACTTAGGTAATATTAAAAATTCTAAAGTAGTAATACTAGAGCCTAATAAAACATTAGATACTATGAAAATTAGGAATACTCCAAATTACAAAGATATTAAAATTCAAAACAAAGATATTATAAGTGAAGCTTTTTATCTACTGGAAGAAGGTATAAAAAATAATAATTTAAGCTTAGTAGGAAAAGCAGCTACACTTAGTAGTTTAGCCAATGAAAATATAGATAAAAAAGATGGATTAAAAGAAATTATAGAGATATCTCAAAATTATGGAGCCTATGGAGTTAATATTGCCCATAGTGGAACAGTTGTTGGAATCTTACTAGACCAAAGTATGAATGATAAAAAGTTAATAGAACTATTAAAAGAATCTAATATAGATTCAGTTTATAAAAAGATTTATACATCAAATATAATAGACGGTGGAATTAGGAGGGAATTAGAATGGAATACATCAAAAATCCTATGAAAATAGAAGAAAGAAGTATGGAAATGATTCAAGAAATAATAGACGATATTAGACCTGGTTATGAGTTTAAAGGTGCTATTGAAGAAAAAATTATAAAAAGATGTATACACACAACAGCTGATTTTGAATACTTAGACATACTAAAAATATCAGAGAGTGCAGTAGAAAATTTAATAGATGCACTAAAAAATAATGCAACTATATACACAGATACAAATATGGCTTTAAGTGGAATAAATAAAAAAAGATTAGATTCACTAGGATGTGAATACAAGTGTTTAGTAGCTGATGAAGAAACTGCTGTATTAGCAAAAGAAATGGGAACAACTCGTTCTATGGCAGCTGTTGAAATAGCAGCTAGAAAGCCTGGAAGAAAAATATTTGTTCTTGGAAATGCTCCAACAGCTTTATATAAGGTTATGGAAATGATAGATGATGGGAAACTAGAAGCTGATGCAGTTATCGGAGTTCCAGTTGGATTTGTAGGTGCGGCAGAATCTAAAGATGAATTAGAAAAAACTAATATACCATACATAATATCTAAAGGTAGAAAAGGTGGTAGTAACCTAGCAGCGGCTATAGTAAATGCCATTTTATATTCTATGTAGGAAATAATTATGGAAGAGTATGTATATATTGATGGAAAAAAATATAGAAGAGGATATACAACTGGTTCTTGTGCAGCAGCAGCATCTAAGGCAGCAACGCATATGTTACTTACAAAAAATAAAATAGAAACAATAAATATAGATACACCTAAGGGAATACCTTTATCATTAAAAGTACACAACATAAATATTTGTAGTGATTATGCCCAGTGTTCCATTGAAAAAGATGGAGGGGATGATATAGATGCTACTCATACTATGCATATTTATGCTAAAGCTGAATTTATAGACAGAGCAAATGAAGATATAGTAGTATGTGGAGGAATTGGTGTAGGTGTGGTAACTAAAAAAGGATTAAGTGTGGAAGTTGGAAAAGCTGCAATTAATCCGGTTCCTATGAGGATGATACATACAGAGGTAAGAAGTGTTATAGGTAGTGATTTAAAAAATACTATAGGAGAAGATAAATCTCTAAAAATAACAATATCAGCTCCAGAAGGAGTAGAAGTTGCTAAAAAAACTTTTAATCCAAGATTAGGAATAATAGGTGGAATATCAATTCTTGGCACGACAGGAATAGTAGAGCCTATGAGCGATGATGGTTGGAAAAAATCATTATCAATAGAGCTTCAAATGAAGAAAGAACAAGGTTTAGATAAGATAATATTAGTTCCTGGAAATCATGGGGAGCAATTTATTAAAGAAAAGTTAGGCTTAGATATGAAGTACGTAGTTAGAACTAGTAACTTTATAGGATATATGCTAAAAGAAGCCCAGCGAATGGGATATAAAAAAATACTTATGGCAGGTCATATAGGAAAATATATAAAAATATCTGCAGGTATATTTAATACTCATAGTAAAGTAGCTGATGCTAGAAGTGAGATATTAGTATCAAATCTAGCAATGATGAAAGCACCATATGAATTTTTAGAACGTATTAATGAATGTGTAACTGCTGAAGGTGCAGTGGAGCTTATAGATGAAAGTGATTATAAGGATATATATAATTTGATAAGTAATAAATGCAAATCAAAAATAGATCAATATCTGCTAGATGAAGAAATAGAAGTTGAAGTTATGATGTTTAAGATGGATAAAACACTACTTGGAAAATCAGATGATGCAGACTCACTAGTGGAGGTATTTAGATGATAAACATAATAGGATTAGGACCTGGAAATGAAAACTATATAACTAAATTAGGTGAAAAATTAATTTTAGACTCTGATGTATTAATTGGAGGAAAAAGAAATTTAGAATCTATAAATGACTTTAAAGGTGAAAAGATAGAAATGGCATCCAATTTGAAAGAAATATTAGAATATATAAATTTAAATAGTGATAAGCAAATATCTGTAATAGCATCAGGTGATCCATTAATATATGGAATAGGAAGATATTTATCTAAAAATATAGATAATGAAAAGTTAAATATAGTATCAGGAATAAGTTCACTTCAATATATTTTCTCAAAAATTTATGTTGATATGAATGAGTTGTATATTACTAGTAGCCACGGGAAGGTACCTGATTTTGATTACATACTTTCTCATAAAAAAGTATGTATGGTTACAGATAGTAAAATAGGACCTAAAGAAATAAGCAAGGAAATAATAAATAGAAAATTAGAAAGAACTGTTGTTGTAGGAGAAAACTTATCCTATGACAACGAAAAGATAACAATAGGAACACCAGAGGATATATTAAATATTGATAAATTTGACATGAGTGTGGTGGTGATATTAGATGAAAAATAGTGATTTTATAACGGGAAAAGTACCTATAACAAAAGAAGAAGTTAGAGCGATATCTATAATGAAACTAGATTTAGTTAATGCAAAAAGATTTATAGATGTAGGTGCAGGAACAGGAAGTGTAACAGTAGAAGCAGCTTATAATTATCCAAATTTAGATGTTATATCAATAGAAAGACATGATGATGCACTAGATTTAGTACATCAAAATGTTGAAAAGTTTGGACTAAAAAATGTAGAAGTTATAAAAGGTTATGCGCCAATAGATATAGATGGACAAGTTGATGCAATCTTTTTAGGTGGAACAGGTAATAACTTAAATGAAATATTACTTTGGTCAAAAGAAAAGCTAGCCTGTGGCGGAAGATTAGTAGCTAACTTTATAATAGTAGAAACATTTAATGAAACGCTTAAGTTACTTAGAGAATATGGATTTAAAAATATAGATGTTTCGGTACTAAATGTATCTAAGCTAGAAAGACTGGGAAGAGGAGAATATTTTAAACCTCTAAACCCAATATACATAATATCTTGTGAAAAAGGGGTAGATGAAGATGATAAATAAAGTACATTTTGTAGGAGCAGGGCCAGGAGACAAAGAGTTAATAACATTAAAAGGATACAAGCTTTTAAGTAATGCAGATGTAGTTATATATGCTGGATCTTTAGTTAATCCAGAACTTTTAGAGTATTGTAAGGAAGGTTGTGAGATACATAATAGTGCACACATGGATTTACAAGAAATAATAGAAGTTATGGAAAAAGGAATTAAAGAAAATAAGTCTGTTGTAAGATTACAAACAGGAGACTTTTCAATATATGGTTCAATAAGAGAACAAGTTGAAGACTTATATAAATTAGGAATCGACTATGATTGTACTCCAGGTGTTAGTTCATTCTTAGGAGCAGCTTCAGCACTAGGAGTAGAATATACAGTTCCAGAAATATCTCAAAGTGTAATAATAACAAGAATGGAAGGAAGAACTCCTGTACCATCAAAAGAATCAATAGAATCTTATGCAGCTCATCAAACTTCTATGGCAATATTCTTATCGGTTCAAGATATAGAAAAGGTTGTTGAAAGGCTTCACGAAGGTGGATACCCAATGGATACTCCAATAGCTGTTGTATATAAAGCAACTTGGGATGATGAAAAGATAGTAAAAGGAACATTAGAAGATATAGCAGTTAAGGTAAGAGAAAATGATATAAGGAAAACAGCTTTAATACTAGTTGGAAAGTTCTTAGGAAAAGAATATAATAACTCAAAGCTATATGATAAGGATTTTAAACATGAGTACAGAGGCTAAAATTGCCATAGTTTGTATAACTGAGAATGGTAAAAATCTAGCACTTAGAATAAATGAAAAATTATCAGATAGCCACGTATATATAGTTAAAAATAAAAAAAATAATCTTACTAATGATAGCACTAACCTAAATATATTTATGGTAGAAAAAAAGGTAAGTGAATTAGTAGGAGATTTATTCAACAAATACCAATCTATACTATTTATAATGGCTACTGGCATTGTAGTAAGAACTATAGCACCTTATATAGTTAATAAGTTTAGCGACCCGGCAGTATTAGTGACTGATGAAAAAGGAAAAAATGTAATTAGTCTACTAAGTGGACATATGGGTGGGGCTAACGAATTAACTAACAATATAAGTAGTTTAATAGGAGCCAATCCTGTTATAACAACGGCTACTGATGTAAATCGAAAATCTTCACTAGATATGATAGCCAAAGGATTAAATGCTTATATAGATGATTTTAGAGAAAATGTAAAAGATGTAAATGCAATGCTTGTTAATAATGGACAAGTTGGAATCTATATTGATGGAGATTATAAAGTAGACACTAGAGGATTTAATGTTTTAGATAATTTAAATGAAACATGTGATTTAGAAAAAGTAGTTATTATAACTAATAAAAATAACTTAGAAAATATAGATTTTAACAATGATAAATTTATAAAAGTTATACCAAAAGATATAGTAATAGGTATTGGATGCAGAAGAAACACTGAAAGTGAATTATTAGAAAATTCTTTAAAAGATTTTTTATTTAATAATAATATTGATATAAAAGCTGTTAATAGAATTGGAAGTATAGATATAAAAAAAGATGAAAAAGCAATAATTGATTTATCAGTATCTTTAGACGTACCATTTAAAACTTTAAGCGCAGAGGATATATCTAAAGTAGATTATTTATTTGATAAATCAGAATTTGTAAAGAAAAATGTAGGTGTGTACTGTGTAGCAGAGCCGGTAGCACATATTTTGAGTAATGGAAATTTAATAATAGAAAAACATAAATATAAAGGAATAACATTTTCGATAGGGAGATTAAAACTATGATATATGTAATAGGAATAGGACCAGGTAGTAAAGAAATGATGACTTTAGAAGCTATAAAAGCTATGGAAGATGCTGAAGTTATTGTAGGATATAAAACTTACATAAATTTAATAACTGAATTTATAGATGGCAAAGAAATAGTACAAAATGGTATGAGGCAAGAAATAGATAGATGTAAGCAAGCAGTCGAAATAGCTAAAACTGGTAAAAAAGTTGCAGTTATAAGTAGTGGAGATGCAGGAATATACGGAATGGCAGGACTTATACTTGAGCTTACTTCTAAACAAGAAACAAAAGTAGAAGTTAAAGTTGTTCCAGGAGTTACAGCAAGTATAGGAGCAGCTGCAATACTTGGAGCTCCAATAATGCATGATTTCTGTCATATAAGTTTAAGTGATTTACTAACTCCATGGGAAGTTATAGAAAAAAGATTAAGATTAGCAGCTGAAGCTGATTTTGTTATTTGTTTATACAACCCAAGAAGTAAGGGAAGAAGTGAACATTTAGCTAAAGCATTTGAATTTATGAGTGAATTTAAAGGTGGAAATACTCCAGTAGGAATAGTTAAAGATGTAGGAAGAGAAAAAGAAGAAAAGTTTATATGCACATTTGATACTATGGACTTTGAAAGAGTAGATATGACAACTATGGTTATAATCGGAAACAAATCTACGTTTATACATGATGACTTAATGATAACTCCAAGAGGATATACTGTATGATTTTAGTTTTTGGTGGAACAAGCGACAGTTTAGAAATTTGTGACAAAATAAATAAGTGTAGTGATTTAGATTATATCCTCTCAGTTACAACTAATTACGGAGAAGACCTTGCTAGAAAAATTGCAAAAGAAGTTCATGTTGCAAGGCTTTCAAAAGAGGATATGATAAATTTTATAAATGATAAAAATGTAAATAAAATAATAGATGCAACTCATCCATATGCAATAGAAGTATCTAAGAATGCTATGGAATGTGCAAAAGAGTTAAATATAGATTACATAAGATATGAAAGAAAATCTTTAATAGAAGATATAACTTATGAAAATAAATATATTGTTAGCAGTATTGAAGAAGCTTGTAAAATTGCAAGAGAAAAAGGAAAAAATATATTTATAGGAACAGGAAGTAAAAACTTACCTCAGATTGTAGAATATATACCAGATAGAAACTTAATAGCTAGGGTACTACCTACAAGTGATGTAATACTTAGTTGTGAAAAATTAGGACTAAATGCAGATAACATAATAGCTATGAAAGGTCCGTTTAGTCAAAGTATAAATGAGGAATTTTATAAGCATTACAATATAGATATAGTTATAACTAAAGAAAGTGGAATAGCAGGAGGATTTTTAGAAAAAGTTGATGCTTGCGAAACACTTAATATACCAGTGATAATTATAGAAAGAGAAAAAGTACCTTATCCTAAGGTAATAAATGATATAAATGACATTGAAAGAATGATATAAATATAAAAAATGAGGTGGATTTAGGATGAAAAAAGCAGTTTTAGTAGTTAGTTTTGGAACTAGTTATAAAGAAACTAGAGAAAAAACAATAGAGGCCTGTGAGAAGAAAATAAAGCAAGGTTTACCAGAGTATGATTTCTATAGAGCCTTCACTTCAAATATGATAATAAGAAAATTAAAAAATAGAGATGGTATAGAAATAGAAAACCCAATTCAAGCATTAGATAGATTACATAATGAAGGATATAAAGAGGTAATAGTTCAAACACTTCACATAATATGCGGGGAAGAATTTAATAAGTTAAAAGAACAAATAGAAAGCTATAAAGATAAATTTGATAAAGTAATATTAGGCAGACCACTATTAACATATATAGAAGACTACAAAGAAGCAGTAAATGCTATAGAAACTCAAATACCTAAAATGGATGAAGATGAAGCTGTAGTATTTATGGGACATGGAACATTCCATGAGTCTCATTCATCATATCCTACATTAGAGTACATGTTAAGAGATGCTGGAATAAATGCATACGTTGGAACTGTTGAAGGATATCCAGAATTAGAGCAAGTTATAAATAGATTAAAAGAAAATAATATAAATACAGTAAATTTAATGCCTTTTATGTTAGTTGCAGGAGATCATGCTATAAATGATATGGCAGGGGATGAAGAAGATTCTTGGAAAACTGTACTAGAGGAAAATGGATTTAATGTAAAAATACACTTAAAAGGATTAGGAGAAAATCCTTATATTCAAGATAAATTTATGAATCATGCTCATGATTGTATAGAAAAATTAAACGAATTAGAAAATATATGTTAATTAATGGAGGAGAGAAAAATGGCTAAATTTTATGGAATAGGAACAGGACCAGGAGATAGTTCATTAGTTACTGTTAAGGCAGTTGAAACTTTAAAGAATTTAGATATATTATATACACCAGAGGCTAAAAAAGGAGGAGAAAGCTTAGCATTATCTATAGTAAGTGAATATCTTCCAGAAGGATTAGAAATAAAATCAAGACACTTCCCAATGAACTTTAATGATGGTGAAAAAATAGTAGCTTGGAATAAGGTTGCTGATGAAATAGTTGAAGATGTAAAGGGTGGAAAAAATGTAGGATTCGTTACCTTAGGAGATCCTATGATATATAGTACTTATGTATATATAATGGAAAGACTTATAGGAAGTATAGATGTAGAAACAATACCAGGAATATCATCTTTCTCTAACATAGCATCAAATCAAAACTTCCCATTAGTAATGGATAGAGAACCATTAATAATAATACCTTGTACAATGGAAGAAGAAAGAATAGATTATGCATTAGAAAATTATAGTTCTATAGTTTTAATGAAGGTTTATAAGAACTTTAAAGAAATAGTAGCTAAGCTTGAAAAAAATGGTCTTATAGAGCATTCAATTTTAGTAAGCAACTCATCTCAGGATAGAGAAGTAGTATACACTGATTTAAGAGATATCAATATAGAAGAAAAAATATCATATTTTTCTACTATATTAGTAAATAAAGAAAATAAATCACTATTAAATAAAGAAAACAAAGTTGGATAAGAGACAAAAGGAGATTAACTCATGAAGATTGTAGTTGGAACTAGAGGTAGTAAGCTTGCATTAACACAAACTAATTGGGTGGTAAATGAATTAAATAAAAAATATCCTAATGTTGAATTTGAAGTTAAGATAATAAAAACTAAAGGTGATTTAATTCAAAATGTAAGCCTAGATAAAATAGGAGATAAAGGCCTATTTGTAAAAGAAATAGAACAGCAATTATTAAACAAGGAAATTGATATGGCTGTTCATAGTATGAAAGATATGCCTTCAAATCTTCCAGATGGATTAAAGTTTGCAAGTATCCCAAAAAGAGAAGACCCAAGGGATGCCCTTATATTAAAAGAAGGATATTCAAACTTAGAAGATTTACCTAAGGGGGCTACAATAGGTACAGGTAGTAAAAGAAGAAAATACCAATTATTAAAATATAGACCTGACTTAAATATAGTATCTATAAGAGGGAATATAGATACTAGGATAAGAAAAATAGAAGATGAAAATTTAGATGGAGTAGTTCTTGCTGCATCAGGACTAATAAGAGCTGGACTTCATAATAATATAAGTCAATATCTGCCTGTAGATATTATGATACCAGCACCAGCTCAAGGAGCATTAGCATTAGAAATTAGAGATAATGATATAGAGATAGAAAAAATAATAGACTGCTTGAAAGATGATGTAACTAAAATCCAAATTGAAGCAGAAAGAGGATTTTTAGATGGAGTCAATGGAAGTTGTCATATTCCTATGGGAGCATACTGCACAGTAGAAGGTGAAAATATAGATTTAGTAGGACTATATGGAGACGGAGAAGGAACTAAATTGATAATTAAGTCTATAAGTGGACAAGCATCTAAAGCTAGAGAACTAGGACTTGAATTAGCGCAATTAATTTCAAAGGAGTATAAAAACTATGAAGGGTAAAGTTTATTTAGTAGGAGCAGGTCCTGGAGATTATAAGTTATTAACATTAAAAGGATTGGAATGTATAAAAAAAGCTGATGTCATAGTTTATGATAGATTAGCTAATAGTAATTACTTAAAAGAGGCAAAATCAAATTGTGAATTTATATATGTTGGAAAAGCATCTAGTAATCATGCCCTACCTCAAGATGATATAAATAGAGTTATAGCAGATAAAGCTAAAGAAGGTAAAATTGTTACTAGATTAAAGGGTGGAGACCCGTATGTATTTGGAAGAGGTGGAGAAGAAGGAGAAGTTTTAGTTTCAGAAGGTATAGACTTTGAGGTTGTACCAGGAATAACTTCTGCTATAGGAGGTCTCTGTTATGCAGGGATACCTATAACTCATAGAGACTATGCATCTTCTTTCCATGTTATAACAGGACATTTAAGAGATGATGATAAGGAAAATGAGGAGCTTAATTGGAATGCTTTAGCAAATAACAAAGGAACTCTTGTATTTTTAATGGGAGTTGCTAATTTAAAAAAGATTAGTGACAACTTAATTAAAGAAGGTAAGGATAAAGATACACCAGTAGCTCTTATAAGTTGGGCGACAAGATATAACCAAAGAGTAGTAACATCTACATTAGAAAATGTATATGAAACTGCACTTAGAGAAAATGTTAAGCCACCTACACTTATAGCAGTAGGAGAGGTAGTAGGATTAAGAGAAAAATTAAACTTCTTTGAAAATAAACCTCTATTTGGCAAAAGCATAATGGTAACGAGATCTAGAACTCAAAGTAGTTCTTTAGTAGAAAAAATAGCTGATTTAGGTGGAAACCCTATAGAAATACCAACTATTAAAATAGAAAAAATAGAGAATAGCACAGAATTAGAAAATGAAATAAAAAATATAAAAGAATATACATACTTAGTTCTTACTAGTAAAAATGGAGTTGATATATTCTTTGATAAATTAGATGAAATGGGTCTTGATAGCAGATCACTATCTAATTTAAAAGTATGTGCAATAGGTTCAGCTACTGCAAAAGCAATAAAGACAAGAGGAATTAATGCAGATATAGTTCCTAAAAAGTTTGTAGCTGAATATTTATATGAAGAATTAAAGCCTATACTAAATGAAAATGATAAAGTGTTAATGCCAAGAGCTAAAAATGCCAGAGATTTCTTAGTAAATAAAATAAGTGAAATATGTGAAGTTAAAGAAGTTCATACTTATGAAACTGTAGTAGATACTTCTAAACAAGAAGAAGTATTAGATGTACTAAATCAAGATGATATTAATTATATAACTTTTGCAAGTTCTTCTACTGTAAGTAATTTCGTAGAAATAATAGGAAATGAGAACATACATAAGTTAGAAAATATAAAAGTTATATCTATAGGACCTGTTACTTCAGCTACAGCAAAAGAATTAAATATAAATGTTTATAAAGAATCAGAAGAAGCTACTATAGATTCTATGATTAATACAATAATTGAAGATAGAGATTAATCTATAAATTATAGATTAAGTTTGGAGGAAACAAATGTTAAGAAGACCAAGAAGACTAAGAGCTAATAGTGCTATAAGAAACCTAGTTAGGGAAACAAAGTTAAATATAGAAGATTTAATATACCCTTTATTTATAGTTGAAGGAGAAAATATAAAAAGTGAAATATCATCTTTACCAGATGTATATCATTTTTCAGTAGATAGATTAGAAGATGAAATAAAGGAATTAAAAGAATTAGGTATAGAACATGTAATATTATTTGGTATACCTCACGACCATGAAAAAGATGTATGTGGAAGTGAATCATATAATGATAATGGTATAGTTCAAAGAGCTATTAGAAAAATAAAAGAGATAGATAGCAACATGAACGTTATTACAGATGTTTGTATGTGTGAGTATACTAGTCATGGTCATTGCGGTATATTAAAGGAAAATGGATATGTAGATAATGACAAAACTTTAGAATTCTTAGCTAAAATAGCAGTAAGCCATGCAAAAGCAGGAGCAGATATGGTATCTCCTTCAGATATGATGGATGGAAGAATAAAAGCTATGAGAGAAGCTTTAGATAAAGAAGGTTTTGAGCATATAGCTATAATGTCATATAGTGTTAAATATGCTTCTAAATTCTATGGACCATTTAGAGAAGCTGCAAACTCTGCACCGTCTTTTGGAGATAGAAAAACTTATCAAATGGACCCTGCAAATAGCAATGAAGCATTAATAGAATCTGAGTTAGATGTATTAGAAGGTGCAGATATATTAATGGTAAAACCGGCACTATCATATCTAGATGTTATAAGAAGAGTTAAAGATAATTACGATTTACCTCTTGCAGCTTATAGTGTTAGTGGAGAATACGCAATGCTTAAATCAGCTATTAAAAATGGAATATTAGATGAAGGCGTTATATATGAATCTATGATGTCTATAAAAAGAGCTGGAGCTGATATAATAATAACTTACTTTGCTAAAGATTTAGCTAAGATGTTAAAAAAATAAAATACAATAAAAAACTCGCTTCGCTTAAGCCACTGCGTGGGCGATATATTTCATGTCGCCAACGACTGCGTCCGTTGCTCAAGTTTAGCTGTCGGAATTATAATTTATCCACAAGCCAGATAATTTGAGCGACGCGTCGGCAAATTATTTTATAATTCCTTAGTATATAAAAAGCTATCTTAATATTTAGATTTATATAGAATTAATTAAATTTTCTATGAAGCTAAGGTTTTAAGATAGCTTTTATGGTATTTAAATACCATAAATAGGTGTTAACGATTCGTTAGGTAGGTGAATTTACGTATCGTAGAGTAAATCATGACAAGGAGAAAAAGAATAAGAATAAGAATTAAACGTATCGATTATAAAATACAGTAGGTAAGTATGCACATATACAAAAAGGAGTACTAAACAATGTTATATCCAATAAATTTAGAATTAAAAGATTTGCAGATAACGATAATAGGGGGAGGGGAAGTAGCATATAGAAAATGCAAGAACTTCTTAGACTTTGATAAGAATGTAAAAGTAGTGTCATTAGACTTCATAGATAAATTCAATGAATTAAAAGATAATATTGAAATAATAAGAGATACATATAAAGAAGAATATATAAAAGAGAGCTTTATAGTAGTTGCAGCCACAAATAATAAAGAAACAAATAAACAAATAGGAATATATTGCAGAGATAACGGAAAACTAGTTAATGTAGTTGATGATATAAATTTATCTAATTACACAGTACCTTCATATATAAGACGAGGAGATTTACTAATTAGTGTATCTACCGGAGGTAAAAGTCCATCGCTATCATCTAAGATAAAAAAAGAATTATCAGAGAAATATGATGATAGCTATGAAGAGTATATAAACCTTTTAGGAATAGCTAGAGTAAACATTATAAAAAAATATGAAAATATTTCTCAAAGAAAAAAGATGCTAAATGACTTGGTAAATCTTACTTTGGAAGAACTTAGAGAGCATATAAAGAGTAATTAAATATAAAATAAATAAAAAAACTTTTAAAAAAGTGTTGACGGTATAAATTTAAGATGGTATAGTTATACTTGTCCTTAAGACGAGGGCAAACAACAAAAAAACAACAGAGAAAAAGTTGACAAAGTAAGATGACTTTGGTAAACTAAGGAAGTTGTGAAAAACAAACAAT
>NZ_HG529435.1 GCF_000499525.1 Faecalimicrobium dakarense | reverse complement strand
TTATGTACTCCTCTTGAGTACTTTATTATAATAACAAGTATATCAATTTAAGTCAACACTTTCTTTCTATTTTTTTACTTATTTTTCATTTTAATCAATAAAAGGTTATATCTTAGCAGTTTGTTTGCCTTGATATAACCTATTATCTTCATTTTTTTATTATTTATTCATAGTTGAACTAAAATATTTTTGAATACCTACATATATTGACCAAGCTATCTTCTCTTGATATTTTTCATCTACTAAAAGTTTAGCTTCTTTATCATTAGATAAGAAACCACATTCTATTAAAGCTGACGGTATTTCATTTTCTTTCAATACATATATATCTTCGCTTGGTTTTATCTCTCTATTATTCGTTTTATCTACTACCCTTTTAAGTTCTTGCTGTATGTACTTTGATAAATTTACAGAGTCTTCTTTCCCCGCAGGATAAAAAGTTTGTGCTCCGTAATATTTAGATTCTGTAAATGCATTTGAATGAATTGATACAAACATATCTGCATTTGATTCTTTTATTATCTTTTTTCTGTTTTTTAAATTTTCATTATACTTTTGTCTTATTGTCTTATTACCATCCTCAGTATATAAACTACTATCATCTTCCCTAGTAAGTATTACAAGAGCACCACTTGATTCTAGTAACTCTCTAAGCTTAAGGGTAATAGCTAAGTTTACATCTTTTTCTTGTATTTCTTTATCATTACTTAATTTTCCTGGATCTATACCCCCATGACCTGCATCTAGTATTATAGTTTTATTGGTTACAGGCATATATTCCATAACAGACTCTGATACATTTTTTACTTCAAATATAGCTACTATCATTAGCAATAATGCTATAACACCAAAGACTGTATGCTTCATATAGTTTCTCACAATATCACCCTATATATTTATATTAAAAAAGACTTTGGAATATTCCAAAGTCTTTGTACAAACATAAATAATATAAAATTATCTCTTTGAGAATTGTGGAGCTCTTCTTGCTGCCTTTAATCCGTATTTCTTTCTTTCCTTCATTCTAGCATCTCTAGTTAAGAATCCTTCAGCTTTTAAAGCTCCTCTTAAATCTAAATCAGCTTTTAATAAAGCTCTAGATATACCATGTCTTATAGCTCCAGCTTGTCCAGTGAATCCTCCACCTTCAACTTTTACTATAACATCGTACTTAGTTTCATTGTTAGTTAAAACTAATGGTTGCTTAACATCTCTTATTAATGTTTCATAGTTGAAATATTCTTCAACTGTTCTTCCATTTACTACTATATTTCCTTCACCTGCAACTAATCTTACTCTAGCAACAGAATGCTTTCTTCTTCCAGTTCCGTAATATTGAACGTTAGCCATGATAACTCCTCCTTTCACCCGTTAATTATTATTTAAAGTTTAAAACTTCTGGATTTTGAGCTGCATGATCATGGTTAGCTCCTGCAAATACTCTTAATCTAGTCATCATTCTACTTCTTAGTTTGTTCTTACATAACATACCGCTTACTGCGTGAGATATAACTTCTTCTGGTTTCTTTTCCATCATTTCTCTGTAAGTTATTTCTTTTAATCCACCTACATAACCTGTGTGGTATCTGTATAATTTTTGATCTAATTTCTTTCCTGTTAAAACTACCTTCTCTGCATTTACAACAACAACGAAATCTCCACCATCTACGTGAGGTGTGAAAGTAACCTTGTGCTTCCCTCTTAATACTGTCGCTATTTCAGTTGCTAAACGACCTAATGTTTTTCCTTCAGCATCAACGATGTACCATTTTCTTTGTACATCAGCTGGCTTAGCTATATAACTTTTCATAGTTGTCCCTCCTTAACTTTTTTCATATAAAAAATTTTACCGTTTATGTCAAGTCCGGGGCAAGTGGACTTATTAACACACTCTAACTTATTTTAATACATGCCCCCTGGTGTGTCAAGCTAATAATCAACTTTTTTAAGAAATAATCCGTGTGCTGGTGCAGTATGACCAGTCTTACCTCTACTCTTATAGTTAATTATATCTGCTAAGCTTTCATTTATCCTTCCTCTGCCGATATCTACTAGTGTTCCTACTATTATTCTTACCATATTGTATAAAAATCCATTACCTTCTACTTCTAGAATAATTAAATCTTCATGTTTCTCTAAAGTAATATCATATATAGTCCTTACAGTATCCTTTACAGACGATCCCGAGCTCATAAACCCCTTAAAGTCATGTTCTCCTATTAAATGCTTAGCTTCTTTACACATTTTTTCAAAATCAAGGTCATACCTAACATGGTAGGATGTATCCTTGTATATAGGACTCCTATATAATTGATTATATATTAAATACCTATATCTTTTCCCTTTAGCACTATACCTAGAATGAAATTCATCATCTACCTCACTACAGGCAATTATAGATATGTCTTTAGGCAGTTTAGCATTTAATGCATTTGGTATCTTTTCTGCAGGTATACTCGACTCTATTTTAAAGTTAGCTACCTGACCTAATGCATGTACTCCTGCATCGGTTCTTCCTGAACCGGTTATTTTAACTTTTTCTTTAGTTATTTCGTATATGGCTTTTTCTATGTTTCCTTGTATCCCTAAAGAATCTGGTTGCTTTTGCCATCCACAATAATTTTCACCATTATACTGTATTATAATTTTTATATTTCTCATTATATACCTCTTTAAATAAATCTTGTAGCTATAATAGCTCCTAAGTATATAACTTGTGCAAAGTAAGCTACATAATCTGATTTAGTTACAATAGCTTCCTTCATCTTAGTTCTATTATATCCACCTCTATAGCATCTAGCTTCCATTGCCATAGCAAGTTCATCAGCTCTTCTAAATGCACTTACAAATAAGGGCACTAATAATGGAACTAGATTCTTAGCTCTACTGATTATATTCTTACTTTCAAAGTCAGCTCCTCTAGACATTTGGGCCTTCATTATTTTATCAGTCTCATCTAGTAATGTAGGTATAAATCTTAATGCTATAGTCATCATCATAGCCAATTCATGAACCGGTAACCCTATCTTCTTAAATGGATTTAATAGCCTTTCTATGCCATCTGTAAGCTCAATAGGTGATGTTGTTAATGTTAGTATTGACGTCCCTACAACTAGTAGTATAAGCCTTATAGCCATAAATATAGCTTGCTCTAACCCTTGGCTTGTTATACGCATAAATCCAAATGACCATATAACATCTCCCGGTAAGAAAAATACATTTATAACAAACGTAAATAGTATAATCCATTTTAATGGCTTTACACCTTTTACAATATATTTAACAGGTATATTAGATAGATTTATAACAGATACTAGAGATAATAAAACTATAGCATAAGGCCAAAACTTATTTATTATGAATAAAGATACCATAAATACAAAGGTAGCTATAAGTTTTACCCTAGCATCTAATTTGTGAATAAACGAATTAGTAGGATAATATTGTCCTATAGTTATATCTTTTAACATTTTTTTCTTCCTCTCATAATTTTTAATATTTCTTCTTTGGCTTCTTCTATTGTTAATATATCTCCTCTTATATCAAACCCTTGCTCTCTTAATTTAATAGCGAGTTCTAAAATCTGAGGTATATCTAATCCTATTTCTTTTAATCTATCAGTATTAGAGTTAAAAACTTCTCTAGGAGTCCCCATAAATTCAATATTGCCCTTATTCATGACAATTATAGTTTTAGCTAATTTAGCCATATCATCCATACTATGTGATGATAATATTATTGTCATATTATTTTCTCTATGAAGCTTTTTTATAAGTTCAAATATTTCATCTCTTCCACCTGGGTCTAATCCTGCTGTTGGCTCATCTAATATAAGAACTTCTGGCTTCATTGCTATAACACCAGCAATAGCCACCCTACGCTTTTGACCACCTGATAGTTCAAATGGAGATTTACTTCTAAACTCCTCATAATTTAATCCTACAGCTTCCATAGATTCTTTTACTCTTTTATCTATTTCAGATTGCTCTAATTCTAAATTAGAAGGTCCAAAAGCTATATCCTTTTCTATTGTTTCTTCAAATAGTTGATATTCTGGATATTGAAATACCACTCCAACTCTTTTTCTTATCTCTGTCAAGTTTAGTTTTGGATCAGTAATATTAAAATTATTTATATAGATTTCACCAGATGAAGGTTTTATCAAACCATTCAAATGTTGTATTAACGTAGATTTACCAGATCCAGTATGACCTATAAGACCAACAAAGTCTCTATCTTTTATCTCAAGTGTAACATTATCTAATGCTTTACTTGCAAAAGGCATCCCTTCATCATATATATAAGTTAAATTTTTTACTATAATTGACATAATTTCATCACCATCTCATCCACAGTTAATATATCATTATCAACATCTAAACCTTCTTGTCTTAATAAACTAGATAGTTCAGTCATACAAGGTACATCTAGCCCTATACTTCTTAACATCTCTATATTGCTAAATACCTCACGTGGAGTACCCTCAAGTATTTTTTTACCTTTTTCCATTACTATAACTCTATCTGCTTCTACTGCTTCTTCCATAAAGTGAGTTATATGTAGTGTTGTTATATTTTCTTCTTTATTAAGTCTTTTTATTGTTTTCATAACTTCTTTTCTTCCAGATGGATCAAGCATCGCTGTTGCTTCATCAAATATAATACATTTAGGTTTCATCGCTATTATACCTGCTATAGCTACTCTTTGCTTTTGTCCGCCTGATAACAGATGTGGTTGTCTATCTTTTAACTCATACATTCCGACACTCTTAAGAGACTCTTCTACCCTGTTTCTTATCTCGTGAGGTTCTATTCCTAAATTCTCCGGACCAAAGGCTACATCTTCCTCTACTACAGTGGCAACTATTTGATTGTCTGGATTTTGAAATACCATACCTGCAGTTTGTCTTATAGACCATAAATTATTTTCTTCTTTAGTATCTAATCCATCTATAAGTATATTTCCCTCACTAGGCATTAAAATAGCATTTAGGTTTTTAGATAAAGTTGATTTACCCGATCCATTATGTCCTATTATTGCCACAAATTCACCTTTTTTTACCTCTAAATTTAAATTATCGATAGCTTTAAGTTTTTCTTCATCTGTTATATATTCAAATGATAGGTTATTTACCTTAACTATACTGTTCATTCACTATACTCCTTTTCGTAAGTAGTATTAAAAAATCATTTTAAGTAGTATTATATCATAGTTTAAGTAAAAATTGGCACAAAAAAGGACTAAGCTATTAAGCTTAATCCTTTTCGTACTATACTAATTCTATAAAAGCCATTTCAGCAGCGTCGCCTTTTCTTGGTCCTTTTTTGATTATTCTAGTGTATCCACCATTTCTCTCAGCATATTTTGGAGCTATATCAGTGAATAAGTTGTTTACTACAGTTTCATCCATAACATATGCTAAAACTTGTCTTCTAGCGTGAAGATCTCCTCTTTTACCAAGAGTTATCATCTTTTCAGCCATTCTACGAGTTTCTTTTGCTCTAGTTACTGTAGTTTCTATTCTTCCACTTCTTAGTAAGTCAGTTACTAAGTTTCTTAACATAAGGTTTCTGTGAGCAGTCTCACGTCCTAATTTACGGTAAGTAGCCATACTATCCCTCCTTCACTCACTATTCTTCGCTTGGTTTAAGACCTAGTCCAAGTTCTTCTAACTTTTGGATTACTTCCTCTAAAGATTTCTTCCCTAGATTTCTAACCTTCATCATATCATCTTCAGACTTATTAGCTAATTCTTCAACTGTATTTATTCCCGCTCTCTTTAAACAGTTGTAAGATCTAACTGATAAATCTAATTCTTCTATTGTCATTTCAAGAACTTTTTCTTTTTGATCTTCTTCTTTTTCTACCATTATCTCAACATTGCTTACATGCTCTGTTAAGTCTATGAATAGATTTAAATGTTCAACTAGTACTTTAGCTGCAAGAGATATTCCTTCTTGAGGATTTATACTTCCATTAGTCCAAACATCTAGTACTAATTTATCATAATCTGTCTTTTGACCTACTCTTGTATTTTCAACATGGTAGCTCACTTTTTCAACAGGAGTATATATTGAATCTACAGGTAAAACACCTATAGGCATATGCTCTGTCTTGTTTTCTTCAGCTGAAACATATCCTCTACCTTTGTCTACATATATTTCCATATTAAACTTAGCATTGTCATCTAGCGTAGCTATCTTTAAATCCTTGCTTAATATTTCAACATCTGAAGGGCATATTATATCTGCCCCTGTGATAGTGCATGGTCCTTGAGCATCTATTTTAAGTGTTCTACTTCCTTCACCATCTATAGTAGCTGAAAGCTCTTTTAATGCTAATATCATTTCAGTAACATCTTCTTTAACACCAGGTACAGTTGAGAATTCATGAAGAACTCCATCTATTTTTATAGAGTTAACTGCAACACCTGGTAAAGATGATAATAATATTCTTCTTAAAGCATTACCTATAGTTATACCATAGCCTCTTTCAAGAGGTTCTATGACAAACTTTCCATATCTATAGTCTTCGCTAAGTTCGATTATATCTACTTTTGGTTTTTCTATTTCTATCATGGACAAAACCCTCCTTCAAATTTATTAATCCACTGAGGGTAAACAATTTCAAAAATAAATTTTAAAATATGCTTATTACTTAGAGTAAAGCTCTATGATTAAGTGTTCTGCTATTTCAAGATCTATATCTTCTCTTGATGGGATAGCAACAACTTTAACTGTCATTTCTTCTAAGTTAGCTTCTAACCATTTAGGAGCTATTCTTGAGTTAGCTTCTACTAAAGCTTTAAATTTAGCAGATGACTTTGATCTTTCTTTAACTGTTATAACATCACCAGGTTTAACTGTTACAGAAGCTATATCAGTCTTATGTCCGTTTAATAAGAAGTGACCGTGTCCTACTAATTGTCTAGCTTCTTTTCTAGATGAAGCTAATCCCATTCTGTAAACAACGTTGTCTAATCTTCTTTCTAATAAACTTAATAAGTTTTCCCCTGTTATACCAGCCATTTTTTCAGCACGCTCGTATAAATTTCTGAATTGAGTTTCTAAAACTCCGTATATTCTCTTAACTTTTTGCTTTTCTCTTAATTGTAATCCATAGTTAGAAACTTTCTTTCTTCCTTGTCCATGTTGTCCTGGAGCATAGTTTCTCTTAACTATAGCACATTTATCAGTATAACATCTGTCACCTTTAAGGAATAATTTCATTCCTTCTCTACGACACTGTCTGCATGATGCACCTGTGTATCTTGCCATGTCTTTACACCTCCTAATTTACTTGTTTATATAATTACACTCTTCTTCTCTTTGGTGGTCTACATCCATTGTGAGGAATTGGAGTTACGTCTTTTATCATAGTTACTTCTAGTCCAGTTGCTTGTAAAGCTCTTATAGCAGCTTCTCTTCCTGAACCAGGACCCTTTACGAATACTTCTACAGTTTTTAAACCGTGTTCCATAGCAGCCTTAGCAGCAGTTTCTGCAGCCATTTGAGATGCAAAAGGAGTAGCTTTCTTTGACCCTTTGAATCCTAATTGTCCTGAAGAAGCAGCTGATATAGCATTTCCATGAACATCAGTTAAAGTTATTATTGTGTTGTTGAAAGTTGATTGTATATGAGCTTGACCACGTTCTATGTTTTTACGCTCTCTTCTTCTTACACGTGTAACTTTCTTTTTTGGTTTAGCCATTGATTTTCCCTCCTATCTAATTATTATTTCTTTTTCTTACGAGATACAGTTTTTCTAGGACCTTTTCTAGTTCTAGCATTAGTCTTAGTTCTTTGTCCTCTTAGTGGAAGACCTTTAGCATGTCTCATACCTCTGTAACATTTTATATCTCTTAATCTCTTTATGTTTAAAGCGATCTCTCTTCTTAAATCACCTTCAACTAAGAAATCACTATCTATTATCTTTCTTAAGTCGTTAACTTGCTCTTCTGATAAATCTTTTATTCTTGTATCAGCATTTATCTCAGCTTTAGCTAATATTTCATTAGCAGTTGCTTTACCTATACCATATATATAAGTTAAAGCTATTTCCGCTCTTTTTTCTCTAGGTAAATCTACCCCAGCTATTCTTGCCATTATTCGCACCTCCTACACTTAGTTTTTAGTGTTTAAATATCAATATTATATTATTCCAGCTCCAAAATTTCCATTATTTTGAACGATTTTGTCAACATCACAATATAATATTATACTATATTAATCAATAAATTGCTAGTAATAATTTATTATCCTTGCTTTTGCTTATGCTTTGGATTTTCGCAGATAACCATTACTTTACCTTTTCTTTTTATTACTTTGCATTTTTCGCATATTGGTTTTACTGATGGTCTTACTTTCATTGTTAATCCCTCCTTAGACTAATATTAAATAGTCTACTTCTTACGCCAAGTGATTCTTCCTCTTGTAAGATCATATGGAGAAAGCTCAACATTCACCTTATCACCTTCAAGAATTCTTATGAAGTTCATTCTCAGCTTTCCAGATAAATGACATAGTACTTCATGTCCATTTTCTAATTTTACTTTAAACATAGCATTAGGTAAGTTTTCAGTAACTGTACCTTCAAATTCTATAACATCTTTTTTGGCCATTAACTAACCAAACCTCCATTTCATAAGTTAAATCATTAGATCTAACTTAGATAGCATTATTTATACCTATCTATCAAGACTAAAGACTTGATAATATTATCGGTTCGTCTTCAGTAATAGCTATCGTATGCTCATAATGAGCTGATTTTTTGTTATCAATAGTAACAATAGTCCACCCATCCCTTAATGTTTTAACGTGGTATTTACCAGCGTTAACCATAGGTTCTATAGCTAAAACCATTCCTTCTTGAAGTTTTGGTCCTTTGCCTGGTGGTCCATAATTAGGTATTTGAGGATCTTCATGAAGTTCTGAGCCAACTCCATGACCTACTAAGTCCCTAACTACTGAGAAACCATGTTTCTCAACGTGTGCTTGTACTGCGTGTGAGATATCAGATAATCTATATCCTAGTTTAGCAAATTTTATGCCTTCATAGAAGCTTTCTTTTGTTACTTCTATTAATTTCCTATCCTCTTCAGATATTATCCCTACTCCATGAGTTTTCGCAGAGTCTGAATGATATCCTTTATAATAGGCTCCTATATCTAAACTTATAATGTCACCTTCTTTTAATATCTTTTTACCTGGTATTCCATGTACTACTTCTTCGTTTATAGAAGCACATATAGAACCTGAAAAACCACCGTATCCTTTAAAAGAAGGGATAGCATTATATTTTCTTATATTCTCTTCAGCCATTTTATCTAACTCTAAAGTAGATATTCCCGGAGTAACAGCTGCTTTTAATATCTCATGAGTTTCAGCGACAATCTTGCCAGCTTCTCTCATAAGTTCTATTTCTTTTTTGGATTTCAAAATAATCATTATTTTTCACATCCTAGAGCATTTACTATATCTTCGAATACCTTATCTATAGATTGTTGACCATTTATGTTAGCTATTATACCTTGAGAACTATAATAATCAACTAATGGTTTTGTTTCATCTAGATATACTTGTATTCTTTTAGATACAGTTTCTTCAGTATCATCTGCTCTTTGGTATAACTCTCCTTGGCATACATTACATATACCTTCTTCTTTAGGAGGATTAAACTCAACATGATACGTAGCACCGCAAGATTTACATATTCTTCTTCCTACAGCTCTGCCAACTAATATATCTTTATCAACTTCGATATTAACTACCTTGTCTAATTCTATACTAGCTTCTTTTAAGAACGCATCTAAATGTTCAGCTTGAGCAACATTTCTTGGGAATCCATCTAACATAAATCCATTTTCACAGTCATCTTGAGTTATTCTGTCTGTAACTAGACCTACAGTTAACTCATCTGGAACTAATAATCCTTGATCTATGTATCCTTTAGCTTTCTTTCCAAGTTCTGTTCCTTCTTTTATATTCTTTCTGAATATATCTCCTGTTGATATATGAGGTATATCGTATTTTTCTACTATTCCTGCTGCTTGTGTGCCTTTTCCTGCACCAGGAGGTCCAAGTAATATTATTCTCATATGATCGTCTCCAATTTATTTTAAGAAACCTTGATAGCTTCTCATAACTAAATTTGATTCTAACTGTCTCTTAAGTTCTAACGCTACACCAACAACTATTAATAGTGATGTCCCAACTAATGATATATTAAGTTTCATAAAGAACATAATAATCGCTGATACCATTACTATTGCAGCTAGGAATAACGATCCAGCTAGAGTTAATCTTGATAATATTCTATTTAGATAATCAATTGTAGATTGACCTGGTCTTATACCTGGTATAAATCCACCATTGTTTTTCATATTATTTGCTATATCCTCTGTATTAAATGATACAGTCGTATAGAAATAAGAGAAGAATACTATCAGCAGAACTTCAAGAGATCTATATATCCAAACTCCCGGTGAACTTACCGGACTTAAGTAAGTTTGAACAAAACTTTGAGCATCTGCACCCATAAACATAGCTATTGTTTGAGGGAAAGCTAAAAGTGAACTAGCAAAAATTACTGGTATAACTCCTGATTGGTTAACTTTCATCGGTATATGAGAACTTTGTCCTCCATACATCTTTCTTCCAACAACTCTTTTAGCATATTGTACTGGGATTTTTCTAGTGGCTTCTTGTATATATGTAACTGCTGCTATTGTTATTAGTATTACTACCACTAACAGAAGTGCTGCCCATATTTGTATTTCTCCACTTTGAACCTTGTGAACAGTTGCTATAATATCTTTTGGTATACCTGATATAATACCAATGAATATTATAACAGATCCTCCATTACCTAATCCTTTTTCAGTAATTTTGTCTCCTATCCACATTAACATCATACTCGCTGATACTAATGTTAGGATAACTGTTATAACAAAGAATGCACTATTTGATATCAATGCATTTTTTACAATTCCTAATGTTATCGCAGTTGCTTGCACAAAGGCTAATACTAATGCAATATATTTAGTATATTTGTTAATTTTTTTCTTTCCTTCTTCACCAGACTTTTGAAGTTCTTCTAAACTTTCAAAACCTATAGTTAGAAGTTGTATTATAATAGATGCCGTTATAGATGGCCCTATTCCTAGAGCAAACAGTGTGAAGTTACTGAAAGCTCCTCCTGTAAACATATTATATAAGGAAAGTAGACTATTATCGCCTACCATTGCCTTAATATAATCTGCATTTACTCCGGGAACAGGTATAGTTGCACCTATTCTAAATACTACAATCATCATCAAAGTATATAATATTTTTCTTCTTACATCTTTAAGTTTCCAAGCTTGCTTTAACTGTGCTAACACGTTAATTCACCCCGCCTGTAAATGGCTCAGAGAGCAGATTAGATTAAACTAATTCTGCTTTTCCTCCAGCTTTTTCTATTTTTTCTTTAGCTGAAGCAGTGAACTTAGCAACTTTAACTGTTACAGCCTTTTCTAAGTTTCCTTCGCCTAAGATCTTAACGCCGTCTTTTTCTATTTTGCTTATAGCACCAGTAGCTTTTAAAACTTCTGCAGTTATTTCTGCTCCGTTTTCAAATCTATTTAATAATTCAACGTTAACTTCTGTAAATACTTTTTTATTTGGATTAGAGAAACCTCTCTTAGGAAGTCTTCTAGCAAGTGGCATTTGTCCACCTTCAAATCCTATTCTAACTCCACCACCTGAACGAGACCATTGTCCCTTTTGTCCACGTCCTGCAGTCTTACCTTGTCCAGTTGCAGTACCTCTACCTAATCTTCTCTTAGCTTTTACTGCACCTTTAGCAGGTTTTAACTCATGTAACTTCATGGATTGCACCTCCTTATCGTACTTCAATCAAAATATTACTCAGCTATTTCAGTAACTTGTACTAAATGCTTAACTTTATTTATCATCCCTCTTGTTTGGGCATTATCTTCTTTAACAACTACTTGTTCTCTTTTTCTTAATCCTAACGCTTCTACGTTCTTTCTTTGGTTAGGAGTAGTTCCTATTGTACTTCTAACTAACTTTATTTGTAATTTAGCCATTTTTCACTACCTCCTTACCCTAGAAGTTCTTCAACTTTTTTACCTCTAAGTTTAGCTATATCTTCAACTGTTTTTAGAGAGTTAAGTCCTTCTATTGTAGCATTTACCATATTTCTTGGGTTGTTAGATCCTAAAGATTTAGCTCTAACATCTGTTAATCCAGCTAACTCAAGTACCGCTCTAGCAGGTCCTCCAGCTATAACTCCTGTACCTTGCTTAGCAGGCATTATTAATATCTTTCCAGCTCCGAAGTGTCCGTTTACTTCGTGAGGAATTGTTGTACCAACCATTGGTACGTGTATAAGATTCTTCTTAGCATCTTCTACAGCTTTTTTGATAGCATCTGGTACTTCCATTGCTTTACCAGTACCTACACCAACGTATCCGTTTTCATCTCCAACTACTACTAATGCTGCAAATCTGAAGTTTCTACCACCTTTTACAACTTTAGTAACACGTCTTACTTCAACAACTTTTTCTTTTAAGTCAAGTTGTCTTGCATCTATTGGCTTACGACGTAACATGTGCATTTCCCTCCTTCTTACTTTTAATTAGAACTTAAGTCCAGCTTCTCTAGCACCTTCAGCTAACTCTTGAACTCTACCGTGATATAAGTATCCACCTCTGTCAAATACAACTTCAGTGATTCCTTTTTCTACAGCTTTTTTGGCGATCATTTCTCCAACTTTTCTAGCTGCTTCTTTGTTTCCTGTATGATTAACAGATCCTTTTACTTCTGCGTCTAACGAAGATGCAGCTGCAAGAGTTACTCTGTTAGTATCATCTATTATTTGAGCGTATATATTATTAGCACTTCTAAATATACATAATCTTGGTCTTTGAGTAGTTCCAGCTATTTTTCTACGAACTCTCTTATGTCTTTGAAGTCTATTAGCATTTTTATCAGCTTTTTTTATCATCAGGCTCACTCCTTTCTAGCGGTTATGATTGGTATTATTTCTTACCAGTTTTACCTTCTTTACGTCTTACTACTTCACCAGCGTATCTTATACCTTTACCTTTGTATGGCTCTGGCTTTCTCCAGTCTCTTATCTTAGCAGCGTAGTTTCCTACTAATTGCTTATCGATACCTTTTACTACTAACTCAGTTTGGTTAGGAGCTTCAACAGTTATTCCTTCTGGATCTTCCATTTCTACTGGATGAGAGAATCCTAAGTTCATAACTAATTTAGTTCCTTGCTTTTGAGCTCTGTATCCAACACCAACTAATTCTAATTTCTTTTCGAAACCAGTAGTAACACCTACAACCATATTATCTAATAAAGTTCTAGTTAATCCGTGTAAAGATCTGTGTTGCTTGTTGTTAGTAGGTCTTTCAACAGTTATAGTATTTTCTTCTTTATTTATAGTTAATGCACCATCAAATTGCTTAGTTAAAGTTCCTTTAGGTCCTTTTACTGTAACTAAGTTTCCTTCAGCTATAGTTACTTCAACACCTGCTGGTACAGTTATTGGCTTAACACCTATTCTTGACATAGTCGCACCTCCTTACATTGTTCGCTTATATTACCAAACGTAGCAGATTACTTCTCCACCAACATTTTCTTTTCTTGCTTGTCTATCAGTTATTATCCCTTTAGAAGTAGATATTATTGATATACCTAACCCATTTAATACCTTTGGTATTTCTTGGTTAGCAGCGTAAACTCTCATACCAGGCTTAGATATTCTCTTTAATCCTGATATAACTCTTTCGCCAGCTTGTCCGTACTTTAATTGTATTCTTATTATTCCTTGCTTTCCATCTTCTATAACATCGTAACCTCTCACGAAACCTTCTTCTAATAAGATTCTAGCTAATTCTTTCTTCATATTAGAAGCAGGAACGTCAACAGTTTCATGCTTAACTACGTTAGCATTTCTTATACGAGTTAACATATCTGCAATTGGATCTGTCATTGTCATATTGAAAACCCTCCTTCCATTTTAATCAAGCTTCTACCAGCTTGCTTTTCTAACACCAGGTATTTGACCTTTGTACGCTAATTCTCTAAAGCATATACGGCATATACCAAATTTTCTTAATACTGAGTGTGGTCTACCACATATAGTACATCTAGTGTATTCTCTAGTAGCGTACTTTTGCTTCTTTTGTTGTTTAACAACCATCGCTTTTCTAGCCACTCGGAATCCCTCCTTCGTCTTAGCTTAGAAAATGACCTTTTCTAAGCTTACTTAGAAAACGGCATTCCTAATAATTTTAATAATTCACGTGCTTCTTCGTCAGTCTTTGCAGTTGTAACGAATATTATATCCATTCCTCTTACTTTGTCTACTTTATCGTATTCTATTTCAGGGAATATTAATTGTTCTTTTATACCTAAAGCATAGTTTCCTCTACCATCGAATGCGTTAGCATTAACTCCTCTGAAGTCTCTAACTCTTGGTAAAGATACAGATACTAACTTGTCCATGAAGTAGAACATTTTGTCAGCTCTTAAAGTAACTTTCGCTCCTATTGGCATTCCTTCTCTTAATTTGAAGTTAGCAACAGATTTTCTAGCTTTAGTTGTAACTGGTTTTTGTCCAGAGATCATTTCCATCTCTTCAACAGCTTTTTCTAATCCTTTTGGATTTTCTCTAGCGTCACCCATACCCATGTTTATAACTATTTTGTCTAACTTAGGTATTTCCATAACGTTTTTGTATCCAAATTTCTCCATTAAAGCAGGAGCAACTTCTTTCATGTATTTTTCTTGTAATCTAGAAGCCATTTAAGGTCCCTCCTTTCAAGCTATATTATATTTCTTTTCCGCTCTTAGCTGATACTCTAACTTTTTTCCCGTCTTTCATTTCAACTCTAACTCTTGTTCCTTTTCCTGTTTCAGGATCAAGTGGCATTACATTAGATATATGAATTGGGGCTTCTTTATTTATTATTCCACCTTGTGGATTTATAGCACTTGGCTTTTGATGTTTAGTTATTACGTTTACACCTTCAACTATTACTCTGTTAGCTTTAGGCATTACTTTAACAACTGAACCTTTTTTACCTTTATCTTTTCCTGCTATAACTACAACAGTGTCACCTTTTTTAACACGCATCATGTCCTATTGCACCTCCTTATTATAGTACTTCTGGAGCAAGAGAAACTATTTTCATGAATTCATTGTCTCTTAACTCTCTAGCAACAGGCCCGAATATACGAGTTCCTACTGGAGTCTTATCGTCTTTTATTATAACTGCAGCATTTTCGTCGAAAGATATATAACTTCCGTCTTTACGTCTCATGCCTTGCTTAGTTCTCACTATAACAGCTTTAACAACTTTACCTTTTTTTACAACTCCACCAGGTGTTGCACTTTTAACAGTAGCAACTATAACGTCGCCTATGTTACCATATCTTCTTTTACTTCCGCCTAGTACACGTATACATAGTATTTCTTTAGCACCAGAGTTATCAGCAACTCTTAAACGTGTCTCTTGTTGTACCATATCGTAATCCCTCCTTTTCCAAAAAAACTACTTAACTTTCTCAACAACTTCTACTAGTCTGAATCTCTTATCTTTTGATAGAGGTCTAGTTTCCATTATTTTAACTTTATCTCCGATGTTACATACGTTTTGTTCATCATGAGCCTTGAACTTTTTAGTTCTTTTAACTGGCTTATTATATAATGGGTGACGTACGAAATCTTCAACAGCAACAACTATAGTTTTATCCATTTTGTCACTTACAACACGGCCTATTCTAACTTTTCTTCTTCCTCTTTCCATGTTCAAAAGCCTCCTTTCCAAACTAAGCTCTAGTTTCGTTTAACTTTCTCTCAGCAAGTATAGTTTTAACTCTCGCTATGTCTTTTTTAACGAACTTTATTCTCGCTGTATTTTCTAATTGACCAGTAGCTAATTGGAATCTTAAGCTAAATAATTCACTTTTGAAGTCATTTAATTTATTCATTAGCTCTTCGCCTGTTAAATCTCTTAATTCTTTAGCTTGCATCCTATTCACCACCCTTTACTTCTAAATCTTCACGTTTTACAAACTTACACTTAACTGGAAGTTTGTGCATCGCAAGTCTCATTGCTTCTCTAGCTTTATCTTCAGGAACACCTGCTAATTCGAACATAACTCTTCCTGGTTTAACTACAGCTACCCAGTATTCTGGAGAACCTTTCCCAGCACCCATACGAGTTTCAGCTGGTTTTCTTGTTACAGGCTTATGAGGGAATATTTTTATCCAAACCTTCCCGCCTCTTTTTATATATCTAGTCATCGCGATTCTGGCAGCTTCTATTTGGTTAGAAGTTATCCAAGAAGCTTCTAATGCAACTAATCCGAACTCTCCATAAGTAACTTTATTACCCTTTTGAGCTGTACCAGCCATACTTCCTCTATGAACTCTACGACGCTTTACTCTTTTTGGCATTAACATGAGTATTTCCTCCTTCCTTAAACCTTACTAATATTAGTTACCTCTGTTTTGAGTGTTTTGAGATCTTGATCCTTGAGGTCTTGATCCTTGAGCACCTTGAGGTCTTGATCCTTGAGGTCTTGATCCTTGAGAACCTTGAGGTCTTTGCCCTCTATCGTTTCTTCTGTTATCATTTCCTCTTCTATCATTTCTTCTGTTATCTCTTCTGTCGTTTCTCTTGTTATCTCTTCTATCGTTTCTTCTTTCTTCTCTTGGATTTACACCATTTCTAGTTGGTAAAACTTCACCATTGCATATCCAAACTTTGATACCAGTCTTTCCGTAAGTAGTATCAGCTTCAGCGAAACCATATGCTATATCAGCTCTAAGTGTTTGTAAAGGTACATTTCCTTCGCTGTATCCTTCAGTTCTAGCCATTTCAGCTCCACCTAATCTTCCTGAAGCAGAAACTTTTATCCCTTTAACACCTGACTTCATAGCTCTTTGTATAGCTTGCTTCATAGCTCTTCTGAAAGCAACCCTTCTTTCTATAGCTAATGCTATATTTTCTGCTACTAATTGAGCATTTTTATCTGGGTTTCTAACTTCAACTATGTTAACTATAACAGTCTTCTTAGTCATTTTTTCTAATTCAGCTTTTAATGCATCTATTCCTGCACCAGCTCTTCCTATAACTACACCTGGCTTAGCAACGTGTAAGTCTAATTTAAGCTTGTTTGCTGATCTTTCTATTTCTATATTCGCTACACCAGCAGAATATAATTTTTTCTTTAAGAATTTACGAACATTATGGTCTTCTAATAATAAGTTTCCGAATTCTTTTTTATCAGTTGCGAACCATCTTGAGTCCCAATCTTTTATAACACCGACTCTTAGTCCGTGTGGATTAACCTTTTGACCCATTATTTTCCCTCCTATCTACTAATTATTTTTTTTCCTTTAGAACAACCTCTATGTGAGAAGTTCTTTTTCTTATCATTGTTGCACGTCCCATAGCTCTAGGCATGAATCTCTTCATTGTTGGCCCTTGGTTTGCAACTACTGATGCTATATATAAGTTTTCAACATCCATTTCATGGTTGTTTTCAGCGTTTGCTTTAGCAGATTTAACAACTTTAGCTATTATTGAAGCCGCTCCTCTTGGAGTGAACTTTAATATTGCTAATGCTTCATTAACATTCTTTCCTCTAACAAGGTCACAGATTTGTCCTGCTTTTCTTGGTGATACACGTACATATTTAGCAGTAGCTTTTGCTTCCATTTGCTATTCCTCCTTCCTTAGTCAGAAATTATTATTTTCTTTTATTAGATTTTTCGTCGTCCTTGTGTCCTTTGAAAGTTCTTGTAGGAACGAACTCACCTAATTTGTGTCCAACCATGTCTTCTGTTATGAAAACAGGTACATGTCTTCTTCCATCATGAACAGCTATAGTATGTTCTACCATTTGAGGGAATACAGTTGAAGTTCTTGACCAAGTCTTTATAACTTCTCTATTTCCGCTAGCGTTCATAGCTTCTATCTTCTTTAAAAGTCTCGCATGGACGAAAGGTCCTTTTTTAGTTGATCTTGACATTTAATTTCCTCCTTTCCGAGCAAAAAGTAAATCTATTACTTAGTTCTTCTTGATACTATTAACTTATCAGAAGCTTTATTTTTCTTTCTAGTTTTGTATCCAAGTGCTGGTTTACCCCATGGAGTAACTGGTGAAGGTCTACCTATTGAAGTTCTACCTTCCCCACCACCGTGTGGATGGTCGCAAGGGTTCATTACAGATCCTCTTACAGTAGGTCTTATACCCATATGTCTTTTTCTACCTGCTTTACCTATAACAACGTTACCGTGTTCTATGTTACCAACTTGTCCTATTGTAGCTTTACAATCTATAGAAACGAATCTCATTTCCCCTGATGGTAATCTTAATAAAGCTTTCTTTCCTTCTTTAGCCATTAACTGAGCAGAAACTCCAGCAGATCTAACTAACTGAGCACCTTTCCCTGGCTTTAATTCTATGTTGTGAACAACAGTACCTACTGGCATATCCTTTAATGCTAAAGCATTTCCTGGCTTTATGTCAGCTGTTGGTCCTGATAATATTGTAGTTCCAACCTCTAATCCAACTGGAGCTAATATATATCTCTTTTCACCATCTGCATAGTGTAATAAAGCTATGTTAGCTGTTCTGTTTGGATCGTATTCGATAGTAGCAACCTTTGCTGGTACTCCATCTTTATTTCTCTTGAAATCTATTATTCTATATTTTCTTCTGTTTCCTCCACCTCTGTGACGAACAGTTATTTTACCTTGTGCATTTCTACCAGAGTTTTTCTTTAGTGAAACTAAAAGAGATCTTTCTGGTTCATTACAAGTTATTTCATCAGAAACTAAAACTGTCATTTGTCTTAAGGCAGGAGAAGTTGGTTTAAACTTTTTTATAGCCATCTGTTTTCCCTCCTTCGTTTGCTAGGGTTAATTACATTCCTTGGAAGAATTCTATTTCTTTACTATCAGCAGCTAATTTTACTACTGCCTTTTTAAAGCTTGCAGTTCTTCCTTCATGTTTACCCATTCTTTTAACTTTTCCATCGTAGTTTAATGTATTTACTTTTTCTACATTAACTCCGAATATAGCTTCTACAGCTTTCTTTATTTCAGTTTTGTTTGCGCCTTTAGCAACAACAAAAGTGTATTTCTTTTCAACCATTTCGGCCATACTTTGCTCAGTTACAACTGGCTTTAATATTATATCATGTGGATTAGTCATTATGCGTACACCTCCTCCACTTTTTTAACAGCGTCTGTAGTTATTATGAATGAATCATACTTTAATATGTCGTAAACATTTATAGTGTTAACTGTAGCAGCTTGTACACCTTCTAAGTTTCTTGCTGATTTTATTACGTTTTCGTTGTTTTCAGCAGTTACTATTAAAGCTTTCTTTGCAGAATTTACATTCTTTAATATTTGAGCGAATTCTTTAGTCTTAGGAGCTTCCATATTTAAAGCGTCTAATACTATTATTTCACCATTTTGAACTTTAGCAGATAAAGCACTCTTCATCGCTAATCTTCTTACCTTCTTAGGTAAAGTGTAACTGTAATCTCTTGGCTTAGGTGCGAAGGCAACTCCTCCACCTACCCATTGTACAGCTCTTATAGAACCTTGTCTAGCTCTACCAGTTCCTTTTTGTTTCCAAGGTTTTCTTCCGCCACCTCTAACTTCTGCTCTAGTTTTTGCAGATTGAGTACCTTGTCTCTTGTTTGCTAATTGATTTTTAACAGCTTCGTATAATACGTGCTCATTAACTTCTATATTGAATATAGAATCTAATAATTCTATTTCTCCAACATTTTGTCCATTAGTGTTTAATACGTTTAATTTTGGCATTGTGCTTCCTCCTTTCTTAGGTTAGTCATTATTTAGAAGATTTTACAGCTTCTTTTATAGTTACTACTGAACCTTTAGGCCCTGGTATAGCACCTTTAACTAATATAAGGTTCTTATCAGCATCTACTTTAACAACCTCTAAGTTTTGAACTGTAACTCTAACGCTACCCATGTGTCCAGCTAATTTTTTGTTCTTGAAAACTCTACCTGGGAAAGAACATGCTCCCATTGAACCTGGTCTTCTGTGGTATCTAGAACCGTGAGATTCAGGACCTCTTGATTGTCCATGTCTTTTTATTGGACCTTGGAATCCTTTACCTTTTGATATTCCAGTTACATCTATTATTTCACCTGCAGCGAATAAATCAGCTTTTATTTCTTGTCCAACTGTGTATCCTTCTACAGAATCTACTCTAAATTCTTTTATGTGTTTCTTTAAAACGTTAGCAGCAGCTAAATGACCTTTTTGAGGCTTGTTTAAAGATTTTTCTTTAGCATCTCCAAATCCTATTTGGATTGCATTGTATCCGTCTTTCTCAACTGTTTTTATTTGAGTTACAACGATAGGCCCTGCCTCAACAACTGTTACTGGTAATACTATACCTGTTTCAGTGAATATTTGAGTCATACCTAATTTTTTTCCTAATATTCCTTTCATATTAGCACCTCCTATAATTCTTACAGCGGATTACAACTTTCATCATAATCATTCTAAGATAATCACCTTATAGGATTTCATCTTAGGTTGCTATTATAACTTTATTTCTATATCAACACCAGCTGGTAAGTCTAATCTCATTAATGAGTCAACTGTCTTAGGTGTTGGATTAGCTATGTCTATTAATCTTTTATGAGTTCTTATTTCGAATTGCTCTCTAGAGTCCTTGTACTTGTGTACAGCTCTTAGTATAGTTACAACTTGCTTTTCAGTTGGTAGTGGCACAGGTCCTGAAACTTGTGATCCAGCTTTCTTAGCAGTTTCAACTATTTTAGCAGCCGAAAAATCTAATAATTTGTGATCATATGACTTTAATCTTATTCTTATTGTTTCTTTAGCCATTGTAATTTCCCTCCTTTATCGCACGTTTAATCTTAATATCACGCACGACTTTTGCCGATACACTGCTCCGGGTGTGTTGTATTTTTTCAACCGGCATTTGGTCGCTGTTAACTAAGATTTATTCAATTTACTTCTTATCTCTCAAGCACACTATTACATTTTATATTATTTCTTGTATTTTTTCAAGTTTTTTTTGTAATTTTACAAAATTTATTTTCTTATGTAAAACTTAGCTATAAACTCGATTCGTTTCTCTTTCAAAGCACTAATTTAGTATATAAAATTTCACCCAAATTGTCAAGAAAATATAAAGAGTATATTATTACCTTTTTTGAATTATAAAAAAAGAGAGGCATAG
>NZ_HG529434.1 GCF_000499525.1 Faecalimicrobium dakarense | reverse complement strand
AAATACCTCCCTATATATTTTTATGTAAGACGAGGAATACCTCGTCTTACTTATTTTAAGTTTATTTTAATAATTTATATTAATGAAATTATTATCTTGATTCAGCTATTTTCTTAGCAACTGAAGCTGGAACTTGTGCGTAATGATCAAATATCATTGTATAAGTCGCACGACCTTGAGTAGAAGATCTTAACTCAGTAGAGTATCCAAACATTTCTGAAAGTGGAACGAATGCATTTATAACTTGTGCACCAGATCTAGCTTCCATACCTTGTATTAAACCTCTCTTAGAGTTTAATCCACCCATAACGTCTCCCATGTAATCTTCAGGAGTAACAACTTCAACTTTGAAGTAAGGCTCTAATAATATAGAGTTACCTTTTCTTAAAGCTTCTTTCATAGCCATTGAACCAGCCATTTTGAATGCCATTTCTGATGAATCGACATCATGGTAAGAACCATCATATAATTCAACAGCAACGTCAACAACTGGGAATCCAGCAACTACACCAGATGCCATAGCACCTTGTATACCTGCATCAGTTGGTCCAACGTATTCTTTTGGTACAGATCCACCAACAGTTTTGTTTTCGAATTTGTATCCAGCACCTGGATCTTGAGGGTTAACTCTTATCTTAACATGACCGTATTGTCCTCTACCACCTGATTGCTTAGAGTACTTGTACTCTATATCAACTGGCTCAGTTATAGTTTCTCTGTAAGCAACTTGTGGAGCACCAACATTAGCTTCAACTTTGAATTCTCTTAATAATCTATCTACGATTATTTCTAAGTGTAATTCACCCATACCTGATATTATAGTTTGTCCTGTTTCTTCATCAGTTCTAACTCTGAAAGTTGGATCTTCTTCAACTAATTTTTGAAGAGCTACACCCATCTTTTCTTGAGCAGCTTTTGATTTAGGCTCTATAGCAACAGATATAACTGGTTCTGGGAATTCCATAGTTTCAAGTACTATTGGATGAGCTGGATCACATAAAGTATCTCCAGTAGTCGTATCTTTTAATCCAACAGCTGCAGCTATGTCTCCAGCATACACTTCTGTTATTTCTTCTCTAGTATTAGCATGCATTTGTAGTATACGTCCTAGTCTTTCTCTCTTGTTTTTAGTAGAGTTTAGTACGTATGATCCACTTCCTATTACCCCAGAGTAAACTCTGAAGAATGCTAACTTCCCTACGAATGGGTCAGTCATTATTTTGAATGCTAAAGCTGAGAATGGTTCTTCATCAGATGAATGTCTCTCTGCTTCTTCACCATCTTCTAATATACCTTTTATAGAAGCTATATCAGTTGGAGCTGGTAAGTAATCAACAACACCATCTAATAATAACTGAACACCTTTGTTCTTGTATGCAGAACCACAGAATACTGGGTTCATTTCACATGCTATAGTAGCTTTTCTTATAGCAGTTTTTATTTCTTCTACAGAGAACTCTTCACCTTCAAGATATTTCATCATTAGGTCTTCATCAGTTTCAGCAACAGCTTCTATAAGCTTCTCTCTCCACTCTTGAGCTAATTCTTTCATATCTTCTGGTATTTCAGTTTTTATTATTTCTACTCCTAAGTCATCTTTGTATATGTGAGCACACATTTCTACTAAGTCAACTTCACCTTCTAACCAATCTTCTTTACCTATTGGTAATTGAACTGGTACAGCATTTGCTGCTAATCTATCTTTCATCATAGCTACAACATTGTAGAAATCCGCACCCATGATGTCCATTTTATTAACGAATGCCATTCTAGGTACTCCGTAGTTATCTGCTTGTCTCCATACGTTCTCAGATTGAGGTTCAACCCCACCTTTAGCACAGAATACAGCAACAGAACCGTCAAGAACTCTTAGAGATCTTTCAACTTCAACTGTGAAGTCTACGTGTCCTGGAGTATCTATTATATTTATTCTATGGTCTTTCCATGCAGCAGTAGTAGCAGCAGAAGTTATTGTTATACCTCTCTCCTTCTCTTGCTCCATCCAGTCCATTTGAGAAGCTCCTTCATGAGTTTCTCCTATTTTATGAGTTTGCCCTGTATAGAAAAGGATTCTTTCTGTAGTAGTAGTTTTTCCTGCATCTATATGAGCCATTATTCCTATATTTCTAGTTCTTTCTAAAGGAAACTTTCTAGCCATGGTTCTCCTCCTTACGATATCCCTTTAAAGGTATCAGTATATCCTGTTATTAGAATCTGTAATGAGCAAATGCTTTATTAGCTTCTGCCATCTTATGAGTATCTTCTTTCTTCTTAACTGAAGCTCCTGTGTTGTTAGCAGCGTCCATTATTTCTTTAGCTAGCTTTTCAACCATTCCCTTTTCTCCACGAGCTCTAGTGTAGTTTACTAACCATCTTAATCCTAGAGTTTGTCTTCTTTCAGGTCTTACTTCAATAGGTACTTGGTAGTTAGCTCCACCAACTCTTCTTGCTTTAACTTCTAAAACTGGCATTATGTTTTCCATAGCAGTATTAAATACCTCTACAGCGTCTTCTCCTGTTTTTTCAGCTATCATAGCGAAAGCATCATAAACTATTGTTTGAGCCTTCCCTTTTTTACCATCTATCATTAAGTTATTTATTAACTTAGTAACTACTTTACTTTTGTATATTGGATCCGCTAAAACTTCTCTTTTTGGAACATTACCTCTTCTTGGCATTTTACTTCCCTCCTTAATTATTAAATCTTAAATCATAGGTACTCGACATCATTCAAACGCCGTGATGCCATAAATATGTCTATATATTTAAAGCACCGCACTTATAATCAATTGTTAGTTATTTTTTACTATTTCTTTGCAGCTTTAGGTTTCTTAGCACCATACTTAGATCTTGCTTGCATTCTCTTATCAACACCTGCAGTATCTAATGTACCTCTTAGTATATGGTATCTAACCCCTGGAAGGTCTTTTACTCTTCCTCCTCTTATAAGAACAACACTATGCTCTTGTAAGTTGTGACCTTCACCTGGTATATAAGCAGAAACTTCTATACCGTTTGTTAATCTAACTCTGGCAACTTTTCTTAAAGCTGAGTTAGGTTTCTTAGGAGTAACTGTCTTTACTGAAGTACAAACCCCTCTTTTTTGTGGAGCACTTGTATCAGTTGTTTTCTTGTTTAAAGAATTGTATCCTTTTTGTAATGCTGGAGCAGTAGATTTCTTTTCTATTGCTTGTCTTCTTTTACGAACTAATTGGTTAATTGTTGGCATCACGCGCACCTCCTCTTTGAAAATTTTCGATCTTAACGATCGCCAACTAAATCAATATGATTTACATATTGATTGAATGTAACTTTCGTTACTTTACAATTAAATGTCTATTAACACACAATCATGTGGTCTTAGCTCTTTGCAGTTTGGTGCCTGCTAATTCTTATTTATTAAAAGTCCAACTGAAAGCTACCAATGACTTGTTATAGACATTAGTACACTTTCAATTGCACACTTTTACATTTTATCACCAGACATAATCCATGTCAAGATTTCTTTATTTTACATTAAGCTTTAGTCTTGAATTTTTTCAACAGCTATATTCTTATATTTCTTCATACCAGTTCCTGCAGGTATTAACTTACCTATTATAACATTTTCTTTAAGACCTATTAAGTGATCTTCTTTTCCTTTTATAGCAGCTTCTGTTAATACTCTTGTAGTTTCTTGGAATGAAGCAGCTGATAAGAATGACTCTGTAGCAAGAGATGCCTTAGTTATACCAAGTAATACTCTCTTAGCAACAGCTGGTGCTAAATCTTGAGCCACAGCTTCTTCATTACATTTATTGAATGTTAATACATCTTCATATCCACCTGGTAATAAATCTGTATCTCCTGGATCTTCAACCTTAACTTTAGAAAGCATCTGTCTTACAATAACTTCTATATGCTTATCGTTAACGTCAACCCCTTGCATTCTATAAACTCTTTGAACTTCTTTAACTATATATTCTTGAACTCCGCCTATACCTTGAATTCTTACTATATCATGAGGATTTATAGAACCTTGAGTTAATGGATCTCCTGCTTCAACCATTTGACCTTGCTTAACTCTTAATCTTGATCCGTAAGGTATTGCGTATACTTCAGTTTCTCCAGCTTCAGGTATTATAGCTATCTCTTTTCTCTTACCAGTTTCATCTATTTCAACTCTACCAGATATTTCAGTGATTAGAGCTAAACCTTTTGGTTTTCTAGCTTCGAATAATTCCTCAACCCTTGGAAGACCTTGAGTTATATCTCCACCGGCAACCCCACCTGTATGGAATGTACGCATTGTAAGCTGTGTACCTGGTTCTCCGATTGATTGAGCAGCTATTATACCAACAGCCTCTCCGATATTAACTTCTTTACCTGTTGCAAGGTTTCTTCCGTAACACTTAGAACAAACTCCGTGGTTCGTTTTACAGTTAAGAACAGTTCTAATTTCTACTTTTTCAATTCCAGCTTCAACTATTTTTTCAGCTGCATCTTCTTGTATCATAGAATCTGCTTCAACTAAAACTTCACCAGTTTTAGGATCTACTATAGCATCTATAGTATATCTTCCAACTATTCTATCGTATAATTCTTCTATAACTTCATTTCCATCTTTTATAGCAAAGACTTCTGTTATATCATTTGTTCCACAATCAACTTCTCTTACTATAACATCTTGACTGACATCAACAAGTCTTCTTGTTAAGTAACCTGAATCGGCAGTACGAAGCGCTGTATCGGCAAGACCTTTTCTAGCACCATGTGAAGATGTGAAGTATTCCATTACTGATAACCCTTCACGGAAGTTAGATTTAACTGGAACTTCAACTGTTTTACCAGATGCATTGGCCATCAGACCACGCATACCAGCTAACTGTCTTATCTGGTTTTTCGAACCTCTGGCTCCAGAGTGAGCCATTATATATATGTTGTTTAATCTATCTAGTCCAGCCATAAGAGCATCTGTAACTTTTTCAGTAGTTTCTGACCAAGTTTCTATAACTCTTTCATACCTTTCTTCGTTAGAGATTAAACCTCTTCTATATGCTTTTTCATATTTATCTACCTTAGTCTCTGCCTCAGTTATATAGGCTTTCTTAGACTCTGGTATTGTCATATCTGCAACAGCAACTGTCATACCACCTACTGTAGAATACTTAAATCCTAAAGCTTTTATGTGATCTAATAATATAGCAGTTTCTGTGTTTCCATGCTTTCTAAAGCACTTATCTATTATTTTTCCAAGAGACTTTTTGTCAACTAAGAAATCAATTTCAAGTCCAAATGGATCTACATTTCTATCTACAAACCCTAAATCTTGAGGTACATTTTCGTTGAATATAAATCTACCAACTGTACTTTCAACTAGAGATTTTCTTCCATCAGGAAGTACTATTCTCATTTTAACTTTAGAATGTAAGTGAACTGCTTGGTTTTGGTAAGCAAGTAATAACTCGTTAAAGTCTTTAAATATTGTACCATGACCTGGAGCATAATCTTGTTCTTCTATTGTTAAGTAGTAACATCCTAAAACCATATCCTGAGAAGGAGTAGTTATCGGAGTACCATCTTTAGGAGCAAGTATGTTATTTACTGATAACATTAAGAATCTTGCTTCTGCTTGTGCTTCTACTGATAAAGGTACGTGTACCGCCATTTGGTCACCATCGAAGTCGGCATTGTATGCTGTACATACAAGTGGATGTAGCTTTATAGCTTTTCCTTCAACTAAAACTGGTTCAAATGCTTGTATACCTAATCTATGAAGAGTAGGAGCACGGTTAAGAAGTACTGGGTGACTTTTTATAACATCTTCTAATACATCCCAAACTTCTGGTTTAACTTTTTCTACTATAGATTTAGCACTCTTTATATTGTGTGCATGACCTTCTTTAACTAATTTATCCATAACAAATGGTTTGAATAATTCAAGAGCCATTTTCTTAGGAAGACCACATTGGTAGAATTTAAGATCTGGCCCAACAACTATAACTGAACGTCCTGAGTAGTCAACACGCTTACCAAGTAAGTTTTGACGGAAACGCCCTTGCTTACCTTTTAACATGTCTGATAAAGACTTAAGCGGTCTATTACCAGGTCCTGTTACAGGTCTACCTCTTCTACCATTGTCGATTAAAGCATCTACTGCTTCTTGAAGCATTCTCTTTTCATTTCTTACGATAATGTCCGGTGCTCCAAGCTCTAATAATCTCTTTAATCTGTTATTTCTATTTATAACTCTTCTATATAAGTCATTTAAGTCAGAAGTTGCAAACCTTCCACCATCTAATTGTACCATCGGTCTTAAATCTGGTGGTATTACAGGGATTGCATCTAATATCATCCATTCTGGCTTATTTCCAGACTTTTTGAATGCTTCTACAACTTCTAGTCTTCTTATTGTTCTTATTCTCTTTTGCCCAGTGCTATCTTTTAAGTCAGATCTTAACTCTTTACTTTCTTGCTCTAAATCAATATTTTGTAATAATTGTTTTACAGCTTCAGCACCCATACCTACAGTGAAAGTACCATATCCATACTTTTCAACAGCAGTCCTGTATTCTTTTTCTGTTAATAATTGCTTTTCGTTTAATCCAGTTTCACCTGCATCTGTTACAACGTATGAAGCAAAATATAATATTTTTTCTAAAGATCTTGGAGACATATCAAGTAAAAGACCCATTCTACTTGGTATACCTTTGAAGTACCAGATATGAGACATAGGAGCTGCAAGCTCTATATGTCCCATTCTTTCTCTTCTTACTTTAGCCTTTGTTACTTCTACACCACATCTATCACAAACTACACCTTTATATCTAACTCTTCTGTACTTACCGCAGTGGCACTCCCAGTCTTTTTGAGGACCAAATATTCTTTCACAGAATAGACCATCTTTTTCTGGTTTTAAAGTACGGTAATTTATAGTTTCAGGCTTTTTTACTTCTCCTCTAGACCATTGTCTTATTTTTTCTGGAGAAGCCAATGCTATCTTTATCGACTCGAAATTGTTTAATTCAAACAAGGAGTTCTCTCCCTTCTATTTGATATTTACATTCATTAATTACTATTCATCAAAATTTTCTTCTTCTTCTTCTTCGTATTCTATTTCATCAAAAACTACGTCGTCTTCAAAATCTATGTTTTCCATATCTTCTTCTTCAACTGTTTCAATGAAGTCATCGTCTATTTCTTCTATTATGTGATTTTCTTCCATTTCTTTCACATTATCTATAACATCTAATTCAAATTCACTAGATATATCATCTAATTCTAAAGATTCTCTAACTTCTATTTCTTGATCTTCTTCAGTTAATACCTTTACATCTAAGCATAAACTTTGAAGTTCTTTTATAAGAACCTTGAATGATTCTGGGATTCCTGGTTCTGGGATATTTTCACCCTTAACTATTGCTTCGTATGCTCTAACACGTCCTACAACGTCATCTGACTTAACAGTAAGTATTTCTTGAAGTATGTGAGCAGCTCCGTATGCTTCTAGAGCCCAAACCTCCATCTCCCCGAATCTCTGTCCACCAAATTGTGCTTTACCACCTAATGGCTGTTGAGTTACTAAAGAGTATGGTCCTGTACTTCTAGCATGTAACTTATCATCAACTAAGTGATGTAGTTTAAGCATGTACATGTATCCTACTGTTATTCTGTTGTCGAAAGTTTCACCAGTTCTACCATCGTGTAAAGTTAATTTACCATCTTCTGGATATCCAGCTGCAACTAATGCTTTTCTGATATCACCTTCTTTAGCGCCATCAAATACTGATGTAGCTACATGCCATCCTAAAGTTTTCGCAGCAAGTCCTAAGTGAACTTCTAGTACCTGTCCGATGTTCATACGAGATGGTACCCCTTGTGGATTAAGAACTATATCAAGAGGAGTTCCGTCTTCCATAAATGGCATATCTTCTTCAGGTAATACTCTTGAAATAACCCCTTTATTACCATGACGTCCGGCCATCTTATCTCCGACTTTTATCTTTCTCTTTTTAGCTATATAACATCTAACTAATTCATTAACTCCTGGAGATAAATCATCTCCATTTTCTCTTGTGAAGACTTTTACGTCAACTATTATACCAGATTCTCCATGAGGAACTTTTAATGAAGTATCTCTAACTTCTCTAGCTTTTTCCCCGAATATAGCACGAAGTAATCTTTCTTCAGCTGTAAGTTCAGTTTCTCCTTTTGGAGTTACCTTACCAACTAATATATCTCCTGAATCTACTTCAGCACCTACTCTGATTATACCTCTATCATCTAAGTTCTTCACAGCACTTTCAGAAACGTTAGGTATATCTCTAGTTATTTCTTCTGGTCCTAGCTTAGTATCTCTAGCTTCACATTCATATTCTTCTATATGAATAGTAGATAATCTATCTTCCTTAACTAATCTTTCGTTTATTAAAATAGCATCCTCATAGTTGTAACCTTCCCAAGTCATGAAAGCTATGAAACAGTTTCTTCCTAATGCTACTTCTCCAAGATCTGTAGCTGGTCCATCTGCTATAACATCACCTTGAGATATTTGCTCACCTTTATTTATTATTGGAGTTTGATTTATACAAGTACCTGAGTTTGAACGTTTAAACTTAAGTAATTTGTACTTATCTCTATTTCCATCTTCTCTTTTTATAATTATTTCATCAGCAGTTACTCTTTCAGCTACACCACTGTGTTTTGCAACTACAACTGCACCTGAATCTTTAGCAGCTCTATATTCAACTCCAGTACCTATGATTGGAGCTTCTCTTCTAACTAATGGAACAGCCTGACGTTGCATGTTTGATCCCATAAGCGCACGGTTGGCATCATCATTTTCTAAGAATGGTATCATTGCCGTAGCTATAGAAACAACTTGCTTTGGAGATATATCCATGTAGTCTACTCTGTTTACAGGAACTAGTTCAACTGCACCATTTACAGTTCTACAAACTACTCTACTGTTTACGAATTTACCATCTTCTTCTAATGGTTCATTTGCCTGAGCTCTTATGAATAAATCTTCTTCATCTGCTGTTAAGTAATGTATTTCATCAGTTACTTTACCAGATTCTTTGTCTACCTTTCTATAAGGAGACTCTATGAAACCAAACTCATTTATTTTAGCATAAGTACTTAATGAGTTTATAAGACCGATGTTTGGTCCTTCTGGAGTTTCTATTGGACACATTCTTCCGTAATGAGAATGATGAACGTCACGAACCTCGAATCCTGCTCTTTCTCTTGAAAGTCCACCTGGTCCTAATGCTGATAATCTTCTCTTATGTGTTAATTCAGATAATGGGTTTGTTTGATCCATGAACTGAGATAACTGAGAACTTCCGAAGAATTCCTTTATAGCAGCAGAAACCGGTCTTATGTTAACTAACGCTTGAGGCGTTATAGCTTCCATATCTTGAACAGTCATTCTTTCTTTTATAACTCTTTCCATTCTTGAAAGACCTATTCTAACTTGGTTTTGTAATAACTCACCAACAGATCTTATCCTTCTGTTTCCTAAATGATCTATATCATCTATGAAACCTATCTCATGGAATATATTGAATTCATAGTTTATAGAAGCAATTATATCATCTAATAATATATGCTTAGGTATAAGCTCTTTAATTCTAGATTTTATAGCTTCTTTTACTTCTTCTTCATCACTATACTCATCTATAATTTCTTTTAAAGTTGGATAGTGAACTTTTTCTTTTATATTTAACTCATCTATGTCAAAACTAATATGAGATTTTATATCTACAAAGTTGTTTCCTATAACTTTAACTTCTTTTTCATCGTCTACTAATAAAGTAACTACATTTATACCTGAATTTTGTATTTCTCTAGCTACTTCATAACTTATTTTGTCTCCAGCTTTTACATATACTTCACCAGTTTCAGTGTTTACTATATCTTCCGCTGATATTTTATTCATTATTCTATTGCATAAAGCAAGTTTCTTATTAAACTTATATCTACCTACTTTAGCTAAATCGTATCTCTTTGGATCGAAGAATAATGCATTTAATAATGATGATGCACTCTCAACTGTTGGAGGCTCACCTGGTCTTAATTTTTTGTATATTTCTATTAGACCTTCTTCAACTGTTTTAGTATTGTCTTTTTCTAGAGTTGCAGCTAATCTCTCATCTTCTCCTAAAAGTTCAATGATTTCTGCATCCGTTCCTATTCCTAAAGCTCTTAATAAAACTGTAACTGGTTGCTTTCTAGTTCTGTCAACTCTTACAGATATAATATCGTTAGAATCTGTTTCATATTCTAACCATGCACCTCTGTTAGGAATAACAGTAGATGATATTAACCTCTTACCTGTTTTATCTCTTTCTTGTGCATAATAAACGCCTGGAGATCTAACTAATTGACTTACTATGACTCTCTCTGCTCCATTAATTACGAAAGTTCCTCTTTCAGTCATTAATGGGAAATCGCCCATAAATACTTCTTGTTCTTTTATTTCACCAGTTTCTTTATTTATAAGTCTTACTTTAACCTTTAGAGGTGCACAATATGTAGCATCTCTATCTTTACATTCTTCTATATCGTATTTAGGTTTATCGTCTAAAGAGTAATCAACAAATTCTAATATAAGATTACCTGTGTAATCTTCTATTGGAGAAATGTCTTCAAATACTTCCTTTAATCCTTCTTCAATAAACCACTTATAAGAATCCACTTGTAATTCTATAAGATTTGGTACATCAGCTATTTCCTTTATCTTAGAAAAGCTCATTCTAGTTCTTTTACCTATCGTGACAGGATGTGGCATTCACTTTTCACCTCTCAATAATTAAAAATAAAACCATAGTTCATTGTAACGCATCTAATAATTTTATCATAATGTCAAGTATTTTTCAATATGTAACTTATATCTAATGTCTTATATTTATTTTTATGTATAAAAATATGCAATACTTATTATGCACAAAATTCCAATCTAAAATTCGCATTTTTATACATATTTTTAATTTACACAAAAAAAGAAGTATAAAATACACTTTTTTGTTTATACCTCTTTGAATTTACAGTGATAATTAACATTATTTAAACTATTAACAAATGCATTATTAAGTCTATGGCAGATTACATAAAAAAAGATGTCCAAAGGACATCTTTTAAAGAAAACTACTTAACTTCTACTGAAGCACCAGCAGCTTCTAACTTTTCTTTCATTTGCTCAGCTTCTTCTTTAGAAGCTCCTTCTTTTATTGTCTTAGGAGCGTTGTCAACTACTTCTTTAGCTTCTTTTAATCCTAATCCAGTTATTTCTCTAACAGCTTTTATAACTCCAACTTTTGAAGCTCCAGCGCTTGCTAATACTACATCAAATTCAGTCTTTTCTTCAGCAGCTCCACCAGCAGCTGCACCAGCCATCATAACTGGAGCTGAAGCAGATACACCGAATTTTTCTTCAGCAGCTTTAACTAATTCATTTAATTCTAAAACTTTCATGTTTTCTATAGCTTCTAATATTTGTTCTATTGTCATTTTTAGCACCTCCGAATTTTTTTCTTTAACTTTTTAATTTAATAATTATTATATATAATTTATATAATTTTTTCTAAATTGACAATTAAGCTTCTTGTCCTTCTGCTTTCTTTATCATTGCATCTATTAAGTATGCGAAGTTTGATACTGGAGCTTTTAAGCTTCCAAGTAATTTAGCAATAAGAACCTCTCTTGATGGTATGTTAGCGAACTCAACTATTTGAGATTCGTTGTAGAATTCTCCTTCTACTATTCCCATCTTTAATTGCATTTTTGGATGAGCATCCATAAATTCTTTTAATATTCTAGCTGGTGCAACAGGATCTTCGTATCCGAATGCTATCGCATTAGTTCCAACTAGTAACTCGTCATTGAACTGTTCTATACCAACTTCTTTAGCAGCTCTTCTTACTAAAGTGTTTTTGTATACTTTGTATTCAACACCAGCTTCTCTCATTTTCTTTCTTAATTCAGTTACTTCTTCAACTGTTAATCCCTTGTAGTCAACTACAACAGCAGCACAAGATTTTTGTAACTTTTCAACTATCTCAGCAACAACGCCTGATTTTAGTTCTATAGCTTGTCTCATCTAATTGTGCACCTCCTTCACCTAATAGGTTTAGTATTCGCCGCAATCTCATTTAAAAAAGCTTTTGAGTCAAAAGTAGACAACAAAAGCTTTAGTAATTTCAATTTATCTAAAACCTCGGTAGGATTTTAAGCCTTTCGGCACCTACTGTCTACGGCAAATCTATTCTTTTTTATATCAACAAATGTTATATTAACATTTTTGTTTTTGTATGTCAACAGTTTTATTATTCTGCTATTCTAGCTGGGTTTATTTTAACACCAGGTCCCATAGTAGAAGTTACTGTTATACTTCTTAAGTATTGTCCTTTAGCAGCAGCTGGCTTAGCTTTTACTATTGCATCCATTAATGCAGCAAAGTTTTCAGCTAACTTTTCTCCACCGAAAGATACTTTACCAACTGGAACGTGAATTATGTTAGTTTTATCTAATCTGTATTCAACCTTACCAGCTTTTATTTCGTCTATAGCTTTAGCTACATCGAAAGTAACAGTTCCTGATTTAGGGTTTGGCATTAAACCTTTAGGTCCTAATACTCTACCTAATCTACCAACTACACCCATCATGTCTGGAGTAGCAACTACAACGTCAAATTCAAACCAGTTTTGACCTTGTATCTTTTGAACTAAGTCTTCAGCTCCTACGAAATCTGCTCCTGCAGCTTCTGCTTCTGCAGCTTTAGCTCCTTTAGCGAAAACTAAAACTCTCTTAGTTTTACCAGTTCCGTGTGGTAATACAACCGCACCTCTTACTTGTTGGTCAGCATGTCTTGAGTCAACACCTAACTTTATGTGTGCTTCTACAGTTTCATCAAACTTAGCAGTAGCAACATCTACAACTAATGATACAGCTTCTGTTGCATCATATAATCTAGTTCTATCAACTTTTGTTAAAGCTTCTACGTATTTTTTACCTTTTTTAGCCATTTTAAATGTCCTCCTTGTGGTTATTTTCGGTTTTTCAACCTCCCACTTCTTATAACGAAGTGTCTAATTTTATAAAATTAGTCTTCTATAACGATACCCATACTTCTTGCAGTACCAGCTATCATACTCATAGCAGTTTCTACTGAAGCAGCATTTAAATCAGGCATCTTTAATTCAGCTATTTCTCTTACCTTAGCAGAAGATAAAGTAGCAACTTTCTTCTTGTTAGGTTCTCCTGAAGCTGAATCTAATCCAGCAGCTTTCTTTAATAAAACAGCAGCTGGTGGAGTTTTAGTTATGAAACTGAATGATCTATCTTGGTATACAGTTATAACAACTGGTATTATCATTCCAGCTTGATCTGCAGTTTTAGCATTGAATTCTTTAGTGAATCCCATTATGTTAACTCCGTGTTGTCCTAATGCTGGTCCAACTGGTGGAGCTGGAGTTGCCTTTCCTGCAGGTATTTGTAATTTTATTTGACCTATAACTTTTTTAGCCATTGAGCGCACCTCCTCAGAATTTTTCTATATATAAATATAGTATTTTTATAATCTTTCTAAACTATCAGACTCGATTACAAATAGAGTCTTTTTGCCAAATGCATCTATACACACTTTGACTTCTTTTGTTTCCAGGTTTATTTCTTCAACATTACCTATTTGTCCACTAAATGGTCCATTAGAAACTTCAACAGTATCTCCTATTTCTAGGTCAATATTGCTATTTCCTATTTTTGGTTCAGTTGATTCTATGCCCATAGTCTTAGCTTCTTCATCACTTAATGCAACCGGCTTAGATCCTGGTCCAACAAATCCAGTAACACCCTTAGTATTTCTTACGACATACCAAGATTCATCGGTGATTACCATTTTAACTAAGACATATCCAGGGAATACCTTACGTTGTCTAGTTTTTTCTTTTCCTGTTTTAGTAGTTTCCACTACATCTTCAGTCGGAACAACTACTTGTGTTATGCAGTCTTCCATACCTCTTGTTTTTACAGCTTTTTCTATAGTAGCTTTAACTTTATTTTCATGTCCTGAATAGGTATGTACAACATACCATCTTGCTTGTTCTAATTCTGACATATTATTTTCTCCTTTGTGTCTATTTTAGTATAAATGCTAGTGCACCAGATAATACACTATCTAAAGCCCATACTAATATAGTAGATGAAATAACTACAGTTAAAACCACACCAGTGTTTTTAAGTAATTCTTGTTTCGTTGGCCATGAAACTCTTTTAAGTTCTTGTTTAGTTTCTTTTATATAAGTAGCTAAACTAAATCTCTTCTTAGTTTTTACGCCTTGATTTGCTTGGGCAGCCATATTATACTCACATCCTTAATAAAAACTATTTTGTTTCTTTATGAGTAGTATGTTTCTTGCAGAATCTACAATATTTTTGTAATTCTATTCTGTCTGGGTTATTCTTTTTGTTTTTAGTAGTGTTGTAGTTTCTTTGCTTACATTCTGTACATGCTAAAGTTACTTTAACTCTCATCTGCTACACCTCCAACTTTGTAATACAATATATATATTGTTAATATAATACCTTAATTTATAATATTAAGATATTATTACCTTCCTGAATCATCACTTTGTATAATTTATCATAAAATGATAGTAGTGTCAATGTTTTTGTGATTTCAAATCTTAAAAAAAAGAGGAGTAAAAA
>NZ_HG529433.1 GCF_000499525.1 Faecalimicrobium dakarense | reverse complement strand
AATTCCTCCTCAGTTTTATGAATAAATTAATATGCTTATAATAAGCTTATGGTAAGTATTTTACTATTAATCATTCTTGTTTTCAAGATGTTTTTCTAATTTTCTCTTGACTCTTTGAAGAGCATTATCTATTGATTTTACATCTCTTTCAAGCCTGTCCGCTATATATTGATAACTCTTTCCATTTAGATATAGTTCTAGGACTTCTTGCTCTAATTCACTTAATAGTTCATTTATTTTAGATTCAATACGTTTTAACTCTTCTTTGCTAATTATAAGTTCTTCTGGATCAGTAACCATACTAGTTGCTATAATATCCAAAAGTGTTCTTTCTGATTCTTCATCATATATAGGTTTGTTTAAAGATACATAAGAATTAAGTGGTATATGTTTTTGTCTTGTTGCTGTCTTTATTGCTGTTATTATTTGTCTTGTTATACATATTTCAGCAAAACATTTAAACGAATTCGTTTTGTTTCCATCGAAATCTCTAACCGCTTTATAAAGCCCTATCATGCCTTCTTGTATTATGTCTTCCTTATCTGCACCTATTAAAAAATATGATTTTGCTTTTGCTTTTACAAAATTTTTGTATTTTTTAATAATATATTCTAAAGCTATTTTATCCCCTTTGCTAGCTTTTAATACTAAATCATATTCATCTTGTTGAGAATTATCCACTATCTCATAATATTTATCATTCGCTACTAACATGTAAAATCTCCCCCATTAACCATTTTCATAGCTATATTATAATCTAATAAATTTAGTATTTTCAATGCTTTCTACGAATGTTCTCAAGTTTCGACAATGTTTCCTTATCTATCCTATCCTCTAACCAGTTTCGCTGGATCTTTTTCTCCACACTACTCGTTTTTTCTCTTATTTTCGCCTTTGCGTTATCTAAGTCTAATTTTAATTCTCTTGCAGATATCCTTGATGCGCCTTTACCTAATACTATCTGTTGTTCTGCATAGTCATTAGTTGCTACTTTAACATCATCATATTTAGATAAAGAACTTATGTATTTTTCTATATAACTATCTGCTGTTTGATGTTCTTTTGTATATACTATAGTTATATATTTTCTAAACTCCAACTTTTCTTTACTACTTTTAACGTTGTATGCATCAAAAACTATTATCGCTTTTCGTCCTGTAAATTCTGCATATTCAATAATAGCATCAATAAGTTTATCTCTTGCATATTCTAAATCTGTTTTTGCTATTTTTTGTAATTCTTCCCATGCATTTATAATATTGTAACCATCTACTATTAAATACTTTTTTATATTTCTTCTCATTTAATTTATTTTACGCCTGATCTTTGCTTGAATATTTCGTATAAAAGAATCCCACCTGCTACAGATGCATTTAATGATGTTACATTCCCTATCATAGGCATTTTAACTGTAAAATCACAATTTTGTTTAACTAATCTAGATATTCCAAAACCTTCACTTCCTATTACTAATCCTAATGCTCCTGTAAGGTTTTGCTCATAGAAAGTTTGTCCATCCATATCAGCTGCTGCTATCCATAAGCCTTCTTCTTTTAATTTTTTTATTGTATTTACTATATTGGTTACTTTACAAACTGGTACATATTCAATTGCACCCGCCGAAGCTTTTACTACTACCGGAGTTATATGAACTGATCTTCTCTTTGGTATTATTACACCGTGAGCTCCTACTGCATCTGCTGTTCTTATTATAGATCCTAAGTTATGAGGGTCTGTTATCTCATCTAATATAATAAAGAACGGGTCTTCACCTTTTTCTTTTACGCTTTCTATTAATTCATCTAACTCCCAATACTTATGTTCACTTACTTGAGCCATTACACCTTGATGAGAGTGGCTTGTACTAATTTCATCTAATTTATTCTTATCAACATATTGAACAATTATGTTTTTATCTTTTGCCATTCCTATTATTTTCTTGATAGACCCTTCTTTAGCTGAATTTGCCACCATTATTTTATCTATTTCTCTATCATTTTTTATTGCTTCTATTACAGGATTTCTTCCTTCTATTATTGCCACTTCTTCCACCGCCTACAAATTCTTAAATTTTTCTCTTATTGAAACTATCTCACCGCATGTCATTTTACCTTCTGGACAAGGTCCTTTTACACAGTTAGGTCCACTATTTTTAAATAGTATTGGAGCAACTTGTTTTAATTGTCTTAGCATTTCTGTAGCTAATTCTCTTATTTCCCATTGTGCTCTTTCACAGCATCTATGATCTAGGAAATTATATAAACTTCTAGTGTTCATCGTAAATACCATTTTTGTTTCGCATGCATTTGGGAATACATATCTAGCATCTTCTATAGCTTTCTTTTCAGCGTCTCTTTTCGCCTCTTTTTCATTTTTTCCAGATTTTATTAAATTATTATAATGTTTTTCAAATAATATATCTACTAACTTATCATAAGTCTCTTGGTCTTTTTTCATAGCATCTATAAATACTTCTCTAGCTTCTTCTATCTCATTTATTTCCTGAGGAATTATATACTCAAATTGATTTAATTTAACATATCGTTGGCTTTGTTGTGAATAACTAGCTATACGATGTCTAACTATTTGATGTGAACATGCTCTTGATATTTCTTCTACTGCAAAAGTGAATGAAACATGTTCTAAAGGAGACTCATGTCCTATATTAATTAACATATTTAAAAACTTATCTATACTTTCATCAGTCAAATTCTTTTCTATATCGTCAACTCCAACAGCTGAATAGCATAGCTTAGCCGCCATAGATATAACTTTTTCTGGTTCTGGTGTATAAGATAATAATTTTACTTTCATTTTTAATATCCCCCTTATTAATAATTTATAGATACTATTATACCTTATTAGTTATCTTATAAAAACATATATTTTATATCTAAAAAAGTACTGCTTTTATAAGCAATACTTTTTATTTTACATATTATCTTCTATTATTTTTATTCCTTTTGATATTATATAATCAAGTCTTTCTTTTTCATTACCTAAATGTAAATAGCCTACTAATGCTTCAAATCCAGTTGCATGCTTATAGTCTATTATATCCGCATTTTTAGGAGAAGTATGAGATTTTTGATTTCTACCTCTCTTGTATATTCTTAATTCTTCTTCAGTTAACTCTTCTTCTATTTCATGCATTATAGTAGCTTGAGCTTTTGCCTTAACATACTTTACTGCTGATTTATGAAGATCATTAACTTTCTTATTTATATTTTGTCTAATAAGATATTCTCTTATATATGATTCGTAAATTGTATCTCCTATATAAGCTAATACTAATGGAGACATTGTTATTAATTCTGTTCTATTCATAATTATGCTCTTTTCCACTTAGTACCTTGTCTAGTATCTTCTAATATTATTCCCTTATCTAATAACTCTTGTCTTATGTCATCTGCTAATTTAAAATCTTTATTTTTTTTAGCATCCACTCTTTTTTGTATTAGATTTTCTATTTCTTCATCTAACATATCATCATTTTTCTTATTAACTATATTTAATACACTAGTTAATTCATTGAATTCATCTAAACATTTTTTAGCAAATTCTAAAGAAGATTTTTCATCTACATTAGTATTTATAAATCTAGATAGTTCAAATATAACACTTATAGCATCTGCCGTGTTTATATCATCTTCCATAGCATTTATAAACTTGGCTCTAAATCCATCTAATTCTATAGCTAATGATTTTTCATCCTCAGTTATACTAGATTCTTGTAGGTTACTTATTGTGAATTCTAATTTTTCTTTAGCATTATAAAGTCTTTCTAAAGCAGTTTTTGCTTGCGTTAACATTTCGTCACTAAAGTTAACTGGGTTTCTATAATGAGCTGATAACATAAAGAATCTAACTATTTCTAAATCATAAGAATTTGATATATCTCTTACAGTAAAGAAGTTTCCTTTAGATTTACTCATCTTTTCATTATTTATGTTTATATATCCATTGTGTACCCAATAATTTGAAAATGTTTTTCCACTTTTAGCTTCACTTTGAGCTATTTCATTTTCATGGTGAGGGAATGCTAAATCTTGGCCTCCTGCATGTATATCTATAGTTTCTCCTAGATACCTGTTTGACATAACAGAACATTCTATATGCCATCCTGGTCTACCTTCTCCCCATGGACTTTGCCATCCTGGTTCTCCTTCTTTTTTAGATTTCCAAAGAACGAAATCCATTGGATGTCTTTTTTGACTATTTACTTCTATTCTTGCTCCAGCTTCTAAGTCATCTTGATTTTGCTTTGAAAGTTTTCCGTATCCTTCAAATTTCTTAGTGTCAAAATAAACATCTCCATTTACTTCATAAGCATAACCTTTATCTTCTAATTCTTTAACAAAAGCTATTATCTCTTGTATGTTATCTGTAACTCTAGGATGAACATTAGCTCTTTTTATACCTAATCCATCAGCATCCTCAAAATATTCTTCTATATATTTATTTGCAACTTCCTCTGGAGATATATGTTCTTCATGTCCTCTTTTTATTATTTTATCATCAACATCCGTAAAGTTTTGAACATAAGTTACATCGTATCCTCTGTACTCTAAATATCTTCTTAAAGTATCAAATATTATAAACGGCCTTGCATTTCCTATGTGAATATAGTTGTATACAGTCGGTCCACATACATACATTTTCACCTTGCCTTCTTCTAATGGTACAAATTCTTCTTTTGTCCTCGTCAATGTATTATATAATTTCATACTTTTCACCTCGCTACTTTGTTATATCTTACCATAATATTATAGTTTAAAAATCTCAGAATTAATAGTATTACTATTATATCCTCAGTATTTCAAAAAAATCTACCTTTTAAAATATTATTAGACTATTCTTCTAGAAATAATACCTTACTTGAACTACATATTTCAAAAGTTTCTTTATTTATAATTTGTTCTTCCCTTAGTCTTTCTAGTATATTCACATACTCACTACATAGTTCCCTTAATTCCTTTTTTACATCCTCTATACTACTATACATAATTACCCCCCTATATCAAAACAAAACTCTATTAATTTATTTTATAATCACGTTTTAATCTCATATTAATTTTAATGTTGTTTTAATATATTACATTTATCGGATAAAATTCCTCTACCTTTACAACTAAATTCTTTCATCAAATAACTACATAAAAGTTTACATTCCTTTAATAATACACCGATATGACATTTAACTTTAAAATATTTACTATACAAAAAGCCCGCCTTTAAAATTAGCGGACTTTTATAATTATATAAGATTGTTTTTTACATAAGATATTCTATTTAAGCAAGTTTCTTTACCTAAAACTTCCATAGCCTTTGGTAAATCTGGTCCATGCATTTGACCAGTTAATGTTATTCTTGATCCCATAAATAAGTTTTTACCTTTTATTCCATGTTCTTTTTGTATTTCTTTAAACATTGCCTTTACGAAAGCTTCATCTACAACTTCAGCTTTTTCCATTTTTTCAGCTAATGCATTAACTAATGTTGGTATATGTTCTAAGTTTAAGAATTCTCTACATTCTTCAGTTTCTAATTCTACCTTATCTCCAAAGAATATCGAAGCATGGTCAGTTATTTCTTTTACATATTGTAATTTTTCTTTAAGTACTGATACCATGCCTACTATAAAGTCGTGCTTAGTAGTTGCTTCTTCTTCAGTTATAAATCCAGCTTCTACTAAGAATGGTATAGCTAAATCTGTTAAGAATTCATTATCTGCATCTTTTATATAATGTTGGTTAACCCAGTTTAATTTTTCTGTATCAAATACTCCACCACTCTTAGATACTCTTTCTACTGAGAAAGCTTTCTCTAATTCATCCATAGTGAATATTTCTTGGTTATCTTCTGGAGACCATCCTACTAATGCAACGTAGTTGATTAATCCTTCTGGTAAATATCCTTTTTTCTTGAAATCTTCAACAGCAACGTCTCCATGTCTCTTACTTAATTTTTTCTTTTCCTTATTAAGTATGTTTGGTAAATGTACAAATGTTGGTGCTTCCCATCCAAATGCTTCATATAAGTAAACATGTTTTGGAGTTGAAGAAACCCATTCTTCTCCTCTTATTACATGAGTTATTTTCATTAAATGGTCATCAACTACAACTGCAAAGTGGTAAGTTGGGAATCCATCAGTTTTTATTAATACTTGATCATCTAAATCATTAGTATTAAATTCTGTCTCTCCTCTAACTAAGTCAGTAAACTTTATAACATGATTTTCTGGTAATCTTAATCTTATTACATATGGTTCACCTGCTGCTATCTTTGCATCTATCTCTTCTTGAGTAAGGTCTCTACAATGACCATCGTATCTTGGAGTTTCTCCAGCTTCTTTTTGCTTTTCGCGAACAGAGTCTAATCTATCTTTAGTACAGAAGCAGTAGTAAGCTTTACCAGCATCTAATAACTCTTTTATATATTCTTTATATATACCTAATCTCTCAGATTGTATGTATGGACCATATTCACCCTTTTGAGTTATATTTCCATTTTTATCTAATACAACACCTTCGCTGTGGTTAACTCCACCCCAAGCCATGCCAGTAAGCATGTTTTCTATAGCACCATCTACTAATCTAGTTTGGTCAGTATCTTCTACTCTTAATATGTATTCTCCACCCATTTTCTTTGCAAATAAGTAATTGTATAAAGCTGTTCTTAAACTACCTATATGAACAAATCCAGTTGGACTTGGAGCAAATCTTACTCTTACGCTCATAATTTTACCTCCTGTAATTTTAATACGTATCTATAATATCAAAATACTATCTCTATTGTAATGTTATTTTGTCCAATTGATGCAAAAACAACATATTTTATTATTATATTTATCTACATTTGTGGATAAAGTTGATTTTTGTCGCAATTAAAATAGTATATATATCCACATTTTAATTAAAATTGTTAATAAGTTAGTGGATTATATATACTATCTAACTATTTTTTAATTATCCTAACTTTACGTTATGTTTTGCAAATTCAGCTTCAACCTTTGATTTAACTTCATCTAAAGATATTACTTCTTTATCTTGTGCTTCTCTTAACTTGAATTCTACTTTTCCATCTGTTATATCTTTACCAACAGTTATTCTCATTGGTATACCTATAAGCTCACTATCTTTGAATTTGAATCCAACTCTTTCATCTCTATCATCTAATAATACTTCTACACCCATAGCTTTTAACTCATTGTATAATTTTTCAGCAGCTTCTACTTGTTCGGCTTTTTTCATATTTACTGGTACTACTACTGCATGGTATGGAGCTATAGCTAAAGGCCATATTATACCATTTTCATCATGATGTTGTTCTATTACAGCTGCTGCTGTTCTTTCAACACCTATTCCGTAACATCCCATAACTATTGGTTGTGATTTACCATTTTTATCTAGATAAGTAGCTCCCATAGATTCTGAGTACTTAGTTCCTAACTTAAATATATGACCAACTTCTACTCCTCTAGCTACTTCTAGTGCACTACCACACTTAGTACATTTATCTCCTTCTTCTACATTTCTGAAGTCTCCAACTGTACCTTCAAAGTCTCTTCCATAGTTAGCATTTTCTATATGATATTCAGATTTATTAGCACCTATTATTAAATTCTTTTGATCTACTACTTCTTGGTCTATTAATAAGTAATCTGTTTTTATTCCTATTGGCCCAGCAAATCCAACTTCTGCACCAGTTACTTCTTTTATAGTTGTTTCACTAGCAAGTTCAAACTCTACAGCTCCGCCTATAGCATTAGCAACTTTCGTTTCGTTAACTTCTCTGTCTCCTCTAACTACTACTGCTACAGATTTTCCATCTGCATAGTATATTAAAGTTTTTCCAAATTTACCTGCTTCTATATTAAAGAATTTAGCTAATTCATCTATTGTAGTTACTCCTGGAGTATGAACTTCTTTTAATTCTTTCATTTCTTCACTACAAGCTTCATGATTTACTGACTCCGCTTTTTCTATATTAGCTGCATAGTCACATCCACTACAGAATACTATCTCATCTTCTCCAACTTCCGATTTAACCATGAATTCAGCTGATGCAGAACCACCCATAGCTCCTGAGTCTGCTTGAACTGGGCTATTTTCTAATTCACATCTTTTAAATATATTTGTATATGCTTCAAACATATCTTGATATGATTTATCTAATCCTTCTTGGTCTACGTCAAAGCTATAAGCATCTTTCATTGTGAAAGTCTTAGTTCTCATAACACCAAATCTTGGTCTTCTTTCATCTCTATATTTTACTTGTATTTGATATAAGTTAAGTGGTAAATGTTTATATGAAGTAACCTCTTGTCTTATTATATCTGTAAACACTTCTTCATGAGTTGGACCCATGCAGTAACTTCTTTCATTTCTATCATTAAGTCTAAACATTTCAGGACCCATTACATCCCATCTTCCTGACTCTTTCCAAAGTTCTGATGGTATTAATCCTGAACATAATATTTCTTGAGCATCTTTAGCGTTCATTTCTTCTCTTATTATATTTTGTATTTTATTGAATACTCTTAGGCCCATTGGTAATTGATTATATACTCCAGATGCCATTTTCTTTATCATACCTGCTCTCATCATTAATTGATGACTTGTTATTTCTGCATCCGATGGAACTTCTTTTAATGTTGATATTAACATTTTAGACATTTTCATAATTTTTTTCCTCCTAAATTAATAATTTTTAAGTTCTATAAATTAAAATTCGCTTCGCTCATATCGCCAACGACTGCGTCCGTTGCTCAAGCTTAGCATTTTGAAATTGTAATTTATCTAAAAAACAGATAAATTATAATTTCGTTATAATTAAAAAAACCTCTCATCACTATACAAATGTATAGAGACGAAAGGTTATATTTCCGCGGTACCACTCTAGTTAGCCCTAAGGCTCTCTTTATAGGATGTAACGGTCCTTACCGTAAAAACTTTTTAACGTTTCTAAGCTAAAAGACTGGTTCAAAAACTTATTCTTAGAAACTCTCAGCTAATGTTTCTTCTCTGTAAAGACTCCATCTTCTACTATTTCTTTATCATTGCTTTTAATTTATTTTTTATTAATATATACTTTAAATTTATTTTTGTGATTAAAATAATAATATATTATTTAATATTAGTTGTCAACTTTAACTAACATACAGATACTTTGAGATGCTATACCTTGCTTTGTACCTGTAAATCCAAGACCTTCTTCAGTAGTTGCTTTGACATTTATATTTTCTACATCTGTATTTAAAGCTCTTGCAATATTCTCTCTCATATTCATAATATGAGGTGCCATCTTAGGACTTTGCGCTATTATTGTACAATCTATATTTCCTATGGCATATCCTTTTTCTTTTATTAAATTATTTACAAACTCTAATAATTTTATACTATCGGCACCTTTATATCTTTCATCTGTATCAGGGAAATGTTTACCAATATCTCCAAGTGCAAGTGCTCCTAATATTGAATCCATTACAGCGTGAACTAAAACATCTGCATCTGAATGACCTAATAATCCTTTTTCATGTGGAACTTCTACTCCACCTATTATTAGCTGTCTTCCTTCTACTAATTTATGAACATCATACCCTAATCCTACTCTCATATTTTCCTCCTATAGATTTTGACTCTTTAGTATTTGAATTCCCATATTTATATCTTCTGGTGTAGTTACTTTTATATTATTATAAGACCCTTCAATCATTTTTACTTTATATCCTATACGCTCTATTAGCATAGCATCATCAGTTCCATAAAATTCGCTTTCAAATGCACTTTCATAAGCTTTCATTAATATTTCATAATTAAAAGTTTGAGGCGTTTGAACTGCCCATAACATGCTTCTATCTGGAGTATCTACTATATCATTGTCTTTAGTTACTACTTTTATAGTATCTTTTACAGGAACACCCACTACTACAGCATTATGTTTTTTAGCTGCATCTATCGAATTATTTATTATCTCTTTACTTACGAAAGGTCTAGCTCCATCATGCACTAATACATTTTTACAATCTTTATCTAGCATTTTTAGTCCATTATAAACAGAATCTTGTCTTTCTTTTCCTCCAAATGCTATTTTTATATTTTTAAAATTATATTTTTCTAATATTTCTTTTTTTAAAATATTAGCTTCTTCTTCTCTTACTACAACTACTATGTCTTGTATATTGCTATGATTATAGAATTTTTCAATTGTATAAGCAACTATTTCTTTTTCATTTAACTTTATAAATTGCTTATTTATATCCATTTTCATTCTGCTTCCTTTACCTGCTGCAACTATAACAACGCCATTCATATATTCACCTCTTTGTGTACTTATATACTCAAATTAAATCATATTAATATATTTTTGTATATAGAAAAAGCCTTCGAAAATACGAAGACTTTTTATTGTACTAATTTTTAGGTTTTCCAAATATCATTCTTCCCGCTGGTGTTTGTAGAACAGATGTAACTAATACTCTTATTGTTTCACCTATATGTCTTTTTCCACCATCGACAACTATCATTGTACCATCATCTAAGTATGCTATACCTTGACTATTTTCTTTTCCTTCTTTAACCACTTGAACTACCATTTCTTCTCCTGGTATTGCAACTGGCTTTATAGCATTTGCAAGTTCATTAATATTTAATACTTCAACACCTTGAACTTGTGCTACTTTATTAAGGTTATAGTCATTAGTAACTACCTTACCATTTAAAACTTGGCCTAACTTTAGAAGCTTACTATCAACTTCTGCTATATCGTCAAATCTAGCTTCGCTTATTTCAACTTCTATATCTAATTCTTTCTGAATTATACTTAATATATCAAGACCTCTTCTACCTCTAACTCTTTTTAAGTCATCTGAAGAATCTGCAATATGTTGTAACTCATCTAATACAAACTTAGGTATTATAAGCTTACCTTCTATAAAGCCTGTTTTACATATATCAGCTATTCTACCGTCTATTATAACACTAGTATCTAAAATCTTAGGCGGTATAGCTTTAACTTCTTTTTTAGCTGTTTTTTCTTTGATTGATGGTGCTAGTTTCCCAATCTTAACTATATTAAATAAGTCATCCTTACTCTTAAGAGCTACTCTAATTCCTAGGTATCCCATAAATCCATATGTAAGGAATGATAATATTCCACCGAATATAGGTATGGAGCTCATTAATCCACTTACTAAGTAAGCTATCACAAATCCTACTATAAGCCCAATAGAGCCTAGTAATATATCTGTTTGAGGATATCTTGATATCTCTTTATCTACAACTTTAGCCATATCTTTAAATTTATTTAAAACCCAAGGTTCTAGTATATAGAATAAAAGTCCTATAACTATACCTACTGCTATCGATCCTACTAAACCATATGTACCTTGACCAAATGCAAAATTTGGTATTGCTTTTGTTACTGCTGTATACGTAGTCATACCTAGGGTCAACCCAAGTAATCCAATTATTATTCTTGTTATTTTACGTATCAAATTTTCACCCCCTGGTTTTTATCCTTTAGTATTTTTTTATTATAATCCATAATACCCAATATATTCAATAACAAAGTCGTAACATTCATTATATATGTCTATCTAATAATACCAATTGTTTCATTTTTATAAGTCCATTTTTAATATATGTTGCTCTAATTTCACCTATTCCTTCTACATCATCTAAGTCTTCAATAGAAGCATCTAATATTTCCTGGAAATTTTCAAAATAATTAACTAAGTTTTCAATTATTGTTGATGGAAGCCTATGTATCTTATTAAGAATTCTATACCCTCTAGATTTTATAGCCATATCCATATTTTCTGAGAATCCACTATATCCTAATAACTTAGCCATATTAACTAAGTCTACAAGTTCTTCTGATGTTAGATTTTTTATTTTTCGTTTAAAATCTTTAATATCTACATCATGTCTACTATAATCTTTAAATATTAATTTTTGATCAATTCTAGTAGTACCCATTAGTTCATCTAACTGCATACTAACTAAGGTTCCTTCTTCACCTAACTCTATTATATACTTTTCAATTATGTTAGTAATCCTCATTACCATTTCCATTTTTTGTACTACAAGTGCAACATCATATATTGTTACTAAATCATTAAATTCTAGAGCATTTAGATTTATTACTGCTTGGTCTAGTACTGATTTGTACTTTTCTAAAGTCTGTAATGCTTGGTTTGCTTTTGTAAATATCTTTGATATTTCCTCTAATGCATACTTTTGATCACCTCTATAAACAGTTATTACATTTCTTCTTTGCGAAATAGCTATTACGATAGCTCCTGTTTGTTTAGCAACCCTTTCTGCTGTTCTATGCCTCGTGCCTGTTTCAGATGTAGGTATAGAGTAATCTGGTATTAACTGTGCATTTGCAAAAATTATTCTCTTTGCATCTGAACTAAGAACTATAGCTCCATCCATTTTAGCTAATTCATATAGGTATGCTGGTGAATACTCCGCGTTTATAGTGAATCCACCATCTACTACTCTCACTATTTCTTCATCTGTGGCAAGAACTATTAGTCCCCCTGTTTTTGCTTTTAAAACATTTTCTAATCCCTGTCTTAATGGACTTCCAGGAGATATCATTTTTAAAGCATGTAGTACATGTTTATTGCTTAGGAAATCCTCCATTATTATTTACTACCCCCTAATACTATATTTATTGCTTGTCTTAAGTTGTCTACAGGCCATATTTCTATTCCTTTTACATCTTTTACTACTTCATAGTTGTTTCTTGGAATAACCATTTTAGTAAATCCAAGCTTCTTGCACTCCGCTATTCTCTTTTCTATAAAGCTAACAGCTCTAACTTCTCCAGTTAGTCCTACTTCTCCGGTTACTGCTATGGTTTCATCTACAGGTAAATTTCTGAAACTTGAAGCTATAGATATTACTATACCTAGGTCTATAGAAGGTTCATTTATCTTAATTCCGCCTACAACATTGATATAAACATCTTGATTTTGTATTTGAAGACCAACACGCTTTTCAAGAACTGCTAAAAGCATACTCACTCTATTATAGTCTACACCTGTTGCCGTTCTCTTTGGTATACCAAAACTTGTAGGAGACACTAATGCTTGTAATTCTAGAAGCATTGGCCTAGTTCCTTCTACAGTAGAAATTATTACAGAACCTGCCACATCTTTTGGCTTTTCTGATATTAGTATTTTTGATGGATTTTCAAGTTCAACTAATCCTAAATCTCTCATCTCAAATACTCCAAGTTCATTAGTTGAACCAAATCTGTTTTTTACAGCTCTTACCATTCTATAAGTATTATATCTTTCTCCTTCAAAGTATAAAACTGTGTCAACCATGTGTTCAAGTAATTTAGGTCCAGCTAAAGACCCTTCTTTTGTTACATGTCCAACTACAAAGGTTGATATACCCATTTTTTTAGAAATTTTCATAAACTTTGAAGTTCCTTCTTTTATTTGACTAACTGTACCAGGAGCTGATGATATTTCTGGGCTAAATACCGTCTGTATAGAGTCTAATATTATAAGTTCTGGATTAATACTTTCTAATTGAGCTTCTATCATGCTTAAATTATTTTCAGCATATATATATAAATTATCGGAATTAATTCCTAATCTTTGAGCCCTCATTTTTATTTGAGATTCAGACTCTTCTCCTGATATATATAACACTCTTTTCCCAGAGTTTGCAACATTACTTGAAACTTGTATTAAAAGAGTTGATTTTCCTATACCAGGGTCTCCACCTACAAGAACTAAAGATCCTTTTACAACTCCTCCTCCTAGCACTCTATCTAGTTCATTTATGCATGTTGAAAATCTTTCTTCTTCTTTAGTTTGTATAGAATTTATACTTACTGGTTTAGAAGAAGACTTATCTATAATAAATACATCCTTTTTAGAACCCTTTTGCTCTATTTCTTCTACAAAAGTGTTCCATTTAGTACATTCTGGACATTTTCCTAACCATTTTGATGTTTCGTATCCACATTCTTGGCATACATATTTTGTCTTTATTTTCGCCATTTTAAATCACCCTTAACTTCCTATTGTCTATATAATTTTAACATACGTATGGTATATTATGTAAAGTTATTGAATTTTTAAATTAAATTTTAAATTTTCTTAGCATATTACCAAATAATCCTGTTTATATCAATAGTTTTTAGTATCATTTATAAACTTATTAATACAAAAATAAAGGGGAAATATAACCTCCCCCCTTATCATATATCACTACTCTTTACTTTCAAATATTATACTATTATCTTTAGCTTTTACTATAACAATACTTCCTTTTTTTATATTTCCTTTTAATATCTCTTCTGATAATTTATCTTCTAATTCTTTTTGTATAGCTCTTTTTAATGGTCTTGCTCCATATTCTAAATCAAACCCTGATTTTGATATTAGTTTTATAGCATCTTCTCTCATCTCTAATTTTATATCCATTTTTTCTAGTCTATTAACTAAATCTTGAGACATTATTATTACTATCTTAGATATATGTTCCTCTGTTAATGAGTGGAACACTATTATATCATCAATTCTATTTATAAATTCTGGTCTGAAATTTTTCTTTACTTCTCCCATTATATTTTCTTTCATTTTTTCATATTGAGTTTTTATAATCATCTCTTCGTCTTTATTAGCACTAAATCCTAAAGTTTTTTGTTTATCAATTGTAGTAGCTCCTACATTTGAAGTCATTATTATTATAGTATTTTTAAAATCAACAGCTCTTCCTTTTGAATCTGTTAATCTACCTTCATCTAATATCTGCAATAGTATATTGAATACATCAGGATGAGCTTTTTCTATTTCATCAAATAACACAACTGAGTATGGATGTCTTCTAACCTTCTCCGTTAATTGTCCTCCTTCATCATATCCTACATACCCTGGAGGTGAACCTATCATTCTAGATACTGCATGCTTTTCCATATATTCAGACATATCTATTCTTATGATTTGATTTTCATCTCCAAATTGAACTTCAGCTAAAGCTTTAGATAATTCAGTTTTTCCTACACCTGTTGGACCTAAGAATAAGAATGAACCAATCGGCTTATTAGGGTCTTTAAGCCCCGCTCTTGATCTTCTTATTGCACTGGCAATAGATTTAACTGCCTGTTCTTGACCTACCACTCTATCATGTAATATATCTTCTAGTTTTAATAATTTATAAGATTCTTCTTCTACTATTTTATTTATTGGTATTCCAGTCCATAACTCAACAACTTCCGCTATTGCTTCTGCATCAACTAAATCTGCATACTTAGTTGATTTGTTCCACTGTTGCCTTACTTCTTCTAATTGCTTTTTAAGACTTTCTTGCTCATCTCTTATCTTAGCTGCTTTTTCGAAATCTTGATATCTAACAGCTTCTTCTTTTTCATTTATTATATTTTGCATTTCATCTTCCAAATCTTTTATTTCAGACGTTGGAGTAACCTCTCTTAATCTTACTCTAGAAGCTGCTTCGTCTATTAAATCTATAGCTTTGTCTGGTAAAAATCTATCTGGTATATATCTAATAGATAAGTCTACAGATGCTTTTATAGCTTCATCGCTTATCTTAACTCTATGATGAGCTTCATATTTATCTCTTAGTCCTTGTATCATCTTTACAGTATCTTCAGCTGTAGGCTCATTTACCATAACTGGCTGGAATCTTCTTTCAAGCGCCGAGTCTTTTTCTATATGCTTTCTAAACTCATCTATAGTTGTAGCACCTATAACTTGTATTTCGCCTCTTGATAAAGCTGGTTTTAATATATTTGATGCATCTATTGTACTCTCTCCAGTTGATCCTGCTCCTATTATTGTGTGTAGCTCATCTATAAATAAAATTATATTTTTATTTTTCATTACTTCATCTACTACGCTTTTTATTCTCTCTTCAAATTCGCCTCTATATTTAGCTCCTGCTAACATTGACCCCATATCTAATGTATATAATGTTTTATTTTTTAATGTTTCAGGAACATCTCCTGCTGATATATTTATAGCTAAACCTTCTACAATTGAAGTTTTTCCCACACCTGGGTCACCTATTATTACGGGGTTATTCTTTGTTCTTCGACTTAGTATTTGAACAATTCTTTGTATTTCTTTTTCCCTTCCTATTACAGGATCTATTTTTCCTTGTGAAGCATAATTAGTAAGGTTAATTCCATATTTATCTAATAATTTAGACGATGCTGATTGAACCTTAGCAGGATATCTATTTTCTTCTTCTTGCTGTACCGCATATTCGTCTAACCCCATCATATCTATTATCATCTGAACTATTGTTCTTTCATCTATTCCTTCAGCGTTTAATATTTTAATACCTATACCTTCGCCCTCTTGAACAATTGCAAGTAATATATGCTCTGTTCCTATATAATTAGTTTTTAATTTATTTGCAAACATCCCAGATAGCTCTAGTATCTGTTTACTTCTAGGACTTAATGTTATCTCCGAAGGTGTATTTTCTACTTTACCTTCTATTTCAATTATCTTTGCCTCTAATATAGTATCTGTTATCCCTAGTTTCAGTAGTACTTTAGCTGCTATGCCTTCTTTTTCTCTTAGTAATCCTAAAAGAATATGCTCACTGCCAACAACCTCATGTCCTAGCTTTTGGGCCGACTCCAAACTTAAATCTATAGCTTTTTTGGCCCTTTGAGTAAATCTATTAAAGTACATTACATCCCCTCCTGCCTTACATCTTATACATCTTAAAATTTATCGATAGTATTATAATTACGATTCCTTATAATATGTGTAATGGTTAATTATATAATTTATATGATTTTTTATACTTAATGTTTACACATACAAATCTATTTTTATAAAAATTTATTTATCTTAATGTATTATATGAACTAGAATTTAAAAGGCTCCAGACAAGCTATCTGAAGCCTTTTTTATAAAATTTTTAATTATTATTTGCTATTGATATAATTTTTTTGAGCTATTTGATTTGGAACTTCTTCATACTTTTCTATTTCCATCTCAAAATATCCTCTTCCTTGTGTCATTGATCTTAAATCTATAGCATATTTAAATGTTTCTGCTTGAGGTGCTTGAGCATATATTACTTGTTTTCCTTTATCATCCGGCTCCATTCCAAGTATTTTTCCTCTTCTTTTATTAATATCTCCCATTACATCTCCCATATATTCGTCTGGGATTGTTATTTTAAGTTTCATTATAGGCTCCAATAGTATTGGTTGTGCTTGTTCCATACCTTTTTTAAATGCAGTACTTGCGGCTAATTTAAATGCCATTTCTGAAGAATCTACATCATGATATGAACCATCATAAAGAGTCGCTTTTATGTGAGTAACAGGGAAACCTGCAAGTGTTCCTTTTACCATCGAATCCCTTAGTCCTTTTTCTACTGCTGGTATATATTGTTTTGGAACAGAGCCACCAAATATTTCTTCTGCAAATTCAAAATCATCATTGCTTCTCTCAAATTTTATTTTTACATCTCCATATTGTCCATGGCCGCCAGATTGCTTTTTATGTTTTCCTTGAACATCAGCATAACCTCTTATAGTTTCTCTATATGCAACCTTAAGGTCCATCAATTCTACATCTACTCCAAATTTTTCTTTCATTCTATTTTTTACTGTATTTATGTGTAATTCTCCTTGGCCTCCTATAAGAGCTTGTTTTGTTTCTGAATTTCTATACCAACGTATAGTTGGATCTTCTTCTACTATTTTATTTAATGTTATACTTACTTTTTCTTCATCTCCCTTATTTTTAGGAGCTATAGCATAATATATCTGCGGTTTAGGAAGATCTATTTCAGATAAAATATCTTCCTCTCTATCTAAAGATAATGTATATCCTGTTTGTAATGAATTTACTTTAGTAAGTATGACTACATCTCCACATTTAGCTTTTTCTATTTCTACTAAGTCATTATTTTTCATTGTATATAAATTATATATTTTTTCTTTTATATCTTTATTTATATTAAACACATCACTATCTTTAGTAATTTCTCCTTGAGTAACTTTTAAGTAAGACATTTTCCCTATAAATGGATCTACTATTGTCTTAAAAATAAATCCTTTGAATACACCTTCTTGATTTTTATATTTAGGTTCTAAATATTTAGATACTGTTTCTAATATTTCAGATGTACCTATATTGTTTATCGTGGAACCACAAATTACCGGAATAATATCGCCTCTTTGCATACCTATAGTTAATCCTTTTTGTATATCATCAAAACTTAAATCTTCTCCGCTAAAATACTTATCTAGTATTTCATCATCAGTTTCCGCTATAAGCTCCATTAAAGCTTCTTTTACACTCATAGCTTCATCTTTAAATTCACCCTCTAAACCATCCATATTTTCAAAAACATTGTGTAATTTAATAAACTTTTTATCTTTATAAATTGGTATAATCATAGGTACTACTTTATTTCCATACTTTTCTCTTAACATAGCTAAAGTGTCTTTATATCTAGCTTTTTCATTATCTATTTTGTTTATAAACATTATCTTTGGAATGTTTTCAGTTAGTTCTAATGACTTCTCTGTTCCTACTTGAATATCAGTTGTCGCATCTATTACTATTATGGCTGCATCACTTGCACTAAGTGAAGAAATAACCTCTCCACTGAAGTCAAAATATCCTGGAGTATCTAGTAAATTATACTTGAAATCATTATATTCAATTGGTACTAACCCCATACTATAAGTCATTGTTACTTTATCTGTTATCTTAGGTATTTTATTAGTAAGATTTGCTGTATATGATATAGCTTCAATTAGATTTGTTTTTCCACAACCACTATGTCCTAGTACTGATATGTTTCTTAACATATTGTTATCATAAACTTTCATAAAAGCACCTACCTTTTAATATTTATACAAAATTTAGATATTACACTTTATTAAATACTTGTTACTCTTTACAAAATAACGTTTCTTTACGATATGTAACTTACTTGTCTTTTGTATTACAAATGGTGAGGTAACTAACTTAATTTGAATATAAAACTATCCTCTTTATACAATATGTATTTAATTAACTTTCTAGACTAATTTATCTTTACCTATTTTTATTAATAATGAATAATAAAAAACAGATTTAAGTATATTTCTATATCAAAATCTTTCTCTCCTTCTTTTTATAAATAACTTTTAATTTCAAATTTATATTAAATAAAAATATGTCCGTTTTATCTATGTATAAATATCTGCGCCTCACCTACAATAGCATTAAGGATTAGGTATATTAAGGAGTATTATTAGGTAGAAATTATATTTTCTTCATAAAAAATACTCTAGATGATTATCTAGAGTATTTTTTATTTACTTTATTTTTTCATTTCCATTAGTAACTGCTTATCTCTTACCATTTCATTTTCATCTACTTTTATAGATTTTACTATACAATCTGTTTTAGAAACAATTATAGTTTCCATCTTCATAGCTTCTATTATTAGTAATGGTTGATTTTGTTTTACTTCATCATTTTCCTTAACTAATACTTTTACTACTTTACCAGGAATACTAGCACCAATTTGTAAAGGATCATTCATATCGGCTTTTACTATATCTTTAATATTACCCGAGAAATTTTTATCTTTTACTTCAATTTCTCTTATCATGCCATTTAATTCGAATACAATCGTTCTAGTTCCACTTTCTTTGACATCACCTATTTCCACTAACTTAATTGTTAATACCTTACCTTCTTCTATCTCAACTTCACATTCTTCACCTTTATTTAATCCATAGAAATATACATGACTTTCAAGTTTTGATATATCATTGTATTCTTGTAAGTGTTTTATATATTCTTCATATACCTTTGGATATAATGTATAACTTAAAACATTTCTTATATTTGCATTTATATTACAGTTAGTATCTAAATAATCTTTTGCCATATCAAAATCTTCGTCAGGAATTAAAAGTCCCGGTCTTACAGTTATAGGTTTTTCTCCTTTTAATACAATCTTTTGAATATCTTCAGGTATTCCACCTTCTGGTTGACCAATCATACCCTTACAGTAATCTACTACTGAGTCTGGGAAAGATAATTTCTTTCCTTCTTGTATAATATTTTCTTTGTTTAACTTGTTTTTAGCCATAAATATTGCTAAGTCTCCAACTACCTTTGAAGATGGAGTAACTTTTATAATATCTCCTAGCACATCATTTGCTTCTTTATACATTAATTTTACTGTATCAAATTTATTAGTTAATCCTAAACTGTCAGCTTGTGGCTTTAGATTTGTGTATTGTCCTCCTGGTATTTCATATTTATATATTTCTGCAGAAGGATTTATTAAGTCACTTTCAAACTTACTGTATATCTTTCTTAAGTCTTTATAGTAGTTTCCTATCTCTTCATATCCGTATAAATCAATCTTAGTATCTCTTTCAGTGTTTTTAAGCGCTTCTACTATAGCATTTATAGATGGCTGACTAGTTAATCCCGCCATAGTTTCTAGTGCACCATCAACAATATCCACTCCAGCTTCTGATGCCATTAAGCATGTAGCTATACCATTTCCACTAGTATCATGAGTGTGTAAGTGTATCGGCGTATTTACATTTCTTTTTAATTCCTTTATAAGTGTATATGCTGCATAAGGTTTAAGTAATCCAGCCATATCTTTTATACATATAATATCTGAACCTAAACTTTCTAATTCTTTAGCCATTCTTATATAATAATCTAAATCGTATTTAGTTTTAGTTTTATCTAATATATCTCCTGAATAGCATATACTTGCTTCTACTATTTTTCCAGTTTTTAATGCAGCTGATATAGAAGGTTTCATATTTTCTACCCAGTTTAAAGAGTCAAATATTCTAAATACATCTATACCTTGTTTTGAAGATTCACTTATGAACTCTTTAATTACATTATCAGGATAATTTTTATATCCTACACCATTAGATGCTCTGAATAGCATCTGGAACATTATATTAGGTATAGCTTTTCTTAGTTTTTGGAGTCTAATCCAAGGAGATTCATTTAAAAATCTATATGCTACATCAAAAGTAGCTCCTCCCCACATTTCTAATGAGAATAAATCTTTCATATAATCATTTGTAGGTTCTGCTACTTGTAATAGGTCATAAGTTCTAAGTCTAGTTGCTAGTAATGATTGATGTGCATCTCTCATTGTAGTATCAGTTAATAATAGTTTTTTCTCATTCTTTATACTTTCTATATAATCTGTCTTACCTAATCTATCAAATAAATCCTTACTACCTTCAGGTTTTATAAGTTCACTTTTTATACTAGGCTTGTGTAGTGCTTCAAATATAGGTTTATCATTGCATTTATTTTCATTTATTACTACATCTCCTATAAATTGAAGTAATTTTGTTCCTCTGTCTTTACTCTCTCTTATCTCAAATAGTTCTGGATTTTCGTCTATAAATTTAGTACTACACTGACCTTTTGTAAAAATAGGATTATTTAGTACATTTACTAGGAAGCCTATATTAGTTTTTACACCTCTTATTCTAAGCTCTTTTATAGATCTTACAGTTTTATTTATAGCTCCTTTGAAAGTCCTATCCCAAGATATAGTCTTAACTAGCAAGCTATCATAGTATGGACTTATATTAGATCCTGTAAATCCATTTCCACCGTCTAATCTAATTCCATTTCCTGACCCGGTTCTATAAACTTGTATTTTACCTGTATCTGGCATAAATTTATTTTTAGGATCCTCAGTTGTTATTCTACACTGTATAGAATATCCTCTCACTTCAACATCCTCTTGAGATTTTATATTTATTTCATCACTATCTAATCTGTACCCTTGAGCTATTAATATTTGACTTTGAACTATATCTATCCCTGTTATCATTTCTGTAACAGTATGTTCAACTTGTACTCTAGGATTCATTTCTATAAAATAATGATGCTTGCTATCATCTACTAAAAATTCTAATGTACCTGCATTAACATAACCTACATGCTTAGCTATTTTTATTGCATCCCTACATATACGTTCCCTTAACTCATCATCTAGAGAAAATGCTGGTGCATATTCAATTATTTTTTGATGTCTTCTTTGAACAGAGCAATCTCTTTCATATAAATGTACTATATTACCATGCTTATCTCCTAGTATTTGTACTTCTATATGTTTTGGATCTGCTATATATTTCTCTATAAATATAATATCTTCGCCAAATGCTTTTCTTGATTCACTACATGCAGTCTTATATTCTATTTCAAGGTCATTTTCATTATATACAACTCTCATACCTCTTCCGCCACCACCATTAGAGGCTTTAAGCATTATAGGGTAGCCTATTTCCTCTGCAATTATTTTAGCTTCTTCAGAAGTTTTTATTGGTTTATCTATTCCCGGTATAGTATCAACATTAACCTCTTTCGCGATTTTCTTAGCATTTATTTTATCTCCCATCATATTCATTATATCCGCTGATGGTCCTATAAAAACTATTCCATTTTCTTCGCACTTACGTACAAATTCCGGATTTTCAGATAAAAATCCATATCCTGGATGAATCGCATCTACATTCTTTCTTTTAGCTAAATCTATTATTGCATCCATATCTAAATATGCATCTACTGGACCTTTGTCTTCTCCTATTAAATATGATTCATCTGCTTTTGTTCTAAATAATCCATATTTATCTTCTTTACTATATATACCAACACTTTTTATGCCTAATTCAGAACAGGCTCTGAATATTCTTATGGCAATCTCTCCTCTATTAGCTACTAATATTTTGTTAAATTTTTTAAGCATAGTATCTAAAAATCCCCCTTATTCTTATAATATTAAAGATTATAGACTAATTTACTTTAATTTGAAATACATTTAGATAAGTTCCTTAATAAATAATACAAATATATCAAAGTAAATAATTTATATCATTTAGTTTTAAAAATCACCTCACTAAAGTAAAGCTGATTTTTATCATAATAATTGCTAACTTATTTATTTTATGGGATAATAACAAAATATGTTCTGTTTAAATATATCTCTATATAAGAATTAATTCTTTAAAATTAAAAAACTCCCTTAGGGAGTTTTTTTAATTTAACTATTACAAATTTACTTATCTAATATTGTAAGCACAACTGCTCAAATTTACACAATAAAAAAG
>NZ_HG529432.1 GCF_000499525.1 Faecalimicrobium dakarense | reverse complement strand
CTTTTTTTATAATTAATACATATAAATATAAAAGTTGGAAACCCTATATAAAAATAGGAATAATATAACACTCGATATTATAAGTGTAATATTACCTTTATGTGAATCTATAGATATTAAATATTTATAGATATTTAACTATATAGGAGTGATAAATATGAGAAGATTTGCACTAATATTAGCTATAATAGGTGCCCTTAACTGGGGAATCATAGGTGTATTTGGAGCAGACCTATTAGGGAATGTATTTGGAGGAACTTATGCATTAATAAGTAGAATAATATATTCTTTAGTTGGACTAGCAGGTATATATTTACTATTTACACTTACATCTAATGATAATGATTAAAAATAATATTTAAGCCGTTGATAATAATAAAAATCAACGGCTTTTAATTATATAAAAATTAAATCATGTAAAATTAAAACATATAGGCAAAGTTTTGATATTATTAAATAAGTAGTAATAATATCAAAGTTTGAAACTGGATATAAAGGTATAAATATAAGGAGCTATAAATGAAAAATACAATTATAAATGAATTAAAAGAAATAGTTGATATAAATCTAGTATCTTTTCATGTACCTGGACATAAAATGGGAAAAATATATGATAGATTAGAATATACATCAATAATAGAGAAGATGTATAAGATGGATACGACAGAGATAATAGGAACAGATAACCTACATTCTCCAGAAGGGATAATTAAAGAATCTCAAGAAAGAGCATCTAAGGTATTTAAAAGCGATAATACATATTATATAGTAAATGGTAGTACAAGTGGAATACAAGCTGCTATAATGGCATCTTGTGAGCCAGGGGAGAAACTGATTGTAAATAGAGACTGCCATCAATCAGTTATAAATGGATGTATATTAGGAGATATAAATCCTGTATATATAAAAACGGATATAAGTGAAGATAATAATATAGTAAAAGGAGTTAAAGTAGAAGATGCTATAGAAGTTATAAATAATAATTTAGATGCAAAAGCTATATTACTTACATATCCAACTTATTATGGGATTACATATGATTTAAAAACTATTTGTGATTACGCTCACAGTAAAAATATGATAGTTATAGTTGATGAAGCTCATGGGGCTCATTTAGGATTAAGTGATGAGCTACCCAAGACTGCTCTAGAGCAAGGTGCAGATTTGGTTATACAAAGCACACATAAAACTTTACCGGCATTTACACAAGCATCTATGGTACATACACAGGGAGATAGAATAAATCATTCTAGGCTATCATCTATGCTGAGATTTGTTCAATCATCCAGTCCATCGTATACACTGATGGCATCTTTAGAGATAGCTGTTGATATATATGAAACAAAAGGAAAAGAATTAATGAAAGAGCTTTTATCAAATATAGACGAATTTAAAGAAAATATTAAGGATAATGGACTTATAAGGGTATATAATGAATATGATAAAACTAAAATATTTGTAGAGTCAAAAAATATTGGTTTAATAGGATATGAATTAGAAGAAATACTTAGAAAAGAGTACAATATACAGGTAGAATTATCTAACTATTATGGGGTATTATTAATATGTACTATAGGTAATGATGATAAAGATTTTAAGAGATTAGAGATAGCATTAAAAGACATATATGATAGTAATAATATCAAAAAAAATATAAAAGAAGTAAAATATCCAAATATCATACCAAAAAAAGTATTAAGCCCTAGAGAAGCATTTTATAAGACTAAAAAAAGTGTTAAAATATATGACAGTATAGGTAAAATAAGCGGGGAATATATAATACCTTATCCACCAGGAATAAGTTTATTATCTCCAGGAGAAATAATAACAAAAGAAGTAATAGACTATATATTACTATGCAATAAAAAAGGTATGCATGTAAATGGAATAAAAGATTCAGATTTAGAATTTATAAAAATTATAAGTGAATAATAAGTAAAGATATATGGAGGTGGAATCTGATTAAAATAATTATCTAAAGTAGTATTATAGGTAATGAAAGTAATAATGTAAGGAGAAATTTTAATCAGGATATAAAATATGAACGGAAAGTTAATAATCATAGAAAGTGGATCAGATGCAAGTGGAAAAGCAACACAAACTAAGAAATTATATGAAAGACTATTAAAAGATGGGTATAATATAAAAAAGGTTGAATATCCAAATTATAAGTCAGAATCATCAGCACTAGTAAAAATGTATTTAAGGGGTGATTTTGGAGATAAACCATCAGATGTAGATCCATATGTATCATCTACATTTTTTGCAGCAGATAGATATGCATCATATAAGACAGAGTGGGAAGAATTTTATTGTAATGGAGACATAATACTTGCTGATAGGTATACAACGTCTAATATGGTACACCAAGCCTCTAAGATGGATAAAGAAGATAGGGACAAGTACTTAGATTGGTTAACAGATTATGAATTTAATATGTATAAGATACCAAAACCTGACTGTGTAATATTTTTAGATGTACCAATTGAGTTTAGTCAAAAGCTTATGGAGAACAGAAAAAATAAATTTACGGGTGAAGATAAAAAAGATATACATGAAAGTGATATTAAGTACTTAGAAGATTCATATAATAATTCTTTATATATAGCAGATAAATATAAATGGAAGAAAATAAACTGTGTCGAAAATAATGAATTAAGAAGTATAGATAGTATCCATGAAGATATTTATCAAGTAGTTATAAATACAATAAAATCTATGGAGAGTTAGATATGTATTTTGAAAATATAATAGGTCAAGAATTTGCGAAAAAGTATTTAACAAATTCATTAAGAAAAAATAAGATTAATCATGCCTACATGTTTGAAGGTATTGATGGAATAGGGAAAAAGAAATTTACAGGAGAACTAGCAAAAATACTATTAAATACTGAAAATGTAGATAGTAGTCCAGATTATATAAATATTAACGCTGATGGAAGTAGTATAAAAATAGCTCAAATAAGAAAACTACAAACAGATATAATAATAAAACCACATAAAGAGTACAAAATATATATAATAAATGAAGCAGAAAAAATGACAGTAGAAGCTCAAAATGCTCTATTAAAAACATTAGAAGAGCCACCAGAATATGCTATAATGATTTTAATTACTAGTAACAAGGAAAGATTACTAGACACTATAAAATCTAGATGCGAAATAATAAAATTTCTTCCAATATCCTTATTAGATTTAAAAAAATATTTAATAGATAAAGGAATAGAAGAACAAAGGGCACAGTTACTTTCAGTTTTTTCTAGAGGAAGTATTGAAAAAGCATTAGAATTATCAGAGTCAGCTGATTTTGCAATAATGAGAGAAGATATACAATCTTATATACAAACTATACTTGATAAAAAGATAATAGATATATTAGAAATACCAGCTAATATGGACAAGTATAAAAAAGAAATCATGAGTATTTTAGACATTTTTGTAAATTACTTTAGAGATATGATGATGTTAAAAGAAAAGGTTGATAAAAGTATGATAATAAATGCAGATAAGATAGTATTTATACAAAATATGAGCAAAAAAATTACATATTCGCAAGTATCAAAGATTATTGATATAATAGAAGATACTAAGACAAAGATAAGAAGCAATTGTAACTTTAATATAAGCATACAAGTTATGGCTTTGAATATATATGAGGTGATTAAATGATAAAGATAGTGGGTGTTAGATTTAAAAATGCTGGAAAAATATATTACTTTGATCCAGTTGAATTTGAAATAGAAAAAAATATGGACGTAGTAGTAGAAACTGCAAGGGGATTAGAGTATGGGACAATAGTTGTTGGTCCTAAAGAGATAGAAGAAAAAGAGTTGGTTTCACCATTAAAACCAATAATAAGAATAGCTACACCAGAAGATACTGCTGCATATCTTGAAAACAAAGAAAAAGCAAAAGAAACTTTTGAGTTATGCCAGCAAAAAATAAAAGAGCACGAACTTACAATGTATTTAATAGATTGTGAATATACATTTGATAGAAATAAATTAATATTCTATTTTACAGCAGAAGGAAGAATAGATTTTAGAGAATTAGTAAAAGATTTAGCGGCAATATTTAAAACAAGAATAGAGTTAAGACAAATAGGGGTTAGAGACGAAGCTAAATCTATTGGTGGACTTGGACCATGTGGAAGAAGGTTGTGTTGTTCATCATGGCTTGGTGATTTCCAACCAGTTTCAATAAAAATGGCTAAAGATCAAAGTTTATCTCTTAATCCTACAAAAATTTCTGGGATATGTGGAAGATTATTTTGTTGTTTAAAATATGAGCATGATGTATATGCTGAAGCTATTGATGCAATGCCAGTAGTAGGAGCATTAGTAAAAGTTGAAGAAGCAAAAGGTAAGGTAGTAGAAATAAATCCATTATTAGAACAAGTTAAAATAGAATTTAATGATAAGACTATAAAGATATGTCATAGAGAAGAAGTTAAAGTTTTACAAGAGCCTAAGAAGTCTGGAAATAGTTTAAGAGCAGAAGGCCTAGATGAAGCTACAATAAGAGAATTAAAGAAATTAGAAGACTAAAATTCTATTTATATAAGTATTAAAATTTATTATAAGATTAAGGGGGTAGGATTTTTCCTACCTTTTTTAAGGTAATAATACTTATAAAATAGATACATGTGAAACAAGACATTAAAAGGAGATGCTTATGGAAATAAAACTAAAAGAAACAGAAAGAATAGATGATTTACAATTAAAAGGACTAAAGCTAATACAAGATACCACTGGTTTTTGCTTTGGAGTAGATGCAGTTCTTTTAGCTAATTTTGCAAAGGTAAAAAGAGGAGCTAAGGTTGTAGACTTAGGTACTGGAACAGGTATAATACCTACACTTATTGCAGGTAAAAGTGAAGCTAGCGAGATAATAGGAGTAGAAATACAAGAAGAAGTTTATGAAATGGCTACACGTTCTGTAAAATTAAACAATCTAGAAGATAGAGTAAAAATAATAAACGCAGATATAAAAACAATTGATAAAGAATTAGAAGTACATGGATATCATGTTGTAACATCAAATCCTCCATATATGCATATGGATGGAATTAAAAATCCAAATGATAAAAAAGCTATATCAAGACATGAAGTAAAATGTAATCTAGAAGATGTTATAAGAGCTGCATCAAGATTAACAATGCCTAAAGGAAAATTCTTTATGATACATAGACCTACAAGATTAGTAGATATAATAGATTTAGGTAGAAAATATAGACTAGAACCTAAGCAAATACAATTTATACATCCAAGAGCAAATAAAGCTCCAAACTTAATGCTTGTGGAATTTGCAAAGGATGGAAGACCAGAATTAAAAATACTAGACCCATTATATGTTTACGGTGAAGATGGAGACTACACAGAAGAATTAAGAGCAGTTTATGCAAATGAAGATATAGGAGAAAAGTAAATGAGCGGAAAATTATATATATGTCCAACACCAATAGGTAACTTAGAGGACATGACATATAGAAGTATAAGAATATTAAATGAAGTTGATTTAATAGCAGCAGAAGACACAAGACATAGTATAAAACTTTTAAATCATTTTGATATATCTAAACCACTGACAAGTTATCATGACCATAATAAAGACTCAAAGGGTGGATATTTAATAAATAAATTATTAGATGGAGAGAATATAGCATTAGTAAGTGATGCTGGTATGCCAGGAATATCAGACCCAGGAGAAGATATAATAAGACAAGCTATAGAAAATAATATAGAAATAGAAGTTCTTCCAGGTGCGACGGCATCTATAACGGCACTAGTAAGTTCAGGGCTTCAGACTGCCAAATTTGCATTTGAAGGATTCTTAGATAGAGACAAAAAAGTTAGAAGACAACAACTTGAAGAACTGAAAGAAGAAAGTAGAACAATAATTTTTTATGAATCACCACATAGGTTAAAAGATACTTTAAAGGACATGTTAAAGATATTAGGTAATAGAAAAATATCAGTAAATAGAGAACTTACTAAGAAGTATCAAGAAATAATAAGAGAAGATTTAGAAACTGTAATAAATATATTCAATGAAAGAGAAATAAAAGGCGAATTTGTTTTAATAGTAGAAGGTTTCACAGGTGAAAAAACTGTAAAAAATAGTTATGATAACCTTAGCGAAAGAGAATATGTTGTGACACTAATTGAAAGTGGAATGGATAAAAAAGAAGCAATTAAAACGGTATGTAAAGATAGAAAGTTAAAGAAAGACGTAGTTTACAAGCAAGTATTAGATTTATAAAAAAATTTGGAGTGATATATATGAAACTACAAGAAAGTCTATTAGATAGTTTATGTGTAGAAAAAACTTATAATCATTTTCGTGGACTAGACGAAAATCAAATACTAGAAAAAATTATACCTCAAGTAAAGGATATGAAGGTAATTGGTGAGTGTAAATACCATATAGTAAATGCATATGACCACTCTTTATATGCTTTAGAAGAATTTGAGAATATAGTAAATGAAAAAAACTTTTTTTTAAATCATTTAAAAGAAAGAGTAGAAGAATATCTAAATACTAAATTAGATAATAATTTAACTAAATTTCAGTTACTAAAATTAGGCGTATTTTTACACGATATAGGAAAGCCAGCTAGTAAGACTGTTGACAGTAATAATAGGGTTCATTTTAGAGGACATGAAATAATAGGTGAAGAGATAGCTTTTAAATTAGGGCAAGAATTAGGATTATCTTATAAAAATATAGATATTTTATGCAAATATGTAAGACATCATATGACACTTTTAGTACTTTATAAAAACAATGACATGCCAAAAGAAAAGCTATATGAAATATTTTATACATTAAATGATGACGTTATAGGAGTTTTATTATTAGGATATGCAGATATAGTATCAACTAGAAAGCTGTTAAATCCTAATGAAGATAGTGGAGTAATAAAAACATATATGGATTATGTACTTACTAATTATATTTATAGATATAGCAGACAAAATATATAACATAAAAATG
>NZ_HG529431.1 GCF_000499525.1 Faecalimicrobium dakarense | reverse complement strand
CATTTTTATATATTAAAAAATTATAGATTATGTAGTTTATAGATAATTTATAATTCTAACTATTTTAAGCTTAAAATATTTCGTCAACGCATTTCTCAAGCAAAGAACCTAAATTTTAGGTCGTTTGAGCAAAGTAAATTTTTACTATAAAATAGATTTTGCTTGAATTGGTGTTGATAATATAACAGACGTTTTAGTTGAACCTATTCTCTTTATGGAATCTATAACAGCCTCAAGCTCGTACATATCTTTAACAATAACTTTTAAAACCGAACAGTCATCACCTGTTATATGGTGACATTCTACTATTCTTGGATCTTGACGAGCATCTTCAATAAATTCTTTGTACATATTGCTAGGTAAAGATATATGAATAAAAGCCTTTATAACTCTTCCTAAAGCGTCAGGATTTATTATAGCCTTATATCCTTCTATGATACCAGCTTCTTCTAATCTTTTAACTCTTTCTGAAACAGCTGGAGAAGTTAGTCCAACTATTTTACCTAAATCTTTCATAGAAATTCTACCATCTTTTTGTAAGATGTCTATAATTCTGTGATCTGTAATATCCATGTTTTAATCCCCCTTGTTTAAGATAATGTAATATATACTTTTACATTTCAATATTTTAAAGAGAGTATATTATTGTCCTAAAATAAATGTTAATTTAAACTATTTTACACAGATTTTTTAGAATCAATCATCTGAGCTTTTAAGTTCCAAAGGTTTTCAGACAAGTCAACTTTATAAGTTTGTGGATTTGAAATTCTTCTATATTCATCCCATAAAGTATCTAGCTCATTTTTTGTATAATCTCTTATTTCCATGACACTTTTTCTTTCATGTTTACATTTACCATTTATAAATAAAGGCTTATGAAGCTCTTTAATCCTATAATTTTCAAATGTTTTAGTTTTCCAAGTATAAATTGGATGGAATATAGTTAAAGGTTTAGATTCATCAATAACTTCATCATGAAGCATGATTAAATCTGCTTCTGCCTTATTATTTTCATTGTATATTCTAACTACTTTTTTATATCCTGGATTATTTATTTTTTCTGGATCTTCAGATAGTTTAATTTTTGGTTCAATGGTATCACCCTTATAAGATGCAGCTAACTTATAAACTCCACCAAGAGAAGGTGAATCAGCTGATGTTATTAATTTCGTACCAACCCCCCAAGAGTTAATAGCAGCTCCTTCAGTTTTTAATGAAGTTATAGTATATTCATCTAAATCATTAGAAGCTGTAATAACAACATCTGAAAAACCTTCTTTATCTAAAATCTTTTTACATTCCTTAGATAAATATTGAAGATCACCAGAATCTAATCTAATGCCTGATGGTTTATATCCTTTTTTTCTAAACCTTTAAAGATTTTTATAGCATTAGGAAGCCCACTATTTAATACATTATATGTATCTACAAGCAATAGACATTTATCAGGATAAATATCAGCATAAGCTTCAAAGGCTTCTAATTCAGTATCAAATTTTTGAACCCAACTATGAGCATGAGTACCTATTAAAGGTATATCAAATAATTTACCTGCTAGTACGTTAGCAGTAGCCAAGCATCCCCCTACCATAGCAGCTCTTGCACCATAGGTACCAGCATCAGGACCTTGAGCACGACGTAGACCGAATTCAAAAACAGGGTCCCCTTGTGCGGCAAAGCAAACTCTAGATGCTTTAGTTGCTATAAGTGATTGGAAATTAACAATTGTAAGCAAAGCAGTTTCTATAAGCTGAGCTTGGTACAAAGGAGCTTTTACAGTAAGTATAGGCTCATTAGGGAACATTATAGTTCCTTCTTCAACTGAATATATATCACCTGTAAATTTAAAATCTTTTAGAAAAGTTAAAAATTTATCAGAAAAAAGTTTTAAGCTCTTTAAATACTCTAAATCTTCATCTGAAAAGCAAATGTTATTTATATATTCAACGAACTGTTCTATACCACAAACTATAGTATATCCACTGTTGCAGGCATTTTTCCTAAAAAACATATCAAACACAACAATATCTTCATGAACATTTTTTTCAAAATATCCATTTAACATTGTAAGTTGATATAAATCAGTAAGAAGTGTTAAATTTCTCATTATATTTCTCCTTAATAATAAAATTTATAAAAGACCCCACATATATACTAAAACACAATATAGTACAACTTTCAAGTATAAAGTATAACCCACCTATCATAAAATTATTTAGAAGGGAGGAGATTAAAATAGGAAGAATATGGTTTTATATGCTTGCTATCGGGATAATAGGAAGTATATTTTCAAATAATTTAGGAGAATTAAATAAAGTTATTTTAAATGAGGCATCTCATGGAGTTGAATTTGCCATAAGTTTAGCAGGAGTGATGGCTCTTTGGATGGGAATAATGGGTATTGCTAAAGACTCAGGACTTATAGAAAAAATAGGACAAAAATTAAATCCTTTGATGAGAAAATTATTTCCATCAGTTCCTCCAGGACATAAGGCAATGTCTTATATGGTAATGAATATAGCTTTAAATATGGTAGGAGCAGGTAATGGAGCAACTGCATTTGGACTAAAGGCAATGAGTGAACTACAAACACTAAATCCTAAAAAAGATACAGCAAGTAATGATATGGTAATGTTTATGGTTATAAATATATCTTCAATTCAACTAGTTCCATTTACAATGCTTAAAATAAGAATGGATTTAGGTTCACAAAATCCATCAGAAATTATAGTTACCACATTATTTGCAACAGCTATTTCAACAATAATTGCTATAGTAACTTGTAAACTATTTGAATCAAGAAAAAGGAGGTATAGATAATGGAATTATTCTCAAATATACTAGTACCCCTTATAATATTGTACATAATAGCATATGGTAAGTATAAAAAAATAGACATATACGATAGCTTTGTAAAAGGTGCTATAGAAGGCCTTAAAGCTGCATGGGATATAGTACCATACATAATTGGAATATTTTTAGCAATAGGTATATTCAAATCTGGAAAGGGTATTGAAATGTTAGAGTTTATATTTTCTCCAATTGCTCAATTATTTAGTATACCAAAGGAATTAATAGGTTTAATAATAGTTAAGCCGTTATCAGGAAGTGGAGCTTTAGGTATGTACACTGAACTTGCTCAGAGAGTCGGAATAGATACAACAGTCGAACAGATGGGAGCAACGATAGTAGGAGCATCAGAGACAATATTTTATACAATGGCAATATATTATGGTAGTTTAAAAATAAAAAATACAAGGCATACACTAAGCTGTGCGATGCTTTGTCATATAGCAGGAGTTATAGCATCTGTATTTATTTGTTATGTTTTATTTACATAGAATTAAAAAATAAATTTTGAAAAAGATATTGACAATTTAAAATAATAGTCTATAATTATACTAAATTAATAAAAAAATTCGATGAAAAAGAGAGTAACTTTAGTCAGATTTTCAGCGAGCTAGGGTTGGTGTGAGCCTAGTAAAGATGGTTGTAGTGAAGAGAGCTTTGGAGAAGATTACTTGAAGTGATAGTATGGTAATCGGTTTGCCCGCCTTAAGGGATAGAGTGGATAAGATTACTTATCAATAAGAGTGGTAACGCGGAATACTTCGTCTCTTGGTTTTTATAACCAAGGGACTTTTTTAATATTCAAAACACTATTATTGTATATATTCAGTATCTTATCAATAAGAGTGGTACCACGAGTTAATTCGTCTCTTAGCATTTATGCTAAGGGACTTTTTTAATACTAGGAAATTATAATTTCCAACACAAATACTTGAGCGACTGTGTCGGCGATATGAGCGAAGCGAATTTTAATTTAAAAACTTAAGATAAGTGGGGAAACCTAGTATATTTAGATAGTTTCATTATCAATTAATAATCAATTACAAATAGGAGGTAATATTATGAAAAATTTAAAGAAATCAATTATAGTGGCTTTAGCAGGAGTGTTAACTTTAGGAGTGGTGGGATGCAGCTCATCAAAAGAAGCATCAAGTGGAAATAAATCATCTACACAATTAGAACAAATAAAAGAAAAAGGAAATTTAGTAATAGGAACAAGCGCAGATTATCCACCATATGAGTTCCATAAAGTAATAGATGGAAAAGATCAAATAGTTGGATTTGAAATGGAAATGGCAAAAGAAATAGCAAAGGAATTAGGTGTAACATTAGAAATAAAAGATATGAAATTTGATGGATTACTACCAGCTTTAAAATCAGGAGTTGTAGATATGGTAGTTGCAGGTATGAGCCCAACAGAAGAAAGAAAAAAAGCAGTTAACTTTACAGATATTTATTACAATGGAGAGCATACGGTGCTAGTTAAGAAGGAAAATTTAGATAAATTTAATTCAATAGAAAGCTTAAAAGATGTAAAAATAGGTGTTCAAAAATCAAGCTTACAAGAACAAATAGCAACAGATGTATTAAAAGCGACTAATATAAAGGGATTAAGTAAAATATCAGATGTAGTTTTAGAGTTAAACAATGGAAACGTTGATGCAATAGTTTTAAGTAAAGAAACAACTAAAGGTTATTTAAAGCAATACCCTAATATAGTAGACGCTAATATTAATTTAGGTAAGGGAAATACAGAAGGTTCTGCAATAGCTATAAATAAAACTAAAGATATATCTTTAGTACAAGAAGTGAACAAGGCAATAAATAAATTAGTTAAAGAAAATAAAATAAATGAATTTGTTGAAAAGGCTACTAAATTAGCTCAATAAAAGACATGATGGAGGTACAAATAGATGGATTTTGGATTTTTAAGTGAATACTCTAAGTATTTTATAGACGGGACAAAAGCAACAATAGGATTATCAGCAATTACTTTAATTTTAGGATTTATGTTAGGTATAGTAGTTTGTTTATTAAAAATATCGAAAAGTAAAATATTAAGATTTATTGCAAGTGTATATATTGAATTTTTAAGATGTACGCCATTATTAATACAAATATCAATAGTATACTTTGGATTTCCTGCATTAGGGATAGAGTTTCCTAGTATAGGACCTTTATCATCGGAATTTGTAGCTGCAATATTTACTTTATCTATAAATTCAAGTGCTTATATAGCTGAAATATTAAGATCAGGAATACAGTCAGTAGATAATGGGCAGATGGAGGCAAGTAGATCGTTAGGATTTAACTATTTTATGAGTATGAGATATATAATAATACCTCAAGGTCTAAAAAATTCTTTACCATCATTAGTTAATGAATTTATATCTTTAATAAAAGAATCTTCAATAGTTTCAGTAATAGGAATACCAGATTTAATGTATAAAGCAGATGTAGTGAGAGGAACAACTTACTTAGCATTTGAACCACTAATAGTAGCTGCTTTAATATATTTTGTACTTACATTCAGTTTATCAAAATTAGTTGGTTTACTTGAATATAGATTAAACAATAAGACATTAAAAAGTGCAGAAGGATTTAGTAAAAAGAATGAAGTTGCAGACATAGCTTAAGGAGGATATATATGATAAAAATACAAAATATTAAAAAGAAATTTGGGAAATTAGAAGTATTAAAAGATATAAATTTAGAAATAAAAAAAGGTGAAATAGTAGCAATACTTGGTCCTAGTGGATCAGGTAAAAGTACATTATTAAGATGCATCAATTTATTAGAAAAACCTAATGGTGGAAATATATTATTTATGGATAATAATATATTAGATAAAAAAAGTGATATAAATAAAACTAGAGAACATATAGGTATGGTTTTTCAAAACTTTAATCTATTTCCAAATATGTCAGTATTAGATAATATAGCATTAGCTCCAATGAAATTAAGAAAGATCTCAAGAGAACAAGCTGTAAAAGAAGCAATAGCATTGTTAGATAGAGTTGGACTTAAAGATAAGAAGGATTCATATCCAGACCAACTATCAGGGGGACAAAAGCAAAGAATAGCTATAGCAAGAGCTTTGGCTATGAAGCCGGATGTAATGTTGTTTGATGAACCAACTTCAGCTCTTGATCCAGAAATGGTAAAAGAAGTATTAGATGTTATGAAAGAACTAGCAAATGAAGGTATGACTATGATTGTTGTAACCCATGAAATGGGATTTGCTAAAGAAGTAGCTAATAAGGTTGTATTTATGGATGAAGGGTATATATTAGAAGAAGGTGTGCCTAGTGAAGTATTTGAAAATCCAAGACATATAAGAACTAAGCAATTTTTAGATAAAGTTATATAGTTTTGATTACAAAATTCGCTTCGCTCATGTCGCTCAAGTGATTCGCCAACACGTTGCTCAAACGACTGCGTCCGTTGCTCAAGCTTATCAGTTGGAATTATAAATTATCTACAAATCAGATAATTTATAATTCCTTAGTATATAAAAAATATGGACATTAAAAAAGAAATATATTATTATATAAGTACTATTTCATACAGTAATGCATATAGTACTTATAAATAAAATGCTATTGTATAAAATAGTAAAAATAAGTATAAACTAATATTAAAGTTTAATATTAATAAGCTATGAAAAGAAGAGTAAATAAGGACTTTTTCTAACAGAGAGCTAGATTAGGTGAAAGCTAGCGTTAAAGAAATTATTGAACATGGCCTTGGAGCTTTCTTATCCAAACGATTTATTCCTTAAGATAAGACGATTAGACCCGTTAAAAGTCTGCTAAGATATCTATATAAATATAGATAAATTAGGGTGGTACCGTGAATAATCTCGCCCCTATGTATTATAGGAGGCGAGTTTTTTAATACAATAAATGGGAGGTAATAACATGACTAAACCAAGTTTTTATGTAACAACGCCTATATATTATCCAAGTGGTAACTTACATATAGGACATACTTATACAACTGTTGCAGCAGATGCAATAGCTAGATTTAAGCGTTTCTGTGGATATGATGTAAAATTCTTAACAGGAACTGATGAGCACGGAGAAAAAATACAAAAAACTGCTAGAGAAAAAGGTATGACAGAGATAGAGTACCTAGATGGAATGATAGCAGATATAAAAAAATTATGGAACACAATGGACATATCATATGATGATTTCATAAGAACAACACAAGATAGACATAAGGTAATAATCCAAAAGATATTTACTAAGTTATATGAACAAGGTGATATATACAAAGGCGCTTATGAAGGAAGATACTGTACTCCATGTGAAAGTTTCTGGACAGAATCTCAATTATTAGAAGGAAATAAGTGTCCTGACTGTGGAAGAGATACTTATTTAGCTAAGGAAGAAGCTTATTTCTTCAAATTATCTAAATATGAAGATAGATTAAGAGAATTATTTGCTGATCCTAACTTCTGTTTCCCAGTATCAAGAAAAAATGAAATGGTTGCGAACTTCTTAGATAAAGGATTAGAAGATTTATGTGTAACTAGAACTACATTTGACTGGGGTATAAAAGTACCATTTGATGAGAAACACGTTATATACGTTTGGGTAGATGCTTTATGCAACTACATAACAGCGTTAGGATATATGAGTGAAAATGATTCAGATTACAAAAATTTCTGGCCAGCCAATGTTCATATAGTAGGTAAAGAAATAATGAGATTCCATACTATAATATGGCCAGCAATACTTATGGCTCTAGGTGAAGAAGTTCCTACACAAGTATATGGACATGGATGGATATTATTTGATAATGATAAAATGAGTAAATCAAAAGGAAATATAGTTTACCCAGAGCAAATGATAGAAAGATACGGAGTAGATTCATTAAAATACTTCTTATTAAGAGAGTTTGCATTTGGCCAAGATGGAAACTACACTCATAGAAACTTTGTAACAAGATTAAATTCAGATTTAGCTAATGACTTAGGAAACTTAGTAAGTAGAACAGTTGCAATGGTTGAAAAGTACAATGGTGGTATAATACCAATGTCAAAAGCAAATACTGAATTTGATGCAGATTTAAAAGATGTAGCTAAATTATCAGTAGAAAACTTCGAAAAAGAAATGGATAAACTTCAATTTAATGAAGCATTAGAAAGTGCTTGGAAATTAATAAGAAGAACTAACAAGTATATAGATGAAACTATGCCTTGGGCTTTAGCTAAAGATGAATCTAATAAAGATACTTTAGATACTGTACTTTATAATTTATGTGAATCTATAAGAATAATAGCTACTCTTATAAATCCAATAATGAATGAAACAGCTAAAAAGATATACTGTCAATTAGGAATAGTTAATGAAGAATTAACAACTTGGGAAAGTACTAACACTTTCGGTCTTATAGGAGAAAATACTAAAGTTCACAAAGGTGAATCTTTATTCCCTAGATTAGATATAGAAAAAGAAGTAGAAGAATTAAATGAACTATTCTCAGAGAAAAAGGATGAAGTAGTTGAAGAACCAATAGAACACAAAGAAAATATAACAATAGACGAATTAGATAAAGTAGAACTTAGAGTAGGTAAAGTAATAAGCTGTGAAAAGCATCCAAAAGCAGATAGATTATTAGTATCTCAAATTAAAATAGGACCAGAAACAAGACAAATAGTATCTGGAATAGCATCTTGGTATAAGCCAGAAGATATGGTTGGTAAAGAAGTTATAGTAGTATGTAACTTAAAACCAGTTAAATTAAGAGGTGTAGAATCTCAAGGTATGATATTAGCAGCTGGAAATGATGGAGATGACTTAGTAGTTCCAACAGCGACAGGTGCTAAGGATGGATGCGAAGTTCGTTAATTAGTTAGGAGAATAAAATATGTTATTTGACTCACATGCACATTTAAATGATGAAAGATTTGATGAAGATAGAGAAGAATTAATAAAGTCTTTAAAAGAAAAAAATGTTGATTTAGTAGTAAATCCAGGTGCAGATATAGAAACATCAATAAGTGCCATTGAACTTTCAAAAGGGTATGATTTTATATATGCAGCTGTAGGAGTTCATCCACATGATGTAGGTGAACTAGATGAAACTGCAATAGATACTTTAAGAAAGCTAGCTACTGAAAATGACAAAGTAGTTGCAATAGGAGAGATAGGTCTTGATTATTACTATGATAATTCTCCTAGAGAAGTACAAAAAGAGTGGTTTAAAAAGCAAATAGAATTAGCTAATGAGCTTAAGTTACCTATAATAATACATGATAGAGATGCACATGGAGATACTTTTGAAATAATCAAAAATACTAAAAGTCCTGAAATAGGATGTGTGCTACATTGTTATAGTGGAAATGTAGAACTAGCTAAGGAATATATAAAAATGGGTTGCTACATTTCTATACCAGGAACTGTAACTTTCAAAAATAATAAGAAAACTAGAGAGGTAGTAAGAGAAATACCGCTAGAATATCTATTAATAGAAACAGATTCTCCATATATGGCTCCAGAGCCACATAGGGGGAAAAGAAATGACCCATCATTAGTTCAATTTGTTGCAGATAAGATAGCACAAGAAAAGGGTATATCTTATGAAGCAGTATGTGAAGCTACAAAAGAAAATGCTAAGAAATTTTTTGGTATAAATAAATAAATTATAAAAAGCACGTAAAATCTAATTAGATTTTATGTGCTTTTTATTGTATGTGAAACATATTTTTATAAAAAAGTAAAAATGCATATAAATGAATAGACATATATACCATAGAGGGTTTAATATATAATTAGATGCTTTGAAGCATATTCTGTATATGGGTACCTAGAATATGTGGAGTTATTGGTACAACCGGCTAAAAATATCTACTGATATTTTTAGTTTTTTTTTATATAAAATAGTGGGAGGGAATATGGGGCCTTTGAATAGAAATGAATTCCAAAAAAAATATTTAGCAGTAAAAGAAGATATTCTATCTAATGATAAGCTTGGGTTTAGTATAGTATATCAGCCCAAAGTCGATATAATAAATAGAAATATAATATCATGGGAGATTTTAAGTAGATGGTATCATCCGGAGTTTGGATTAGTATCTCCCATAGAATTTATAGAAATAATAAGGGATTTAGATAAAGAATATGAATTTGATATACATGTATTTGAAAAAATGTGTAAAGACATAATAAAAAGTAATTGCAGTTATAATACTTATTCTATAAATATATCTATAAATACATTAAAGAATTCTAATATATATGATGATATATTAAATATAACTAAAAAATATTCAATTAACCCAAAACAGATAATACTGGAAATACTAGAAACAGACCCTATAAATGAATATGAAGGAATTATAGAAACAATAAATAAGTTAGATGAAAGAGGTTATAAAATATCAATAGATGATTTTGGAACAGGATATTCTTCTTACTATAGATTATGCAATATTAATTTTGGCGAGATAAAAATACCAAGAGAGTTTTTACCAAAACCTAGTGATAATAAAGAAAAAAAGATTAAAGTACTAAGGGGAATTGTTGATATGGGAAGAAGCTTAGGATGCAAAGTTGTAATAGAAGGGATAGAAACACAAGATGATCATAATATAGCTATGAGTCTTGGGATAGATTATGGTCAAGGGTACCTTTACTCACGACCAGTACCATTTAATAAATATACAGAAATGATAAAAATATAATTTATATAGAAAGCTCTCTTAATATTGGGTATGTTAGCACCAATATTAAGAGAGTTTTTATATATAAAAATATATGAAGTAATAAATGGTTATTAAATAACCATAAAACTAACCATATAAAATAACCAATTTACATAAAATGGTTATTTTATAATGCCAATAATAATAGTTAACCGTTATAGAAAAATAATTTTAATGTATAATAAATATAGAAAAATGTCGTACAATGTTTAAATATTAACATTGTTGTATTGTTTAAATATACACCTTATAATACAATGCTGAGGAAAAAGTTTTCATAATGGTAAATTTGGCATAAATATTGCTTAAAGTAATAGTATAAAAAATTTTAAGGGGGTATAGTTATGATTTACGATTTTAATCCAATAATGGATCGTAGTAACAACTATTCGGCAAAACATGATGAAGCAGCAAATAAATTTGGAAGGGAAGATATAATACCGCTTTGGATAGCAGATATGGATTTAAAAACTGCTCAACCGATAATAGATGCGATGATAGATAGAGCTAATCAAGGTATGTTTGGATACACAGCAAGACCAGAAAGATATTTTGAATTAGTAAAAGATTGGCAAAAGAAAAAAAATAATTGGGATATAGATATAAAATATATGTCTCATTCAACAGGTGTAATGCCTATGATGTGCCATTTTATGAGAGAGTTTTTAGGAGAAGGGGAAAATGTTATTGTACAACCACCTGTTTACTCAGAATTTTTTACAGCAGTTGAAGACTGGGGAGGCGAACTATTATACAATCCTCTTAAACTTATAGATGGAGATTATTACATAGATTTTGATGATCTAGAAGAAAAAGCTAAACAAGGGGCAAAGTATTTAATAATTTGTAATCCACATAATCCTGTAGGTAGAGTTTGGACAAAAGAAGAGTTAACTAAAGTAGGGCAAATTTGTCTAGATAATGGAGTTATGGTTATATCTGATGAAATACATTCAGATTTAATGCTTTGGGAAAATAAACATATACCGATGGCTTCTATATCAGAAGAATTTTCAAAAAATACAGTAACTTGTATATCAGCAACGAAAACATTTAACTTAGCAGGATTACAAGTATCAACAACTGTATTTCCAAATATTGAATTAAAAGAAAAGTATGAAGATGTTCAAGGAAGATTAGATTCTAAGAGAAATAATTGTTTTAGCTTAGTCTCTAACATGGCTGCCTATGAACATGGAGAAGAGTGGTTAAAACAATTACTAAAATACTTAGAAGGAAATATAGATTATATAATCAATTTCTGTAAAGAAAATATACCTCAAATAAAACCAAACAGACCTGACTGTACATATTTAATGTGGCTTAATTGTAAGGATCTAGGTTTAGATGGAGATGATTTAGTTGATTTCTTTATAAATAAAGCTAAATTAGGGTTAAATGATGGAAGAAGCTTTGGAGAAGGTGGAGAAGGATACATGAGACTTAATGTTGCTTGTTCAAGATTATTATTAGAAAAGGCAATGAATCAACTAAAAGAAGCAGTTATTAGTCTTTAAATAAAAACAAAATTAACTAGGGGGATTAAAATGCAAGCTAGAATGAAAAAACAAAAGAAAAGTTTTGTACTACGATCGTTAGATACAGTGGAGAGAGTAGGGAACTCTCTTCCTCATCCTGCTACAATATTTATAATATTAAGTGCTTTAATAATAGTAGTATCAGCAATTATGGGTAGTATGGGTGTAAGTGTTTCTTATGATATGGTAGATACTGCAACAGGAGAGATTGTTAAAAATACTGTAACAGCTCAAAGTTTATTATCACCAGATGGTATAAGATTTATGTTTACTAATGTAATTAGCAACTTTACAGGATTCTTCCCATTAGGTCCTGTATTTGTAGTAATTTTATGTGTTGGCGTTGCAGAAGGAACAGGATTCTTATCAGCAGGTTTAAGAAAAATAGCAAAAGTTACTCCAAGAAAATATGTAACAGCAATGGTTGTATTACTAGGGATTGTATCAAATATAGCATCATCTACAGGTTATGTTGTATTAGTTCCGTTAGGGGCAATAATATTTATGAGTTTTGGAAGACATCCAATAGCAGGTTTAGCAGCAGCATTTGCTGGGGTTTCTGGAGGATGGAGTGCAAACTTATTAATAGGTAGCAATGATCCGATGTTTGCTGGTATATCTACAGAAGCAGCTCATATGTTAGATCCTAATTATTTAGTTCAACCGACTTCAAACTGGTTCTTTATGGTGGTATCAACATTTTTAATAACAGCAGTTGCTACTTATGTAACAGAAAAAATAGTTGAACCAAGGTTAGGTGAATACAAGGCTAAAGAAGAGGAATCAGTAGTTAATGATATAACTGATTTAGAAAAAAGAGGAATGAAATTTGCGTTATTATCATTATTGTTATATGTTGTGCTTATATTACTTTTAGTAGTTCCTGAAAATGGGGTATTAAGAGATCCAGAAACTGGTGGAGTTTTAAGTTCTCCATTTATGAGTAGTATAATTCCTATAATGGGTGGAGTATTCTTAGTACCAGGAATATTCTACGGGATAGGGGCAAAAGTAGTTAAAAACGATAAAGATATAATAGAGTTAATGGTTAAAGGTATAGGAGGAATAACAGGGTTCTTAGTTCTTATATTCTTTGCAGGACAATTTATAAAATACTTTGACTATTCAAACCTTGGAACAATAATATCTGTTAATGGAGCCCAAGTCTTAGAAAAGACAGGATTTGTAGGTTTACCTTTAATAATATGTTTCATAGTATTAACTGCAATAATAAATATATTTATAGCAGTTGATTCTGCTAAATGGGTTTTAATGGCTCCAATATTCGTACCGATGTTTATGAGAATAGGATTATCTCCGGAATTAACACAAGTTGTTTATAGAATAGGGGATTCATGTACAAACGTTATAGCACCATTAATGCCGTTCTTTGCATTAATAGTTGCATTCTGTCAAAAATACGACAAAAAAGCTGGAGTAGGTACATTAATAACTACTATGGTTCCTTACTCAATAGCATTTTTAATAGGATGGATAGCATTATTTATAGTATGGTACTTCTTAAATTTACCATTAGGTCCAGGAGCACCATTATTTTATCCTATGTAGTATTTAATTCTTAAAATAGGTTAAATCATATAGAAGAGGGAAGAGATTATCATGAAACCAAAGACTAATAAAATAAAAAACTTACTTAAAAAATACAATATAGATGGTGCTATAGTAAATTCTCCAGAGAATTTTACTTATATAACGGCTTATTCTTCGCATCAACATACAGTATCTAGACAACCACATTTTGCAGTGGCGATTTTAGACAATAAAGAAGATACTAAACCTGTGGCAATTGGAATGGATTTTGAGTCAGAAGCTTTTTCAGATTACATGGATTGTATTGTAAAAAAATATAGTACATGGGTTGGGGCAAAAACATTTGAACAAGTAATTGCTAATGAGGAAGTGTTATCAGATTCTAAATTTGTTACATCTTTAGATGTTGTTGTCGAGACAATAGAAGAACTTGGACTACAAAATAAGACAGTAGGATTAGAACTAGATTATTTACCTGTTAACTATTACAAATCACTAGAAGAAAGGCTACCAGAAGCTAAATTTGTTAATATATCAAATTTATTTTTAGAGTCTAGAGCAGTGAAAGAAGATGATGAAATAGAGTACTTTAAAAAACTTGCAAGAGTTGCGGATGAAGCACTAAATTATACAAGCCAATTTGTAGAGATAGGAAGAACAGAAAGAGAGCTATTTGATATTTATTGCAAAAAGGTAATGGAATATAGTACATGTTTACCAAGTGGATGGTCTTCTTTCTGTGCAGGTGAAAATTCAGGAAGGCTTTGTAGGTCAACTGATAGAAAGATACAAAATGGAGACATAGTGAAATTTGATGGTGGTGTAAATGGAGATACTAATTTTTACACAACAGATTTTTCTAGAACTTGGATTGTAGGGGATGCACATCCTATAGCATATGAATTAAAGGAAAAACTTTGCGAAGCACAAAAGCTAATGATAGAAGCAATAAAACCAGGATTAACTTTTGATGAATTATTTAAAATAGGATTCAATCATGTTAAGGCAGATTATAAGTTTTATGAAAGAGGGCATTTAGGACATAGTATAAGTATGGGTCCTCAAACTGCAGATGCCCCATTTGTTTCATTAAACGAAAAAAGACCTTTAGAGGAAGGTATGATTATTTGTATAGAAACACCATTTTATATGACAGGATTTGGTGGATTTAATATAGAAGATATGATTTTAGTTACTAAGAATGGGTGCGAGGTATTAACTCCACTTACACCTCATTGGCTAAATAAAGATAATTGTAAGTAGTAATAAGATATATAAAAGGGCTGATATATAATTCTATATATTAGCCCTTTTGTTGTTGTTTTGGAAGAAGTATAGCATTGAAGATCAATGAATAGCTACGGTATAATAAAATTATATTTTAATTATGGAAAGGGTATTTATGAAGAAGAAAGTATGTATAGTAACTTATGCTAAAGAAGCAGCTTTATTTTATGCAAAAATTTTATCTGATTTATTTGGAGATATATTAGATTTAGATACTATGTGGGTAGGAGAAAAGCAAAGATTTGATAAGGGAAATCATGATTTATATGTAGTCACGACTTGTTCTTTTGGAGGAGATGTTATAGCTAAATCTAAACTATCTAAGCAAAATGACACAGTTATAATAGAAAGAACAATAGCGAAGGAAAGTTTAGAAAAGTTAAAATCTGTTCCAGATGGGACAAAAGCATTAGTGGTGAATATAACACCACGAATGTCTATAGAAACTATTGCTCATTTAACAGATTTAGGGATAAATAAAATTAAGTTTATTCCATATGATTCAAGTGATGATTATTTACCTAACTATGATATAGTTATAACGCCTGGAGAAACTAGACATACAAATAGTTTTGATAAAGAAATAATTGACATAGGGGATAGAGTTTTATCTATAAATACAATAGTTGAGATTGCAATTAAGTTAAACTTAGAAAGCTATTTAGAGAAAGAAAACTTTAGAGAATATTTCCAAAGCTTACCTAGGACAAATTATAGTATAGATCATTTATTTAATAAATCTATATATCTTGAAAGTAATTTCTCTATTCTTTTGGAAATTTTAGAGTTAGGCGTAATTGGGGTTGATGAAAATAATATTATTTATACTTATAATAAAAAAGCAAAATCAATAATTGATTTTGAATGTAAGAATATAATAGGAAAAAATGCTAAAGAATGTTTAAAAGAAATACCATTTGAAGAATGTAAAATAAATATGAAAGAAATAAATAATAAATTAATAAAAATAAATAACTTCGACATAGTTATATCTGTAAGACCTGTTGTACGGATGAGTAAATATATGGGTGCTTTTGTTATATTACAGAAATTTATGGAAGAGGAAAATAGACAACTTAAAATGAGGGCTCAATTATCTAATAAAGGTCACTATGCAAAATACACTTTTGATGATATTTTAGGTAAATCTGCAATCATTGAAAAAATAAAAAATTAGCTAAAAAAATGGCAACATCAAACGCATCAATAATAATAACTGGAGAAAGTGGAACAGGTAAAGAACTTTTTGCCAATGCAATACACAATGAGTCTAAAAGAAGTGAGTATCCATTTGTAGCTATAAACTGTGGTGCTATACCTGATAATTTACTTGAGAGTGAACTATTTGGATACAATGATGGAGCTTTTACAGGAGCTAAAAAGGGTGGAAAATTAGGTTTATTTGAATTTGCACATAAAGGGACTTTATTTTTAGATGAGATAGAAGCAATGAGCCCTATGCTTCAGATAAAGTTACTTAGAGTTCTTCAAGAAAAAGAAGTAATGAGGTTAGGTGGAGATAAACTAATAAATGTAGATGTAAGAATAATTGCGGCAACGAATGAAAAAATTTCAGACTTAGTTGATAAAGGAAAATTTAGAAAAGATCTATATTATAGACTATGCACATTGCCTATAGAATTGCCACCTCTTAGAGATAGAGGAGAAGATATATTCTTATTAATTGATAAGGCTATGGATGAATTTGGTGGAAATTTTAAACTTTCAAAAGAAGTTATAGAAATGTTTAAAAAACATAATTGGGAAGGAAATATAAGAGAACTTAGAAATTATGTAGAGTACATTTGTTATATAGGAGACGAATTAATAAAAAAGGAAGACTTACCAGTTTCATTTAAAGAACAAAGAAAATTAGAAAATAATATAGAAAAATTAAAAAATGTATCTGAATTAGAGCAATTAAAAAGGATATCTGGAAATAGAATAGAAGAGTACCTATTTGTTTTAAAATCAATAAGTGAGGCTCACAGAAATAATTTATCAATAGGGCGTAAGGCTATATCTGATAAATCAAAGAATGAGGGAATGAACCTTTCAGAACAAGAAGTTAGAACTATACTTATAAAACTAGAAAGTATTAATTTAATATCAATTTCTAAAGGTAGGGGTGGAACTAAGATGCTTATGGAAGGTATAAAATTAGTAGAAAATTTATAAAAGTAAGGGTATATTTGAAAATAAAAATTTACAAATATACCCTTATAAAATTTATATTAATTTAATAGCAAAAACATCTCTTTGGAGATGATAAAAAATCTATAAATATTTTTTCATATTTAGTCAATGTATAGTTTTTTCGATAAGCAATATAGTAATTAAATTCTATATTAAATCCGCTAACATCAATCTTTTTTAAATTAGAAGATCTAAGCTCTTGCCTTATAGAAACCTCGGGTAAAAACGAGAAGCATTTTTGTGAAGAAATAGAATTTTTAATAGCTTCCTGAGAGTTAAGAGAATAAATAACATTTAAATCGTTAAAATTTAAATTATTATTTTTAAAATAATTTTTCAAAACATTTCTAGTAGCAGAACCGTCTTCTCTTAAAATAAATTGTAAATTTAAAAGCTCATCTAATGTAATTTTATCTACTGCTTGATCATATCCCCCTACTAAAACTAACTTATCTGATAAAATAGGTGTGTAAATAATCTCATCATCAATATTAGACTCTTGTATTATTCCGATATTTATACGTTTTTCTTTCAGATCATTTATTACTGTATCAGAATTATTTAATTCAAGGGATATTTCTATATCTTCATAAATCTGTTTAAATGTATATATACTGCAAGGTAGTGCATATTCTCCAATACTTTTACAAGAACCTATTAAGAGAGGCTGTCTCTTATCTTGTAAATTTCTAAGATGAATCTGTAAATTATCTTCTAAAGATAACATTTCATCAGCATAATCAAAAACTATTTTCCCTTCCTCAGTAAGTTCTACTCCTCGATAACTTCTTTCTAATAAGTTTACACCTATTTCATTTTCTAGATTTTGTATTTGCATACTTAAACCAGGTTGAGTTAAATGTAGTTCTTTAGCTGATTTGGATATACTTTTGTACTTAGCAGTCATATAAAATGAACGTAAGTGGTCAAGATTCATATAATCACATCCTACAATATTATGATAAAAATATTATATTTTACTTTAATATACTAGTCAAATTAATATAAGTAAGATTTTAAGGCATAAGTAATCTCTATCTAGCTATAACCAATCCTTATCACATAGCAAATTATATATATAGTAAAATAAAAATATGAAAATATTAATATTAAGGGAGAGATTACAATGAGCAAAAAGATATTAATAGTAGGGGGAGTTGCAGGTGGAGCCTCAGCTGCAGCCAGATTAAGAAGATTAGGCGAAAATGATAAAATAATTATGTTTGAAAAAGGACCTCACGTTTCATTTTCTAACTGTTGTCTTCCATATCATTTAAGTGGGACAGTAGAAAGTCATGAAGATTTAGTCCTTATGCATCCAGAAAAATTCTTTAAACAATATAGAATAGATGCAAGGGTTCATAATGAGGTTGTTTCTATAGATAGAGAAAATAAATCAGTTAAGGTAGTAGATGTAATAACAGGAAAAGAATACACTGAAACGTATGACAAGCTAATATTATCTCCAGGAGCTAAAGCTATAGTTCCTCCTATAAAAGGGATTGATAAAGTTAATTTATTTACTGTGAGAAATGTAGTAGATATAGCAAAGTTAAATTATTTTGTAAAAGATATAAAAAGTAAAAACGTATCTGTAATAGGTGGAGGATTTATAGGAGTAGAGGTTGCTGAAAACTTAAAAGAAGCAGGATACAATGTAACACTAATAGAAGCAGGTAGCCAAATAATGAAACCATTTGATTATGATATGGTTCAAATTTTACACAAGGTATTAGATGATAATGGTGTCAATTTGATATTAGGAGATAGAGTTAACTCTTTTGAGAAAGATACTATAATACTTGAGTCAGATAAAAAAATAGAATCAGATGTTGTAGTTATGGCTATAGGTGTCGCACCTGAAACTAAATTAGCGGTAGAAGCTGGTATAGAACTTGGAGATACTGGAGCTATTAAGGTAGATCAAAATTATATGACAAATGATAGTAACATATATGCTGTAGGAGATGCTATAGAGGTTCATCATGCATTAACTAATTCGGTAACGAGGTTAGCTCTAGCAGGACCTGCTCAAAAGCAAGCAAGAGCAGTAGCAAATCATATAAATGGAATGTCTGTAAAAAATACTGGGTTTATAGGATCATCAGTTATAAAAGTATTTGATTACAATGCGGCTTCTACAGGTTTGAATGAAGGGTTAATAAAAGCTTTAGATTTAAATATAAAATACGAAGTTGTAAGAGTTATACCTTCTGATAGAGTAGGATTAATGCCAGATGCTTCTCCTATGCACTTTAAATTAATATATGAAGTTCCAACAGGAAGAATATTAGGTGCTCAGGCTATAGGTAAAGGAACTGCAGATAAGAGAATAGATGTAATTGCTACAGTAATAAAATTTGGTGGAACTTTAGATGATTTAACAGATTTAGAATTATGTTATGCTCCTCCTTTTGGTACAGCTAAGGATGTAGTTAACCTTGCTGCATATGTTGGTTCTAATTTATTAGATAGTAAGTTTAAGCAAGTATATGTTACTCAAGTTAGAGACTTAGTAGAACAAGGTGAATGCATAATAGATGTTAGAGAAGAAAATGAGTATGAGCAAGGAAATATAAAAGGTGCTATAAATATACCTCTTAGCCAGTTAAGAGATAGGATAGATGAAATACCTAGAGATAGAGCTTTATATATACATTGTAAGAGTGCTCAAAGAAGCTATAATGCATCATTAGCATTACAACAGTTAGGATTTAAAGATGTTTATAATGTTGCTGGTGGATTTTTAGGTATATGTTTAAATGAATATTTCAATGATAAATCAACAGGAAGAGAGCCTATAGTTACTAAATATAATTTCAAGTAATGTTTTATGATTATGATAAAAATATACAGTCTAAATGATTTAAATATATAACATAAGAATAAGGTCAAATATAACTTAAGCTAATATTAATCTATAAACTAAAGGTTGATAAAGATAAAGTTATATCTGGCCTTATTTTATTATTTTAAAAAATATGTTAAAAATGTAAGTATTAATGGCAATAATATAATTATTGCTAAAATTTTATAAAAACCTTAAAATATAAGGATATGAGTTTTTAAAATAAGTAAAAAGGTGATTTTATAATGATAAAAGAAATTATAGTAGTAGAAGGAAGAGACGACGTTACAGCAGTAAAAAGAGCAGTTAAGGCAGAACTTATAACTACTGGTGGATTTGGATTCCCTAAAGGTGTTATGGAACGTATAAAAGCAGCACAAGAAAGATGTGGAGTAATAATATTTACAGACCCTGATTTTGCAGGAGAAAAAATAAGAAAAAAGATAGCTGCAGAAGTACCAGGATGCAAGCACGCATTTTTACCAAGAGAAGAAGCTAAAAAGGATGGAGATATAGGTATTGAAAATGCCACTCCTAAAAGTATAATAGCTGCACTTGAAAAGGTAAGAACAGAGAGTACGGATAAAAGAGATGAATTTGGACAAGTAGATTTAATAAGAAATGGTCTTATCGGAAATGAAGATGCATCACATAGACGTGATGAACTTGGAAAAATACTTGGTATAGGATACGGAAATGCTAAGCAATTTTTAAATAGATTAAATAACTATGGAGTAAGTAGAGAAGAGTTTGAAAAATCTCTAGAAACTTTATAGTATAAATAAAAATAAGCAAAACAAAGGAGAAAAAAATGGATAGACTTTCATCACATAGAGCAACCAAAGATGTAGTTCAAAAGCACGGATTTAAGTTCTCTAAATCATTAGGGCAAAACTTTTTAATAGATGATAATGTAATAGATAGCATACTAGATGGAGCAAGACTTTCAGAGGGTGATAATATAATAGAGGTAGGACCTGGAATTGGTACACTTACTCGTGAAATGGGTAAAGTAGCCGATAAAGTAGTAGCTATAGAAATAGATAAAACTTTAATACCAATATTAAAGGAAACTTTAGATGATCTTGAAAATGTAGAAGTAATAAACCAAGATATATTAAAGGTTAATGTTCAAGAATTAGTAAAAGAAAAGTTAAGTGGAGGACCAGTTAAATTAGTAGCTAATCTTCCATACTATATAACGACTCCAATAGTTATGAAATTCTTAGAAGAAGATATACCAGTAACAGACATAGTAGTTATGGTACAAAAAGAAGTTGCAGATAGAATGAATGCAGGTCCAGGAACGAAGGATTATGGAACTTTATCGATAGCAGTACAATATTACTGTGACACAGAAATAGTTGCAAAAGCTCCAAGACACATGTTTATACCACAACCAAATGTAGATTCAACAGTTATAGGACTTCATGTAAGACCAGAGATAAAATACCCTGTTGATAGTGAAGAAATATTTTTTAAAACAGTTAAAGCTGGATTTAGCCAAAGAAGAAAAACTTTACTTAATGCATTAAGTACATTAGGTTTTTTAAGTAAAGAAGAAATAAAAGGAGTTTTAGCAGCAGCTAACATAGATGAAAAAAGAAGAGGAGAAACTCTAAGTATAGAAGAATTTGCTACTCTTTCAAATAAAGTAAACGAAAAGGTACCTTCAAAATAGAAGGTACTTTTTTATACCCATTAATCATATACTATTTAGAGAAATTATGTTAAGGGGGGGATTAGAGTGGCTTCTAAAAGAAAATTTAAAAGAGATTATATAATTCTTGAAGCTAAAGATATGAACTTTAGATATAAAGAGCGTATTTTACCAAAAGCTTTTGCAAAAGTAGAAATAAATGATGAAAAGTCTGTAGTAGCACTATATGTCGAGAACCTTAAGTACGTTAAAGAGGGATATAGAGTAGTGGCTATACAAAGCGATTATGACACTGTAGACTTAGGAAACATAGTAGTAAGTGAACAGGGAAAAGGTGAGTTCATATTAAACCTAGAAAATAGTGACGCAGAAATAAAAGGAATAGCAATGCTGTATGAAAAAACTGTTCCTCTTATAGGATTTAAAGGAAATAAAATTGAAAATTATGAAGAGATATTATTTACAGGGGACGACAGTTACGAAGAAGAAGAAGAAGAAGAGGAAGATTTTGAAGAGTATGAAGAAATTGAATATATAGAAGTAGATGAAGACGAAGATTTTGATGAATACGAAGAAATAGAGTATATAGAAATAGACGAAGATGAAGAAATTGAGGGGCTTAGTAGAAATCAAAGTGACTTAGAAAGTTACTCAGAAGAAGAGGATGATTTTGAAGAGTATGAGGAAGAGGAATATGAGGTAGAGGATGAATTAGAAGATGAAGTAGATGACGAGGTAGAGTACATTGTAGAAAATAGTGCAGAAATTAGTGGAAATATTCCTTATGAGCAGAAAAAGAGTAAAATAAACATTAAAAAGAAAAATGAAAAACCTAATATTAAAAAAATTATGAAAACTCATATGAAGCACATCAACAAGAGCCTTATAAATATGAACCTAAATCAGCTGGGGCATTATTAATGCCAAGACAAATTAAGAAGGGTTTAAAACTATTTAGGGAAGTTAAGCCTTTTGTATCTGATTATATAGAAGATACTAGATGGTGGAAAATAGAAGTAAATCCAGTTACATTATGCGGATACACAATGCCGAATTTAGGATACGTAAATACTCTAAACTATACAATGTATAGCGATACAGTAATGAATTCTTACAAATATAGACATTATTTATTTGGTGTTCAATATGATGAATATAATAAAAGAAAAAATTATGTATATGCAGTTCCAGGAAATAAACATGAGCAACCAGACAAAGGACGTACAGGATTTAATACTTACCAACCTTGTGATACAAGAGATGATAATCTAGGATATTGGTTATGTTTTATTGATTCTAGAACAAGAAGAATTGTAAAGTAAAAATTAAATTTTATAACTATTGATAATATCTTAATATTACTCTAAAATATATAGATATATACTAAATTTTGGGAGGAAATATCATGATAAATAAACAAAGAGTTATAGATGAATTTCTAGAGTTAGTACAAATAGATAGCCCATCTTCAAAAGAAGGCGCAGTAGCAAAAGTATTAGTTAAAAAGCTAGAAGAAATAGGCTGCGATGTTATAATAGATGACGCTGGAGTAAAAGCAGGTGGCGAAACAGGAAATGTAATAGCTACATTAAAGGGGAACAAAGAAGGAAGAACTTTATTATTCAGCTCTCATATGGACACAGTTAGTCCAGGAGAAGGAATAAAGCCTATAATAGACGAGGCAGCTGGAATAATTAAAAGTGATGGAACGACAGTATTAGGTTCTGATGATAAAGCTGGTATAGCAGCTATATTAGAGGGATTAAGAGTTATAAAAGAAAACAATATAGACCATTCAGATATACAAGTAGTATTCTCTATATGGGAAGAAGGCGGATTAAATGGAGCTAAATATTTAGACTACTCTAAAGTTAATGCAGACTTAGCATTTGTTTTAGATAGTGGTGGATCTCCAGGAGAAATAATAATAACAGCACCTGCACAAGATGCTATAAAAGTTAAAATAACAGGAAAACCAGCTCATGCAGGTCTTCAACCAGAAAATGGAATAAGTTCTATAATGGTAGCTTCAAGAGCTATAGAAAATATGAAGTTATTAAGAATAGATGAAGAAACTACTGCAAACATAGGTATAGTTAAAGGTGGTATAGCTACAAACATAGTTATGCCAGAACTAGAAATAGTTGCAGAAGCTAGAAGTTTAAGTGAAGAGAAATTAGATGCACAAACAAATCATATGGTAGAAACATTCAAAAAAGCTGCTGATGAATTTGGAGCTCAAATAGATATAGAAACAACTAGAGCATATGCACCATTTAATATAGATGAAAACGATGAAATAGTAGAACTTGCAAAAAAAGCTTTCTCTAACATGAACATAGAAGGAAAAACTGCTTCTACAGGTGGAGGAAGTGACACTAATATATTAAACAAAAACGGAATAAAAGCTATTAACTTAGGAATAGGTATGAAAAATGCTCATACTTTAGAAGAATATATAGCGATAGAAGATTTAATAAACTCTGCTGTAATGGTAACTGAGTTAATAAAAGAAGCATAATAAGAGATAGTGTATAATATACTTATCAAATCACCTAGCTAAAGCTAGGTGATTTTTCATTTTAGGAACAATGATAATTAATATTAAAAGTAAAATGTATCCATTTTCATAGAAAAATAAGTTTTTGCGTCAAAGTAAGGAACAATGGATATAATTAATTTGTGTAAAGAAATAGGGAGGTACATTATGGAAACTAGATATGAAGAAGCCAATAAGGTAACTATACAGGCAATAATATGGAATGTAATTTTAACGGCAATAAAAATAATAGCAGGGATTATAGGAAAATCTAATGCAATGATAGCAGATGGTGCTCACTCAGCATCAGATATAGTAAGCTCAGTAGGTGTATTAATAGGGAATTATGTGTCATCAACACCACAAGATAAAGAACATAATTACGGGCATGAAAAAGCTGAAACATTGGTATCATTTATACTATCATTATTATTAATGTTTGTATCTTTAACAATAGGGGTAGAAGCGATTAAATCGTTATTTAATTTAGATAAGCTTCAAATACCAACAGTATTACCGCTTATAGTATCCGTTATATCGATACTTATAAAAGAATATCAATACAGAATAACTATAAAGATAGCAAACAAAATAAACTCACCTGCATTAAAAGCAGATGCTTGGCATCATAGATCAGATGCTCTATCATCAGTAGCGGCTTTTGTTGGTATAGGAGGTTCTATGCTAGGATTTAAAGTATTAGATCCGATAGCATCAATAGTAGTAGCATTATTTGTCTTAAAAGTAGGTATCGATATACTAAGAAATTCTGTAAATGAACTTATGGATTTATCGATAGATGAAGATCAATCAAATCAGATAATAAAAATAGCAGAAAATACAAAAGGTGTTAGAAATTTAGGTGAACTTAAAACTAGAAAACATGGAGCTATGGCATATATAGATTTAACAATATGTGTAGATGGTAAGTTAACAGTAATTGAAGGCCACGATATAGCTCATAAGCTAGAAAAACAGATAATAAACGAAATGGAATTTGTAAAAGGAATAACAGTCCATGTAGAACCATGTGTCGAAGACTGCAAAAATTGCCTAGGAAATATAAATATAAAATAATTATATCTTAAAAAATGTTGATAAAAGTAATATAATAGTTTTATAATGATATAACCTTAGGGGGAATTTGTATGGCTAAAAAAGAAAGATAAAAAAAGAATTCTGGATTATAGGTGCTATTATATTATTTTTTGTCGTATATTTTATAGCATTTAAAATAGGAAGATCAATGGATGATACGTCTAATACACAAACTAAAAACATAGAGGAACAAGAGGAAGATACAAGATCGCTAGTAAACCAAATAAGTTCAAAAAAGAAGATATATGTGTCGGATTCTAAGGTTGAAAATGTAAAAATAGAAGAGACTTACTGGGATGAAATAAAAGTACTATTTAGTGAGTTTACTAAAGTAAGAAAACCAGATTCATTTAACCCAGTATATAATGGGTATTCAGATGATGGCGTAAGATTTTCTACAGACCTTAATTACTTTAGAGTTTATACAGTTAATAAGGAAGAGTATTATAAGATTCCAGTAGCAACTAAAAAAGAGTTTAATAAGTTAATAGATGAAAGTATATATACTTCATTTGATTTTATTAAGCAGTATAAAGGTTGGGAAAGTGTAGAGATAACTTATAAAGAAGAAACAAAAAAAATTCATAAGTGGAAATTTGATGACCTTGCTTATAAAATGGGTGCAAAAAGAATAGTAGGTAAAGTGCAACCAGAAAAAAGCAAAGAAAGAAGTGACTATAACTTTACGATAAAAATAAAGGGTGAGCATTACGATGCTAAAGTAGAAACTATGAGCAAAGACTATGTAAAAATAACTTCAGGAAAAGCAGTATCTTACTATGAAGTTACACCTACGTTATTTGATTATATAAAAGAAGATATATTCAAAATAGAAAAGTAGAAATACATTTAATAAAAAAAGTATGGTAAATAACTTACCATACTTTTTTACTATTCTTGTACTAATGCTTCCGCAACTTTGTATATTGTACCTGCACCAGCAGTTATAACTAAGTCATTGTCTTTAATATTTTCACGAAGATATTTTTCTATATCTTCAAAGCTACTTATATAAGTTACATCTACATGGTTTTGGTATAATTTCTCAACTAAATCTTTTGAATGTATGTCACCTGGATCATCTTCTCTAGCTGCATATATATCAGTTATTATAACCTTATCAGCAGAATAAAATGCCTCAGCAAACTCATTTAAAAGAGACTTCGTTCTAGTATAAGTATGAGGTTGGAATATGCACCATAAAGTATTTTTCTTCATTTTTTTAGCTGCAGATAATGTGGCTTTTAGTTCAGTTGGGTGATGAGCATAATCATCAACAATCAATGCACCATTGTAATTACCTCTAACTTCAAATCTTCTACCAACACCATTATAAGATTGAATATTCTTTCTTATAGTATCTAGGTCTATAGAAGACACAAAAGCTGTAAGTATAGCAGCAGATGCGTTATATATATTGTGAAGTCCAGGAACAGCTAATTCAAACTTACCTAGGTTTTCACCTTTGTATTCTAATTCGAATATTCCAAACCCTTGTTCATTAAATTCTATGTTTTTTATTATTGCATCATTAGATGCTTCTCTTCCGTATTTTATAACAGTAGCTTTTACATCATGTAATATATCCGATGTATTTTCATCATCACCGTTTATTATAAAGTATCCATCGTTAGGAAGTAATTTACCAAACTTATTAAAAGAAGCTTTTATCTCATCTATACCAGAGAAGTAATCAAGATGATCTTCTTCAATATTTAAAACGATAGATATTTTAGGATTAAAGTTAAGGAAACTATCTACGTATTCACAAGCTTCTGTAATAAAGTGATCAGAGCTACCTATTTTAACATTACCACCTATAACACTTAAGTTACCACCAACTAGTATAGTTGGATCTAAATTTGCATACTCAAATATTGTAGATAGCATAGAAGTTGTTGAAGTTTTACCATGAGTTCCAGAAACCGCGATAGAGTTTTTGTATTCTCTCATTATTTGCCCTAAGAAAGCAGCTCTATTCATAGTAAGTTTATTTTTTTCTTTAGCAGCTATAAGTTCTTCATTATCTGGATGAACAGCGGCTGTGTAAACAACCATATCTACATCGTCAGATATATGTTCTTTTTTGTGACCAATGAAAATTTCTGCACCTTGAGATCTAAGTTTATCTAAAAGGTACGATTCGTTAGCATCCGAACCAGACACTTTATAGTTTTTATTAAGGCATATTTCAGCTAGAGCACTCATACTGATACCGCCAATTCCAATGAAATGTATCTTCATAACAAAACCACCTTTCTTTTTAATTAAGTTCTACAATATGAACTATATGTGTGGTATAATAATAAAATGTTCAATATTTTATCATAAATATACATATACTAAATTACATACATATATAATATATTTATAAACTAATCAAAACATAACAAATATTATATCATAATAAATATCGTTGTGCATTACTTAGTTTACAAAGGATACAACTACAATTGTAGGAGGGAAATTTAATGAAATTTAAAAGAACTGAGAGAATCGGAGCAATAGTAAAGATACTATCAGATAATCCAAACAATATATTTACATTAAGTCACTTTACAAATCAATTTAACGCAGCGAAATCTACTATAAGTGAAGATTTAATAGTCGTTAAAAATGTATTTGAAAAGTTAGAATTAGGTAAAGTTATAACTATATCAGGAGCAGCTGGAGGAGTTAAATATATACCTAAAACATCAAAAGCAGAAAATGAAGAATTCTTAATGGAATTATGTGAAAAAATAAGTGATTCATCAAGAATACTTTCAGGAGGATTCTTATATTTAATAGATTTAATATATGATCCAACTATCGCTTCTAAAATAGGAAAAATATTTTCTTCAAATATAGATTATTCAGATGCTGACTATGTTGTTACAATGGAGACTAAAGGAATACCTATGGCTTTAATGACAGCAAAGGCTATGAATTTACCGCTTGTTATAATAAGAAAAGACATAAAAGTATCAGAAGGTCCGACACTTAGTATGACATATGTAAGTGGTCACAACACTAAAAAGGTAGAAAGCATGAGTTTACCAAGAAAGGCACTAAAGCCAAACAGTAAAGTTATACTTATAGATGACTTTATGAGAGGTGGAGGAACTATCAAGGGAATGGTAGATCTTATGAATGAATTTGGTGCAGAGGTTATTGGAACAGGAGTATTTATATCAACAATAACTCCAGAAGAAAAAATGGTAAAAGACTACATATCATTAATTCAATTAGATGTAGACGGGGAAAATATCATAGTAAAACCGAACTTAAAAACGTTCAAATATGAATACCAAAATGAAGATATCGAAGGCATAATCGAAGACATAGATACGTTAGAAGAAGACAGCGAAGAATAATCCTACAAAAAATAATAAATTTTATAAAAATAAGAAGGGTATTGTAAAGATTCCTAGAATTATTATAAAAAAGAGTCTAATATTATAAATATATTAATTTGTCAAAATTAAAAGGGGGATATAGGGATATGAAGATAACTGACGTAAGAGTAAGAAAAATAACTGATGAGGGGAAAATGAAATGTATAGTTTCATTAACTTTTGACAATTTATTTGTTGTACATGACATAAAAGTAATAGAAGGGCATAATGGATTATTTATAGCTATGCCAAGTAGAAAAGTTGGAGAAGGTAACTTTAGAGATATTGCACATCCAATAAATGCTGAGATGAGAGAAGTATTAGAAGATTCTGTTTTAAAGGCATACCACGAAGCAGTTGCTCAATTAGAAGTTGCAGCTGAATAATTAAAAAATAATATTATAAATATAAAATAAATTATTGGGAGTCGAACTATTCGGCTCTTTTTTGTGTTTAAAATTTTTGTTTAAATCTATACTTTTTTGTAAAAAGATGCTATATTAGTTAGTGATACTAAAGACATTGTATACAAACAAGTAAATTTACATAATATAGAAATATATAAATATATATAGAATAAAACAAAAATGAATGGAGTGGAGATATGAACTTTAAAGCTATAATCCTTGCTGCAGGCAAAGGTACGAGAATGAAGTCTAAACATCCAAAAGTTGTACATAAAGTATGTGGTAAAGAAATGGTAAACCACGTAATAGATGTTTCTAAAAAATCTGGTGTCGAAGATGTGGTTGTAATATTAGGACACGGATCAGAAACTGTAAAAACTCAAATACCGCAAGATAGTATGATAGCAATGCAAACAGAACAATTAGGTACTGGTCATGCTGTTTTAATGGCGAAAGAATATATAAATGATAATGACACAATAGTAGTTCTTTGTGGAGATACACCTCTAGTGAAAGAAGAAACTTTAAAAAGACTATTTGATTATCATATAGAAAATCAATATCATGCAACAGTTCTTACAACGAAAGTTGAAAACCCAACAGGATACGGAAGAATAATAAGAGACGAGAATGAAGATTTATTAAAAATAGTAGAGCAAAAAGATGCTAATGAAGAAGAGAAGAAAGCAAAAGAAATAAATTCGGGAATTTATTGTTTTGACGGAAAGAGCTTAAGAGAGTCATTAGATTTATTAGATAATAATAATGCTCAAGGAGAATACTATTTAACAGATACTATAAAGATAATGAGAGATAAAGGTCAAAAAGTAGGAGCTTATAATGGTTCAACAATAGAAGAACTTATGGGGGTTAACTCAAGGGTAGAACTATCAAAAGCTGAAGAAATAATGAGAAGAAGAATAAATGAATCTCATATGGTAAATGGAGTTACTATAATAGATGTTAATTCAACTTATATAGAATCAGATGTTGAAATAGGAAATGATACAATAGTATATCCTGGAGCTATGCTAAAAGGAAATACAAAAATAGGTTCAAGTTGTATAATAGGAATGAATTCTAGTATAACAAATTCTACAATAGGAGACTATACAGAAGTAGAAAGTTCAACAATAATAGATAGTACAGTTGGAGAAAATACTACAGTAGGTCCATATGCATATCTAAGACCAAAAAGTAATATAGGCAATAATGTTAAAATAGGAGATTTTGTAGAGGTTAAAAATGCTACTATAGAAGATAACTCCAAAGCGTCACATCTTTCTTATATAGGGGATGCCCATGTTGGTAAAAATGTAAACATAGGTTGTGGAGTAGTGTTTGTAAACTACGATGGTAAAAATAAATTCAAATCAGTAGTAAAAGATGGAGCATTTGTAGGATCAAATTCTAACCTAGTTGCGCCTGTAACTGTAGAAGAAAAAGGGTATATTGCTACAGGATCTACTATAACTGATGATGTTCCACAAGGAGCATTAGCAATAGCAAGACAAAAACAGGTAGTAAAGACAGGTTGGGTAGAAAAGAAAGACTCAAAAGATAACAAATAATTAGCTAATTATTTTAGACTAAAGATTAGCCTAAAATTTATTAATAAATATATCATAGTTTTTAAATTTTCGGGAGGATACCAATGAATACTAGCGGAAGCGAAATCAAAATACTTGCAGGAAATTCATCTAAGGAATTAGCAGCAAAAATTGCTGATTTTATAGGTGTACCAGTATCAGATTGTGAAGTCGGTACATTTAGTGATGGTGAAATATGTTTAAACATGAACGAAACAGTAAGAGGGTGCGATGTTTTCGTAGTTCAATCTACTAACAGTCCAGTAAATGATAACTTAATGGAACTATTAATAATGATAGATGCATTAAGAAGAGCATCAGCTGGTAGAATAACAGCGGTTATACCATACTACGGATATGCTAGACAAGACAGAAAAGCGAAATCAAGAGATCCAATCACAGCTAAGTTAGTTGCTAACCTTATAACAGCTGCTGGGGCAGACAGAGTATTAACTATGGATTTACATGCTGCACAAATTCAAGGATACTTTGATATACCATTAGATCATTTACAAGGTGGAAACATATTAGCTGATTACTTCAATGAGAAGAACATAGAAGATTTAGTAGTAGTTTCTCCAGACTTAGGAAGTGTTGCTAGATCAAGAAAGTTTGCTAATAGCTTAAATGGAGAAGTTCCAATAGCTATAATAGACAAGAGAAGACCTAAAGCTAACGTATGTGAAGTAATGAATATAATCGGAGAAGTTAAAGGCAAAAATGTTATATTATTAGATGATATGATAGATACAGCAGGAACAATAGTAAATGCTGCAAATGCTCTTAAAGAATTCGGTGCTAAAGAAGTTTACGCTTGTTGTACTCATGGTGTATTATCAGGTCCAGCTATAGAAAGAATAGATAATTCAGCAATAAATGAATTAATCGTACTTGATACTATACAACTTTCAGAAGAAAAGAAAATAGATAAGATAAAAGTTAAAACAGTAGCTCCATTATTTGGAAATGCTATAAAGAAAATATTTGCTAACGAATCTGTTAGTGTATTATTCTAACTAACAAAATGCACCTCATTTTTATAATGTAGGTGCATTTATTATTTACAGGAAATTTTAATTTGAAAAATTTACCAACTTATGTTGACTGGTTATATTACACTAAAGTATAATATACTAAAGTATAATTTTTATATAGAGTAACAAAGAAGTACATCCAGTATATGGGCGCTTTGGATGTATGGAGTTAGTAGCGCAACCGACGACTATATTCAATTCACTATCATTGAAGTATAGTCATTTTTTATGTCCTAATTTATTAAGAAAGTAAAAAATTAGGACATAAGGCAGAGTATGGGAGGGATGCAATGAGGTATAAAAATATCAAAGGATTTACCTTAGTAGAGCTTCTAATAGTAATAGCAATAATAGGTATATTAGCAGTGGTAGCGTTACCAGCGCTTGTTAAGAATATAAATAAAGCTAAACTTATCGAATTAGAGTCAGATTATACTTCAATAAAACAAGCAGCTTTACAATATTATGCTGAGTATACAAGTTTGCCACCTCAGGGATCATTAGATGTATTAAGTGACTATCTAGAATATATCCCTAAAAAATCACCTATAGGTAATGGTAAATACTCATTGATAACTTCAGATGTAGCTGGAGGTGGAAGTGGATCTTTATACCTAGTAGTAGGTCTAAAAAATGAAAATTGTTGGTGTGGAAATGATAAAGAAATTCATGGTTCAAGTATAGAGTGTTATGACAATGATAAATTAATTAATACTAAAAAAAGCTTTATAGAAAAATTATATAAAGATTTTGGAGAAAATATAATATTCCAATTTGATGGGATTAAATTTATTGTTATAAGTAAACTTTCAGATATAACAGAAAATCCTATTGTTGGATTTAAATTAATAGATGATATAAAAAATTAATAAAATGAAAAGATGGATAATATCGATAAGATAAATTGTATAAAGTTATAATTACGGTATATAGAGATAAGGAAATATATCCTTTATATTGGCGCTTTGAATGTATGGAATCAGTAGCGCAACCGACGACTATATTCAATTGTCAGTATTGAAGTATAGTCATTTCTTATGCTTAAAATTAATTCATAAACAAATATATTAATATAAATATGAGGTGGTTTTGTTGAGGAATAGAAACAGCAAAGGGTTTACATTGGTAGAATTATTAGTAGCAATAGCAATAATAGGGATAATAGCAGTAGTAGCAGTTCCTGCGTTATTTAAGAATATAGCTAAATCAAAAATAGCAGATTTAGAAGGAGATATAAGCGCAATCAAAAGTGCAGTTTTATTAGATTATGCGGAAAATGGAGAGTTGAATAGAGGGTTTGGGGATTTAGATAAGATAGAAAATTATATGGAAGGTATAGATGAAATAAGTCCAATAGGTGGAAGATATTATATAGAAGTTGAAGGTAAGAATGAAAATAGAGGAGAAAATCTTCCCTTTGGTGGTTATAAAATTGATAAAAATGGAAATTTAAGCGAATATAAATATGTAAAGGATGACTATAAAATGGCGCTTTTACTTAGGGCTGAAAAATGGGATAATAATATTCCTATTGATCAGCCTAAAATAACATTAAAACAATTAGAAAAATTAGCTAGAGATATTGGATATGAAAGAGTTTATATATCAGGTAAAGAATTTAGTGAAAAGGGTAATGAGATTTATATTGGCTTAATATCTCAATAATATATAAATTATAGATTAATAATAAGTTAAGTATGAGGAAGAGAAGTAGCAAAAGATGAATGTTAGTAGTAGCAATAATAGGAATATTAGAAACATCATCATTTTAATGAAAAGGCTGTATATTAAAGGCTACAGGAAATTTAAATTAATATAAAAAGGAGAGAGGTAAATGTTTAGTAAGAAGAAGGATAATAAGGGGTTTACGTTAGTAGAGTTATTAGTAGTAATAGCGATAATAGGAATATTAGCAGTAGTAGCAGTACCAGCATTATTTAAAAATATAGAAAAAGGTAAAGTGGCAGACTTAGAGGCAGATATAAGTTCAATAAGAAGTGCATCATTATCAGTATATTCAGATACATCATCATATCCAGAAGGACCAGTTACTGGGAGTGGAGGAACTGAACTGATAGATAAAGAATTAGAAGGATTAAGTAAACCATTTGAAGGAACTTATTCATTAAGTAAAGTAGATATAATGGATGCTGATACTCCAAGTAAAAAGGTAGGAGAGAAATTACAACTTACAATAGGAAAAAATAGCTCTTCAGATATGAAGAAAATAAGTGCTGAAGGTGTAAAGAAGTTGAGAAAAGATTTAGGAGATAAATTATTAACACCATCAGGAGAAAGTGAAGCGACATATTTAGTTATAGATTTAATAGTAAATAAGTAATAGCATTATAATATATTTATATATAAAGTAAGTTAAATTATAAAAAGATACTATATAGATAAGGGGGATTTAGAATGTTTAAAAAGAAAAATAATAAGGGATTTACACTAGTAGAATTATTAGTAGTAATAGCGATAATTGGAATACTAGCAGTAGTAGCAGTACCAGCGCTATTTAAGAATATAGAAAAAGGTAAAGTAGCAGATTTAGAGTCTGATATGAGTGCAATAAGAAGTGCAGTGTTATCGTATTATGCGGATAACTCAGAGTATCCAATGGATGATCCAACAGCTGGAGATGCAACAAATATACCAAATGATGAAAAATCAGTCCAATTAAAACCAACGTACGCTCCAGCGTTAAATGATAAAAAAAATGCCGGAACAAAGGCACTACTTTCTGAATTAGAAGGTTTATCATTCCCATATGAAGGATATTATGAACTAACAAATGCGACTGGAGATGCTACAGGTCAAACAATTGTAAAATCTCCATCTAGATTGTACTTAAAAATGGTAACTAAGGATTCAAATACAAACATAAGTGCTAATGGAATCGATAAATTAGCTAAAGACTTAGGATTAGAAGAATCAGCTACAGCAGATAGCGATGGAACTAAAGTATTTGTTACAACAGGGACTGGTGGAGATAATGGTAAGCAAGTAATAATAATTCCTCTAGTAAATAAATAAAAATATTAAAGAGAAGATTTACTACATGTAAACTTCTTTTTTTAATGTAATTTAAATATGAAATAATAAAAAATGATATAATTAACATGAGAAGAGGTGAGTAAAATGTCACAAAAAGTAAGGATAGGGGATAAATTAGTTGAGAGCGGATATATATCCAACGAGCAACTAGAAAGAGCCTTATCTCTTCAGAGAGGTACAGGTAAAAGAATCGGAGAAATTTTAATAGAGCAAGGTCTAATAAGTGCAGAGACACTAACATCAGTACTTACAGATCTTTTAAATATAGAAAGTGTATTACTAACACCATCAATAATAGACCCAAGAGCAACAAGTCTAATACCAGAAAATATATGTAAAAGATATACAATATTCCCATTTAAAATAGAAAACAATAATTTATCAGTAGCAATGGCAGACCCACAAGATAGAGTAGCTATGCAAGATATACGCCGTATATCCGGAAAAAATATAATACCATACATATCAAGTATAGGAGAAATTAATCAAGCGATAGATTCATCTTACTCAAATGCAGATTTAAGTAAAGCAATAAATGAGTATGTTCAAACAAAAAAGAAAGTGCTCATGATGAAATAAATTTAGATGACGATGTAAATGCAGCACCAATAGTAAGACTAGTACATAGTGTAATGGAAAGCGCTGTTAGAATAAAAGCTAGTGACATACATATTGAACAAGACGGCGATTTTATGAGGATTAGATTTAGGATAGATGGTCTACTTAGAGAGCATATGAAAACAAGTGCCAAGCCATATAAAGCAGTAGTGAGTCGTATAAAAATCATGGCAGGGCTTAATATATCGGAAAAAAGACTTCCTCAGGATGGCAGAATTATTCAAAATATAGATAACAAGAGTATAGATTTTAGAGTATCGACAATGCCAACTAGTAAAGATGAAAAAGTAGTTATGAGAGTACTTGATAAAGCTAGCTTTATGGTTGGAAAACATGGACTTGGTTTAAATGATGATAATATTAAAGCATATGATGAGTTATTATCAAAGCCGTATGGTCTTATATTAGTAGTAGGACCAACAGGAAGCGGTAAAACAACTACACTGTATTCAATGCTTAATCAATTAAATAGCGTAGAGCAAAATATATTAACTATAGAAGATCCAATAGAATATGAGCTTGAAGGTATAAATCAATCACAAATAAATGTAAAAGCAGGTCTTGATTTTGCAAATGCATTAAGGGCTTTTATGCGTCAAGATCCGGATATTATAATGGTTGGGGAAATAAGGGATTTAAATACAGCAGAAATTGCAATAAGGGCATCTCTAACAGGTCACTTAGTTTTAAGTACGCTTCATGCAAATACATCAATAGGTGCAATATCAAGACTTATAGATATGAATGTTGCCAGTTATTTGATAACATCATCTGTAATAGGTGTTGTATCTCAACGTTTAGTAAGAAAGTTATGTGATGATTGTAAAGAACCATATAACGCTGAATTGGGAGAAAAACAGGCCTTAGGATGTTTAGCAAATGAAGAAGTGACTTTATACAAAACAGTAGGTTGCCCTAGATGTGGTAATCAAGGATATAAAGGTAGAATTGGTGTTTATGAATTTCTTATGATGAATAAAGAGATAAGAAATTTAATAAATTCAGGTGCAAAAGAAGATGAAATATTAGAGATGGCAAAACAACATGGAATGCAAGTTTTAAAAGATGATGCAGTAAGAAAAGTTTTAGACGGAACTACTACAATAGAAGAAATGTTAAAGGTAACATTCACAGCTCAATAAGAGGTGGTTAGATGAAGAATTACAAATATACAGCGTTAATGTTAAATGGCAAGAAAACCAAGGGGATAATAACTGCCAATGATTTTAATGATGCTAGAAGAAAGCTAAAAGAGAAAAAAATTAGAGCTTTAGAAATTAAAGAACATAGAGAGTACTCTTTATTTAGTAATAATAAAAACTCTAAGAAAAAGCTTAAATCAGATACAATAAGCCACTTCTGTAGACAATATGGAATAATAATTTCATCAGGTATAAATAGTATAAGCGGTCTAGAGAGTTTAGCAAAAAGGTCAGGTAATAAGCTATTATCAGAAGAAATAAATCGTTTAGTAAATGATATAAAATCAGGTTCAACTTTAGCAGATTCTATGTTAGATGATAAATCAAAGTTTCCTAAGCTATTATCAGCAATGGTGGCAACTGGAGAGGCTACAGGAACTCTTGAAGATGTATTAAAAAGCATGTCTACATTTTATGAGAGAGAACATAGGATAACTCAAAAAATAAGGAATGCATCCACATATCCAACTATAGTTGGACTAGTAAGCTTTATTATGTTATTTATATTTACTAGCTTTGTAATGCCAAAGATGATGGAATCTATCGTAGAAGTTGGAGCAACTATGCCACCTTTAAGCAGATTTATAATGAATATAGGTATGTTTATGAAAAAATACTGGTATCTAGTTTTAATAGCAATAATAATTGGATCTTTATTACTCAAGAAGTATATAAAAACACCTATAGGTAGGCACAATAAAGATGTTTTAGTTACAAAAATACCTTTACTTAATAAAGGTATAAATGCCATTGTATCAATGAGATTTTCTAAGGCACTTTATTTGTTTGTTTCAACGGGATTCCCATTACTTCAAGGGTTAGATTATATAAGAGAGGGTTTAAATAACTCAATAGCAGAAAAAGCAGTACAAGAGGCAAAAGAAGGGGTTATAAGAGGGGAAACTTTGGCAGATAATCTTGAAAAATCGGGTTACTTTGATCCTGTTCTTATACAAATGCTTTCTATAGGAGAGCAAACTGGTCAATTAGAGAATATAAGTGACCAAATGTCAGAGTTTTATGAACATGAGTCAGAAATATATTTAAATAGAATGGTGTCAATGATTGAACCAATAATGATAGTAATGGTTGGGGTAATGGTAGCATTTTTAGTAATAGGTGTATTTTTACCAATGTTAAGTATTTATGACGCGATTTAGGAGGAAATATACAAATGAGTAGACTTTATATATCCTACTATGGAGATTTTATTTCTGTAGTTGATGGATATTATAAGAAAGACAAATTCATCATAGATGATGTATATTTTTTATCATCAGATGACGTAGAACCAAATTTCACAGATAAATATAATTTATTAAAATACGCTCTTAAAATAAATAAATCAAAGGCAAAGAGTGCTATTTTATGTTTAAACACGAATGATGTAATAGTTAAATCTAATAAGATAGCCAAAATAGATTCAAAAGATTTAGATGCTATTATGTCTATGGAAATAGATGAAATGATTTCTCTTGAGAGAGAGGAGTATAATTTTTCATATGAGGTATTAAGGGAGTTTAGTGACCAGGGTGAAGAATATTTAGATTTAATACTAGCTGGTTTATACACTAAAGAAGCTGAAACTATAATAGATATTTTTACTGAAAATAACTTAAAACTAGAGTGTATAGATATATTACCAGCATCATATTCAAGAGTATTAAAAGAAGTCGAATATAGTGATATTATGATTGTTGATACTGGAGATTATAGTAGTGCTATAGAAATATATAAAGAAGATTCTCTTTATATTCACGATAACGTTCCTGTTAAGTTAGGCAACAATGCACAAGATTATGATTATATGAGACTAGTTGATGAAGCTAATGGCCTTATGAACTATTACTCATCAAGGAACTTTGGGAAGATAGTAGATACTATTTTGATAGTCGGAAAATATGCTCATAATGAAGAAATTAGAAAAAATTTCTCTAAACTGTTTAGTAGCGAAATAATATCAGGTATAGAGAATTTATACGATATATATACGGATATAAAAGGGGATATTCAATATAGTGAGCTTAATATGATAGTTGACATTATAGGATGTATGTTAAGAGAATCTGAAAAATCTCAATACAATAGAATGAATTTATTACCTTTAGAAGTTAAAAGACAACAAGAGAGAAAAAAACAGATATCAAAAATTTTAAAGATAATTCCATTAGGATTAGTTGTACTTTACATACCGATACTTTCATTAATTATGATGAAAAAATTAACTGATAATAAGCTAGAAGGAGTTAATACTCAAATAGCAGAGATTAAAGAAGAATATAAGCAAATTGATAATATAGAAAATAAGATTAAACTTAAGCAAGAAGAAATAGAAATATACGACAAGCTTATAAATAAAGAGCCTAGATGGGGAGACATGCTTACGGCTATAGATAAAAATATTCCTTATAAAGTTTGGCTAGAAAACTTAAGATTATCTTATACACCAAAAGATGAAAAACAAGAAAATAGTACAAGTAATGAAAATATTAATAATGATTCAAATGATGAGAATAAAACTGAGGATAGTAAAACAGAAAATAAAGAAATTCCTTTATATGATAAAGTACCTAATAGCATAAGTATGAGAGGTAGTGCAGCTACTCCAACTGATGCTGCTAAATTTGTATATAATATTAAGTTATTACCTTATTTTGAAGAAGTTAAGTTTTCAGGAGTAACTGAGAAAATATCAGAAGATGAAAATAGTAAGAAAACTTCCTATAGCTTTAGCATAACAGCTAAATTAAAGGAGGGAATGATAACTAATGAGTAAATTAATAAAAGAATCTAACAAAGAAGTTGAAGATAAAAAGAGCATATGGCAAACAGATATAAAAGACTTATTTAAAACAGATATATTAAAAAAAGAAGTTAGCGCTAAGGGGTTATTGGTCACATTAGGAGTAGTTTTAATTTTAGGTTTATATGGTTATTTTTTCGTGTTTCCTAAATTTACTCAATTTATGAAATCTAAAAATAATCTTGAAAGTTCATTAAGCGAGTTAAATGGTTATAAGCAAGAATTAGAAGAACTCCCTGTAAAACAAGAAAAACTAGATAGCTTAACAAGAGAAGCTAAAGCAAAAAGTAGACAACTAAGTCATGATATGGAAGATGGTTTATTTTTAATAGGGCTTGATAAGATTATGAAAAGTTTAGATATAAAATTAAACAACTATCAAATATCAGATAGTGTAAACTATACTAATTTCTATGCAATACCAATGTCATTAAATGTAGAGGGAGACTATAGAAGAATAAGAGAACTAATTTATTACCTGGAAGAACAAAAGAATATAACACAAGTAATGGATTATAATATGAGTGCTAAAATGACTGAAGTAAAAAAGGAAACTGCTAAAAGGGTATATTGGACTATAGAAGATACTAATTATCACTTAGATAAAGAATGTAAAAATATGCTTGAAGGAAATGTTCTATATGGAACACCGACTCAAAGTGGAGGAAGAAAACCAGACCCCGATTGCGTAGGAGATGCATCAAATACTATAGATGTGAAAGTAACATCAAAAGCAAGTGGAGATATATCAGCAAATATTGACTTTATAGTTTATAGTTCAGATAAAGATATAATCAAGTTAGAGACTGATAATCCAGCGACTTGGAAGCATGGCAAGTACAATCCGTTCCAAGATACATTGAATTAATAATAATTTAATATGACATATTTTAAATTGCATCTTATAGATAATTTTCTGAGATGCAATTTATTTGCATAAAGGTGGTGGAATATTGAAGGAATATATTAATAAGTTAAAGAGAAACAATGGTTCATCAATGACGTTAGTTATATTAGCGATGGCTATTGTTACTATAATTATACTTTCATTTACTATACAAATTGGAAATCAGCTAAAGTCTACAACTAAAAATCAGGAATCTTTACAGAAAAAATATGATGCAGAATCTGTTATAGAAGACATAATATCTGAATTTATAGAAAGTGTAGATGTTAGCAAAGGGGATGAATTATATAATATTAACCATAAAACATGGACGAGTGATGAAATAGCAAATATTGATGTCAATATAACAGAAAAAGAAACAAATAACTCTACAACATTTACTCTAAAAATTAAAGAAATTAAAGAAAGTTTAAGTAGTAAGATAAATGTAACAGTTAGTGATGTAAGTGGAGAGAAATATAAAGAGACATGTAACATAGATTATGAAGTTATTTCTTGGAGGAGCAAATAATATATGAAAAATAATACAAATGAAGGTTTTACATTATTAGAATTATTAGTATCATTAGCTATTATTACACTTATAATGTTTGCTTTCTTTAGGATATTAAATACTACTATTAGAGTTAATACAAAAAATGATAGAGATATAAAAGCTTTAAATGTAGCTCAAACAGAAATAGAAAATCTGAGAAAACAAATTAAAAATAAGCCGTTAGATAATAGAGAAAGAAGACTAATAATATATAATGATTCAAACCAAAGTAAAGATAAATCAGAAGAAATATTATTTAATAATGATAAGTCTAAAAAGGAGTACTCTCATATACTTATAAATGAAAATGGTAGTAAAAATAAATACAATATAACGTTAGATATTGAAAGAAAGTTAATACAAGGTAATAAAAAATACAATAATTCAAATATGATATCCTCATCTTTTAATGATTACGAGTATAATATTGATATAAATGTAGAACTTGAGGATAAGTATTTTAGTAAAAAAGATACTAGTCTAGAAGGTATAAGAATATTGGCATCTTCTTCAAATTTATCAGAAGATAATGAAAATCAAGATGGAGATGATTCTCATACGCCAAAGCCACTAAGCGAATATCACATAAGAATACATACTACTGATGATTGGGATTTAGATAAACCAAATGAATCATTTAAGGTTGCTAATGAAACAACAATATCAAGTAATCAAGTTAGATCTCTAGGGCCAGAGAATATAAGTATCAAAAATGATAAAATAAAAATTCAGTACATGCCAGATGGGATATTAAATGGAAATCCTTTTATGCAAATGGATATCATAAATAGAGATGAAACCCATAAAGTTTATAAAGAATATGGTTTTTCATATAATGATTATGATTATATAGATATCTATATAGAGCATACAGGTATGCAACTAAATGATTTAATCATAAATGGAGAAAAGATAGATAAAGTAAACAAAAATATTAGAAAAAAGATAGATAAAAGTAAAAAAGGGATAACATTAGAGTTTAATGGTGGAATTAAATTAAGAGATGGAGATATATCTGGTCCGAACTCTAGTATAAGAAGTGATATATTTATTGCATTCTCAAAATAAATTTTAGTAAGGAGATAAATACTTATATGAATATATTTGCGCTATTAGAAATAGCAGTAGAACTTGGAGCATCAGATGTACATATAACAGTTGATTGTCCACCAAGAGCAAGAATAAAAGGAAAGTTTGTAAATCTTAGAGATGAGAACTTAACACCACAAGATACAGAAGATATGTCCAGGGAAATAACAACACCTAAAAACTTCAAAAGATTGCAAGAACATGGAGAAGTAGATTTCTCTGTAGCTCTTGACAATGGAGATAGATTTAGGGTTAATGCATACAAACAAAAAGGCAACTATGCAATTGCAATAAGAACTATAACGGCAACAATACCTACATTTCAGACTTTAGGATTACCAGATGTTATGGCTACATTTGCCCAAAAACATAAAGGTTTAGTTCTAGTAACAGGACCAACAGGTAGTGGTAAAAGTACAACATTAGCGAGTTTGATAGATATAATAAATACTAATAAAGAAAGACACATAATAACACTAGAAGATCCAATTGAATATGTACATCATCATAAAAAAAGCATAGTAAATCAAAGGGAAATTGGCAGTGATACAGAAAGCTTTAATTCAGCACTTAGAGCAACGCTTAGACAAGATCCAGATGTTATTTTGGTAGGAGAGATGAGGGATCCAGAAACAGTTTCTATAGCATTAACAGCAGCAGAAACAGGTCATTTAGTATTTTCTACACTTCATACGATAGGATCTGCTAAGACTATAGATAGAATAGTAGATATGTTCCCAGCGGAGCAACAGCAACAAATAAGAACACAACTATCTACTGTTTGTGAAGGTATAGTATCTCAACAATTAATACCAACGATAGATGGAAGAAATAGAGTGGCAGCTCTTGAAGTTATGATAACAACACCAGCTATAAGAAATTTAATAAGAGAAAATAAGACTTATCAAATTCAAAATATAATACAAACAGGATCAAAAATTGGGATGCAATCAATGGATCAAGAACTTACTAATTTATATAGACAAGGTAAAATTTCTAAAGAAAGTGTTTTAAGTAGATGTTCTGACTATGAATATACTTCAAGACTAATGGGTGGTATGAACTACTAAATATTATTATATATTGGGGGAAAGTGTATTTGAAAAAACTAAATAATAAAGGATTTACATTGCTAGAATTATTAGTTTCTATTTTTATAATTACTACAGTTATATTTATAGGATATAAAATTATAAATAAATCAACTACATCAGTTAAAGAACAAGGGAATATAAATAGCGGTCAATTAACTATGAATGATATTAATAAATATTTGACTAATGATTTAGAGCAAGCAAAAAGTATAAAATTACTTTTGGATAAAGATGGAAATAAAAATGCATATGATTATGAATTAGTGGCAGAAACAAAAAATGAAAAAATTCAAAAAATTAATGACAAAGAGGATATTTTGGAAAAAGGAGTTGTAGAGGTAATTAAACCAAAACTAGATGACAAGACTATATCAAAGTTTAATTATCAATATATAATAATAGGCAATAGAGAAAGTAATTATGATTCTAAATATACAGTAGAAATAGATAAAGAAAATAGAAATATTAAGTATACTATATCAATTATTGATAAAAATGGAGTTAAAATTGATTTCGTAAAGGATGGAACTATAAAAGCTAATACCCTACCATTTATAATAACTGGAAATAATCCATATAAAGTAACCATGGGATATGAAAGTAAAAAAGATAATTTTAATAAATATGAGTTTGAGGTAGTGTCAAGATTAGATAATATTACTGGTGGAGGTACAGCAGAGCCGGAAGAACCAGAAAAACCACCGATAGAGCCGCCTAAAGATGAAATTCCACATCCTGATGATATAGATAAGGAAAAATCTTTAGCGATAGGATTTTGGACTGCAGATAAATCTAAATTTGAAGAACAAAATGGATTATATAAGGATTCTTTATATACATGGATAGATGATAACGGAAAATTTGGGCATCAAGATTTAAGGAATCAAGAAGAGTTTTATATCAGAGGAGATAACGATAATGGTAATAGTGGGCACTCAAATGCTTATATAGGATACAATCCAGACTATCAAAATAATCAAGCAGAGGTTCATAATACATCAAGTAAGGCGAGTGATATTGATAAAATTAAAATTTATGTAAGTCCACATACAATACTTAAAAATATAAAAATTAATTTGAATCATGCAACATTTTATGGAGTAAAAGAAGTAGGTAAAACTGAAAATTTAAATTTGAATAATGGTAAATATACATTACAAGGTAATGAAAATGGAACATGGTATGAAGTTTTATTTACTAAACATAATAGTAATAAAGCTAATTTTATTATTGACGGTAAATTAGCAATAGATAAAGAAAAAGTTTCATCAGGATATGGAATGATCGTGTATGGAGAAAAATATAGTACAAGTCAATCTAATGGAGATATAGTTTATGAATGGCAAAATAGTGAAAATGGATATGAAGTAGAAGCTTATGCTACTGTAGGAAATGATAAAAATAAAAGAAATGAAAAACAATATAACGAAACTCGAAATATGAGTATACAAATAGACAAAGGAAGTTCACCAACTATGATTAGGGCTAGAGGTATTGACAGAGAGATAGCGACTAGTCACAATGAATTTAAAAATATAAAAGCAGTACAATTAAAGGTAGAAGGAAAATTAAAATTAAGTGATATTAAATTTAACAATAATCATATTGGAACTTTAAATCATAAGAATCCTTCTATAATATTAAATCTAAATACAAATCAAATGTCTAATAATTTAGAGGCTAATTTCAACTTTGGGAACATGAAAAATAAGAAAGATTCAGGAAAATTAATAGTCAATTTTATATATTAAAGATTAATCGTAAAATTTAGGGAGAATTAATGATATGGATATATATTTTACAATAGTTTCATTTATATTTGGTATAATTCTAGGTAGCTTTTATAACGTATGTATCTTCAGAATACCAAATAATCAATCAATATCAAATCCACCGTCACATTGCTATAACTGTAACAATAGATTAAAGCCACTAGACCTTGTACCAATATTAAGTTGGGTATTCCTAAAAGGAAAATGTAGATACTGTGGTCAAAAAATATCACCAAGATATCCGTTAATAGAGCTATTAACGGGTATATTATTTGTGTTATTATTTCATGTATATGGATTAAATATTATAACCATATACTATTTAGCACTAATATCACTACTTATAATAATAACATTTATAGATATAGACCACTTTATAATACCAGACAGCCTAATAATATTTGGATCAATATTTGCAGTACTATTCAACTTAACAGGTCAAGGCGTAGGGTTAAAAGATAGCATACTAGGAGCTGTAATTTGTGGTGGAGGAATGCTACTACTTATAAATATAATAGAACTTATAGTTAAAAAAGAAGTAATGGGTGGAGGCGATATAAAACTCTTCTTTATGACAGGTTTATTCCTTGGAATAAAAGGAGGGCTTTTAACAATACTTCTGAGTATATATGTAGGGGCGATTTATGGTATAGAAGTAATAATATACAGTAAAATAAAAAAACAAGAATACAATTCAATGATACCTTATGGACCATTTATATCTGTAGGTGCATTAATAACAGTTCTATGTGGAACTAATATAATAAATTGGTATTTAAACCTATTTATGTAAGAGAGAAGATAATCGCTAATTCGATTATCTTTTTTATATAATAATTAGTACATTGAATTAAAGATATGAAATAAGGTTAATACTAATATTAACCCTACTATTATATAAAATTATGATTTATATAATAGGAATTTCTATAATATTAGCATATTTAGCAGATAAATGCTTATATAAAATATGCAAAGAAATAATAAGAACTAAGTATATAACATTATTTATATACGTAAGTATAATATTAACTACAGTGATAATTTATTATAAATATCAATCAACATCAGACCTTATTAAATATATATCACTATTACCATTTATAATAATTATCTCAATAATAGACTATAAAACAACATACATATATGATATAACATTAGTTAGTGGTATAATTGTTCAAGGTGCAATTTTCCTAATAACAATAACTTCTAAAGAAGAATTGATAAACTATATAATAGCATTATTAATAGGGCTAATGATACCATTTGTACTAGCGAAAACAACCAAAGGATTAGGAGAAGGAGACATAGGCTTATTTGGCTTATGTTGTTTTGCGTTGGGATACAATTATAGCTTTTATTTAATTATTTTATCTTTTATTTTAGCTTCTATATATTGCATGTATTTAATTTTTATAAAAAAAGGCAAAATAAGAAAAATACCATTTGCACCATTTATATCATTAGCAACGATTATGATAATGTTGACGAAATACGATTTATTAAATTTTTATTTTTATAGTATTGATCGATTATTTTAAGCCGTGTATGGGCTAAGAAAGTTTTACATAATTAACAATCAAAGGAGGAGACGAAATGTACGTAATAGTAGGGTTAGGAAATCCAGGAAAACAATATGATAAGACAAGACACAATGTAGGTTTTGATGTTATAGATATGTTGGCGAAGGAATATGGGATAAGTGTGACGAAGATAAAACATAAGGCTTTAATTGGAGAAGGAAGAGTAGGAACAGAAAAAGTTTTATTAGTTAAGCCACAAACATATATGAATTTAAGTGGAGAAACTTTAATAGATATATATAAATACTATAAAGTGGATTTGAGCAATATAATAGTAGTATATGATGATATCGATTTAGATGTTGGAAAAATAAGAATAAGAAAAAAAGGTAGCGGTGGAACTCATAATGGAATGAGATCGATTACTAAATGCCTTGGATCAACAGATTTTCCAAGAGTAAGGGTTGGTGTTTCTAAACCAATACCAGGACAAGACTTAGCTGACTTTGTATTATCAAGATTTAGAAAAGAAGAAGCTATTGACTTAGCAACAGGATTAGAGAAGGCTTGTAATGCGATAGATTGTATTATAAGAGAAAATATAGATTTATCTATGAATAAGTATAATGGATAGCAAGAGGGGGATTTAAATGAAAGAAGATGTATTTATATACCCTTTGCAAAATTCAAAAGAATATAAAGATATAATAAATTGCATACAAAAAAATAAAGGATCATTACTAATTAATGGTCTTTTGCCAATGCAAAAACCTCATATAGCATATTCTATATTTAGGGACCTAGATAAGCAGATTGTGTTTGTGGCAAATAGCGATTTAGAAGCTAAAAAAATATATGAGAACTTAAGTTTTTATATTAAAGATAAGGTAGAATATTTAGGTTTTGGAGATATTCACTTTTATCATCTAGATGCAAAGGATAGAAATGAAGAAGCTAAAAAATTAAAGGTGTTGCTAAAATTAGCTAAAGGTGAAGATATAATTTTAGTAACATCTATTGAAGCTATTATGAAAAAATATACACCGAAGGAGATATTATTAGAAAATATATCTACTTATAAAATAGGAGATATTATTAATTTAGAAAAATTAAGTGAAAACTTAGTTTCATTAGGGTATGAAAGAGTATCAGCTATAGAAGGATTTGGACAATTTAGTATAAGAGGCGGGATAGTAGATATTTTTCTTTAGAATATACAAACCCAATTCGTATGGAATTATTTGATGATGAGATAGATTCTATACGAACTTTTGATGTATTTTCACAAAAATCTATAGAGAAAATAAAAGAGTTTTCTATAACGCCATCTAGGGAGTTTATATATCCATCTATAACTGAAGATGCTGTTAACAGAATAAAAAAAGATACTACAAAAAATACTAATGAAGATATATTCAACGATATAGACAATATATCTAGTAAAACTTATTTTGAAGGTATAGAAAATTATATAGATTATATATATACAGATGAAAATAAAAGTTTATTTACTTATTTAAAGGATGATGCAATCGTATTTTTCAATGATATAAGTAGGACAAAAGAAAGATGTGAAAATTATACTAATGAATTTAGAGAAAACTATAAGTTAAACCTTGAAAGAGGATTAGCTATAAAAAATCAAGGTAAACTACTATATGGTTACAGTGATTTAGAGTTTATTTCACAAAATAAAAAGTTAGTATTAAATACACTGCTTCCGAAGCCTATAAATGATTTTAATATAAAGTCTATTGTTAATTTTGAATGTAGAGAAATACCAAATTTCAATGCTAAATCGGAGGTTTTAGTTGAAGAACTAAATAGATTAAAATACAACGGTTACAAAATTATTTTGGCAACAAATACATTAGATAGAGCTAAAAAACTACATTCTGACTTATTAGATTTAGGTCTAGAAGCTATAATAGCTAAAGAAAGAGATATGGAATTAAAGTCATCTCAAATAGTAATTATACCTGCTCGTATAAGTAATGGATTTGAATATAAATCTATAAAATTTGCAATTATCACTGATAATGAAATGATAGGTGTTCATAAGAGAACATCGGCTTCAAAATCAAATAAGGCCAAAAAAGGTAAAAAAATCGAATCATTTATGGATTTAAATGTTGGTGACTATGTAGTTCATGAAAATAGTGGAGTTGGTAGATATACAGGTATTGAGCAAATTACTGTTAATTCTATTAAAAAGGATTACATGAAAATAGTTTACCATGGTGGAGATAATTTATATGTACCAATAGACCAAATGGACAAGGTTCAAAAATATATAGGTGCAGATGTTGAAAAGGTTAAATTAAATAAACTTGGAACAAATGAATGGAGTAGGGCTAAGGCTAAGGTTAAAAAAGAAATAGAGGATATGACAAAAGATCTTATAGAACTTTATGCTAAGCGTGAAAAAGTAAAAGGATATAAGTTTGATAAAGATACACCTTGGCAAGGTGAATTTGAATCACTATTTCCTCATCAGGAAACAGATGATCAATTAAAAGCTATCGAAGAAACTAAAAAAGATATGGAATCAGATAAAGTTATGGATAGACTTATCTGTGGGGATGTTGGATATGGTAAAACAGAAGTAGCCATAAGAGCAATATTTAAGGCTTGTATGGAGCAAAAGCAAGTTGCAGTATTAGTTCCTACTACAATACTTGCTCAACAGCATTACAATACATTTAAAGAAAGATTTGAAAACTATCCAATAAGAGTAGAAGTTTTAAGTAGATTTAAAACTCCAAAGCAACAAAAACAAATTATAGAAGATGCTAAAAAAGGGTTAGTAGATGTGCTAATAGGTACTCATAGAATAGTATCTAAAGATATAACTTTACCTAATTTAGGACTTGTAGTTATAGATGAAGAGCAAAGATTTGGAGTTAGACATAAAGAAGCATTAAAGCAAATAAAATCCACTGTAGATGTGCTTACATTATCTGCTACACCTATTCCAAGAACTCTTCATATGTCTCTTAGTGGAATAAGGGATATGAGTGTTATAGAAGAACCTCCTCAAGAAAGGCATCCAGTAATTACTTATGTTACAGAAGGTAAGGAAAGTATAATACAAGATGAGATTGAAAGAGAATTAGGTAGAGGTGGCCAAGTATTTTTTGTTTACAATAGAGTTGAACATATAGAAGAAATGGCTAGCATGATACAAAAATTAATACCTGATGCAAGAGTTGCTGTGGCACATGGAAGAATGACATCTAAGGCACTTGAAAATATAATTTTAGGATTCTTAAACAAAGAGTTCAATGTATTGGTTTGCACAACAATAATTGAAACTGGTATGGACATATCAAATGCTAATACTATGATTGTATATGATGCAGATAAAATGGGTCTAGCACAGCTTTATCAGTTAAGAGGTAGAGTTGGAAGAAGTTCTAGACAAGGTTATGCATATTTAATGTATGAAAAAGATAAAGTACTTAGTGAAATAGCTGAAAAAAGATTAAAAGCTATAAGAGAATTTACTGAGTTTGGATCAGGATTTAAAATAGCTATGAGAGATCTTGAAATAAGGGGAGCAGGTAATATATTAGGTTCTCAACAACATGGTCATATGGCGGTGATAGGATATGAGTTATATGTAAAAATGCTAAATGATGCTATTAAAAAGGTTAAGGGTGAACCAATAGTTGAGGAAGTGGATGTAGAAATCGATTTAAGTGTAAATGCATATATACCAGATACTTATATTACTGATGAATTATTGAAAATAGAAATGTATAAAAAAAATTGCTTCTATAGAAAATAAAGATGATATGAATGATGTATCTGAAGAGTTAGAAGATAGATTCTCAGATATACCAAAAGCAGTTCAATGCTTATTAAAGATAGCTTATATAAAGACTCTATGTAAAAAGCTTAAAATAGAAAAAATAAGACAAGTTAAAGATGAGATATTATTAATTCCTACGACTAGATACAAGACAAAGGAAAAAGTAGGGTATAATATAGTTACAGAATTGGAAGAATTACTAGAAAAAATGTGTAGTGTTAAATAACTTAATAACAGAAAGGGTGTTTTAATTTGAAGAAGATAATGGCAATAGCTATGTCTATAATGTTAGGGGTGTCTGTGACTGCTTGTAGTAGTGGTACTAAGGACGATGATGTTGTAGCAACAGTAAATAATAAGAAGATAACTGTTGGGGAGTATAAAAAGGCTTTAGATTTAAATAAACAAGCTACTGAATCCATGTATGGAGAAAGCATATGGGACATGGAAGTAGAAAAAGGTAAAAAATATAAAGATTTCTTTAAAGATTCAGTTATGGAACAAATGATAAATACTCAAATATTATATGAACAAGCTAAGAAAGAAAATTTATTACCATCTAAAGAAGATGTAGATAAGAAATTTAAAGAATTTGAAAAAAGCATAGCAGAAAATAAAGCTTACAAAGAAAATATGAAAAAGCTTGGAATAACTAATGAAGATATAAAGAAAGAACAAGAAATTGGTTTAGCAATACAAAATTACCAAGATAACTTTAAAAAAGTTACAAAAATAAGCGATGAAGAAATAAAAAAATACTATGAAGATAATAAAAAAGAATTTTATGAAGATAAAGTAAGAGCATCTCATATATTAATATCTACAGTTGATGAAAATAACAAACCTCTTCCTGAAGCTAAAAAAGCAGAGGCTAAGAAAAAGGCTGAAGATATATTAAAAAAAGCTAAAAGTGGAGAAGAATTTTCAGCTTTAGCAAAAGAATACTCAGATGATAAAGGTTCAGGTGCCAATGGAGGAGATTTAGATTTCTTTGAAAAAGGGGCAATGGTTCCTGAGTTTGAGGCTGCTGCTTGGAAATTAAAAGTAGGCGAAATATCTGAATTAGTAGAAACTCAATTTGGATATCATATAATAAAAGTAACTGATAAAAAACAAAAACAATTAACTTTTGATGAAGTTAAAGATACTATAAAAGATAAATTATTAGGTAATAAATATACAGAAACTATTAAGAAATTAACAAAAGATGCAAAGATAGAAAAAAATGAAAAAGTAATGGAGAGTGTAAAATTCTAAAAATAAAAGGCTATGTTTAGTAAAACATAGCTTTTTTTGCATAATTTTCTTTTCATTGGTAAAAATAAGCTTAAAGTTACTAATGGAGGGATTAATTTAATGAGAGCGACAGGGATTGTTAGAAGAATAGATGATTTAGGAAGAGTTGTAATTCCTAAGGAAATAAGGAAAACTCTAAGAATTAGAGAAGGAGATCCGCTAGAAATATTTACAGCAAAAGATGGAGAAGTAATATTAAAAAAATACTCACCAATAGGAGAACTAAATGAATTCTCTCAAGAATATGCAGAAACTTTAGGAGAAACTTTAGGTTATGGAGTTGTCGTTACGGATTTAGATTCTATAATAGCTGTTTCAAAATTAGCTAAAAAAGATTATAAAGAGAAAAGCATAAGTGATGAACTAGAACAGCTAATAGAAAATAGAGAAGTAAAACATAGCGATAATAGTAAAATAGTACCTTTGCATAAAGATGATTCGATGGAGTATACTAGCCAGGTAATAATGCCTATAGTTAGTTCTTCAGGAGACTGTATAGGCTCAATAATACTAGTTTCTAAAGAGTCGAATGCTTTATCTGAAGGTGAAGAAAAAATATTAAAAATAGCTGCTAATTTCTTAGGAAAACAAGTTCAATAGTTATTTTTAAAAAAGACCCTAAATTTTTAGGGTCTTTTAAAGTTATAGTAATATATTGAATAAGTTGTTGAATATATGATATATTAAAGTTTGTTATATAAATAAGATGGAGGTTGTGTTATGAATAATAACAAGAATAAAGACTCATTCTTAAAAGGCGCCTTTATACTTGGAGCGGCAGGTATACTCGTTAAAATAATAGGTGCATTTTTTAGAATTCCTCTTGGAAACTTAATAGGGGAAGAAGGTATGGGATATTATCAAGCAGCATATCCTGTGTATACTTTATTTTTAACATTGGCAACAGCAGGTTTTCCAACTGCACTTGCTAAATTAGTTTCAGAAAAATCAGCAATTGGTGATTATAAAGGAGCACATAAGATATTTAAGGTGTCATATACAATATTATTTATGACAGGACTTATAGCATTTGCTATATTTTTCTTTGGTGCGAATTACATAGTAAACAATATAATAAAAAATCCAGGTGCATATTATGCAATGATTGCAATTTCACCAGCGCTTTTATTTGTGCCTGTGATGTCTTCATATAGAGGATATTTCCAAGGTAGAAAGGAAATGACAAAAATAGCAGTTTCTCAAATCGCAGAGCAATTTTTCAGAGTTGCTTTAGGGTTAGGATTAGCATATTATCTAATGAATTCTAATGGTCCTGAATTAGGAGCTGCAGGTGCAATAACTGGGGCTACTATAGGAGCTATAGTTTCTATAATTTACTTAATTTTAGCTTACTTAAGAGAAGGAAAGCAACGTAAGGCTGAGATAAAAGCAAGTAAGCATTTCAAGGACGAATCTGTCTCTAGAATATTAAAGAAAATCTTAGTGGTTGCAATACCTATAACAATAGGTGCATCAGTTATGCCTTTAGTTAATATGGTAGATATTGTTATAGTTATAAGAAGACTTGCTGTAGCAGGGTTCACTGTTGATCAAGCAAATGCAATGTTTGGTCAATTAACTGGGTTTGCTATGGCAATAATAAACTTACCATCAGTAATAACTATTGCAATGAGTATGAGTTTAGTGCCAGCTATATCTGAATCATATGCAGTAGGCAACAAAGCAAAGGCTAAAAAAGATATAAAAAGTGCTATAAAAGTAACATCATTAATGGTACTTCCAGCAGCATTTGGTATTGCAGCACTTGCATCACCTATAATGAGGCTTTTATATCCCAGTCAACCACCAATGGTAGGAACTTTACTTTTAGTTCTTACTCCTTGTGTAGTGTTCTTAGGATTAATGCAAACTATGAATGGTATACTTCAAGGTATGGGAAAACCAATGGTTCCAGTTATAGCATTAGGTGTAGGTATGTTATTTAAAATAGTTATAAGTTATACTTTAACAGCTATACCAGAGATAAATGTATTTGGTTCTGCATTAGGAACAGTATCAGCTTACTTAATAGCAGTTTTAATAGAATTATCTTATATAAAAAGATCAACACATATAAGATTCTCACCTAAAGAGTTTGTTATAAAGCCATTAATAACAGTTATAACTATGTTTGTTGTAGTTAAGCTAGGGTATGGATTACTAAGTGGAATAATAGGTGGCAAATTAGCAACTGTTGTAGCAATTGCAATAGGTGCGGTTGTTTATGGATTAGTACTATTATTCATAGGTGGAATTAAAAAAGAAGAAGTATTAACTATGCCAAAAGGTGATAAGATTTATAAATTACTTAAAAAACTTAACCTTATGAGATAGAAAAAATAAAAATACAAACAAAGGGAATAATTATATGTAGAAAATTTCCTTTGTTTGTGTTATTAAATAAGTAAGAGGAGTTATAATATGGGAAAAATAAGTATTGTAGGACTTGGACCAGGAGATTATTCTCTAATAAGCCAAGGTGCATTAGAAGCTTTACAATCAAGTTCTAGAATTTTTCTAAGAACAGAAAAACATCCTACTGTGGACAAGCTTAAAGAAACTATACAATATACTTCTCTAGACCATTTTTATGATAGCGAAGAAAATTTTGAAAATGTATACGGTAAAATTTCTGAGTTTATCATAGAAGCATCTAAGGATGGAGATTTAGTATATGCAGTACCAGGCCATCCAAGGGTCGCAGAAAAGACTGTAAGCATAATAGAAAGACTAGCTAAACAAAACAACATAGAAGTGGAAACAATAGCTTCTATGAGCTTTGTAGACGCTATGTTTAATTATTTAGCTATAGACCCAGCGAATGGGTTTAAATTACTAGATGCTTTTGAAATAGAAAATTCATATATAGATACAGATACTAACATGATAGTAACTCAAATATATGATCATTTTATAGCATCAAATATAAAGCTAAAGTTAATGGAATATTATGATTATGACCAAGAAGTATGTATAGTAAATGGTGCAGGTGTTAAGAATCTAGAGAGTAAGAAGTATGTTCCATTACATGAACTAGATAGAAGTGAAAATTTATTTAGTTATTTAAGTAGCTTATATATACCAAAAAGTACTAAAAAGATGTATAATACAGTACATGAGCTAGAAAAAATAATGAGTACATTAAGAAGTCCATCTGGATGTGATTGGGATAAAAAACAAACACATGAATCACTAAAAAAATACCTTATAGAAGAAAGCTATGAGCTTTGCCAAGCTATTGATAATGATGATATAGATGAAATCATAGAGGAGCTAGGAGATATTCTCCTACAAGTAATATTCCACTGTCAAATAGGACAAGAAGAAGGATACTTCGATTTAAAAGAAGTTATAAATGGAATATGTACAAAGCTTATACATAGACATCCTCACGTTTTCAATGGACAAAACTTAGATATGTCTGAGTTTGAAAAAACTTGGGAAGAATTAAAGCAAGAGGAAAAAGGTGAGACTAGTATAACTGATGGATTAAAGAGAATACCAAAGTATTTACCAGCACTTTTAAAAGCTGACAAGGTCCAAAATAAAGCAGCACTTGTTGGATTTGACTGGGATAAAATAGAGGATGTATTTAAAAAAATTGAAGAAGAATATCAAGAATTACTTGACGAATGCAAAGCAGGAAATATAAAATACATAAAGGAAGAACTAGGAGATTTATTATTTTCTATAGTAAATTTAGCTAGATTCTTAAATATAAACCCAGAAGAAGCCCTGAACTGTACAAACCAAAAATTCATAAATAGATTTGAGTTTATGGAAAAAAGTGCAATGAATCAAAATAAAGATTTTGAAAAAATGACACTTGAGGAAAAGGACCAACTTTGGAATAAGGCTAAGGCCAACAAACTATAAAATAAATTTGTCAAAAATCTAGAATTTTTATTAAAAATGAAATTCTATATTATAAAAACTTTAGGAGGTAGTATCGTGAACAAAGCTGAATTAGTATCAAAAATAGCTGAGAAAAGTGAATTAACAAAGAAGGAAGCAGAAGCTGCATTAAACGCTTTTATGAAATCTGTTGAAGAAGCATTAGTAGAAGGTGAAAAAGTTCAATTAGTTGGATTTGGAACATTTGAAACAAGAGAAAGAGCTGCTAGACAAGGTAGAAACCCAAGAAACCCAGAAGAAGTTATAGAAATACCAGCTTCTAAAGCTCCAGTATTCAAAGCTGGAAAAGGGTTAAAAGATATAATAAATGGATAATTAATTAGTGAAAAAAGTGTGGGATAATTACCACACTTTTTCTGTATAGTTATATAATAGCAAAGGTTACAACTTAGGAGGATGAAATATGAGATTAGATAAATTTTTAAAAGTATCAAGAATAATAAAAAGAAGAACAGTTGCTAAGGATGCTTGTGATAAAGGTATAGTTACTATAAACGGAAAAGTAGCCAAATCTTCATCAGAAGTTAATATAGGCGATTTATTAGAAATAAAATTCGGGGAAAAAATAATGAAATTTAAAATAAGTGAAATAAGAGAGCATGTACTAAAAAATGATGCTAAAGAAATGTATGAGATAGTAGAATAAATTTAGTATTCCCGCAGTATATTTATAGTAGTATGAATTGAAATATTAACTGGGGGGATCTTATGGAACATAATATAACATTGAAAGAAAGAGAAAACTTAGTTGTTTCGGGTGTAGAGCATATATATTCTTTTAATGACAAAAAGGTAGAAGTGAAAACTTCTGCAGGTGCAATGGTAATAGAAGGTGAGAATCTAGACATGGGAAAATTAAGCATAGATGAAAATATTATAAGTGTAACTGGAACAATAAATTCTATAGTATATACTAAACCTAAACAGCCACAAGAAAATTTCTTTAAGAAAGTATTTAAGTAGATGATGCCATTTACTCAAGACGCGAGTTCTTTCTATGCAACTATCTATGGCGGAATAATTATAGGTGTACTGTTTGATATTTATAGGGCGCTAAAATCCAATTTTAAGTTTATGAAATACTTTTCAGTAGTGTTTGATGCAATATTTTGGATTTTAGCTACCATGGTAATATTTATAACAGTAAACGCTGTAGAATCTTTTGAACTTAGATATTATCATTTTGCCGCACTATTTATTGGTTTTATCTTATATTACAACACCGTAAGTAAATTTATTTTATCAATAATAAATAAAATAATTTATTTAATAACAAGTTTTTTCATAAAAACTGTAAAATACATAGTCAGTATTTCAAACAATTTGTATTACATTATAATCTACTCAATACACTTTTTATTTGATATGATATTTTATATACCTAATATGATTTTAGCAACAAAGAATGTTGTAAAAAGAAAATCTAAAAATAAAACAAAAAGAAAAATAAAAAGAAAAAGGGTGTAGATTAGAGATGAACATAAGAAAAAAATTTTCTGGCCAGTTTATGGTTATGTCTGTATTTGTACTTTTCATTTGTGTAAGTTTAATAACGGGGTTTGTATTTCAACTTACGAAGTTAAAAGAATATAAAGGCGAGATAGCAAGCTTAAATAAGCAAATAAGTGACACGAAGAAAGAGATAAAAGACCTTAAAAAATTTGACAAGACTCAAGACTTAGAAACCATTGCAAGAGAACGATTAAATATGGTTAAGCCAGATGAAACTATATATATTGACATGGGAAGAAGGTAACTTAGTTGCCTTCTTTTTACATAATTGAGAATTACAACTAAACGAAAGATAAGGAGAAAAGTAATGAAAGTAGGAGCTATAGATATAGGTACTAATTCAATGAGATTATTAATAGCAGATTATATAGATGGTAAAATAACAAATAGAGAAAAGTTTGTTAATACAACTAGAATCGGACAAGGTGTAGATGAAAATGGATATATAAAAGAAGATGCTATAAAAAGAAATATAGACGCTTTAAAAGAGTTTGAACTTACTTGTAAGGAACAAAAATGTGAATATATTTATTGTATGGGAACATCTGCACTTAGAGATAGTAAAAATGGAAATTATTTTGTTGATTTAGCCAAAGAAAAGACAGGTATAGATGTTGAGATAGTAAGTGGTAATGAAGAGTCTAATCTAGGATTTAAAGGGGTACTAGAGGGCTTAGAAGATAAAAAAGATATATTAGTTATAGATATCGGCGGAGGATCCACAGAATTTATTATAGGAGATAGAGAAGGAATAAAATTTGCAAAAAGCGAAAATGTAGGTGCGCTTAGAATGACAGAAAAGTTTTTAAGGGAAGATCCTATATGTGAAATAGAGTTTGAAGATATGTCTGAATTTATATTGGATGAAATTAGAGATACGCTAAATTATATTAAGGAAAGGAAAATAGAAAAACTTGTGGGCATCGGTGGAACAATAACATCTCTAGCAGCGGTTAATCAAGAATTAGAAGTATATTCTATGGAAAAAATACATAATAGTAGCATAAGCCATGAAGATATAAAAACAATTCTACAAAATTTAAAGAAAATGACATTAAGTGATAAAAAAACATTAAAAGGCTTACAGCCTAAAAGAGCGGATATTATAACGGCTGGTGTAAAAATATTAAATATAATAATGGAAAACCTAGAAATAGAAAATATAATAGTAAGTGAATACGATAATTTGGAAGGCTTAATATGTCAAAAGTCACAAAAAATGTCTTAATATTTTAGGACAAGCAAAACCGAATATGACAAAAAAAAATCCCCCTCTTTGCTACAATTTCTTTATAAGCAAATGAGGGGGAGATTTTTTATGGAGAAAACTGTAGCAAGTGTAAAAAATAAAAACTTAGATTTAAAAAATATAAAGATAAAAAGATATGTTGATGCAAATACAATTTTATTTTCAGTAATGGGATTTTTATTAAGCAGATCTATCTTGGTAGGATCAATAGCTCCATTAGGAGTGGCGTTTTTCTTATATATATTAAGAATAGAAAGATATAAATTACCTGTATTTATATCTGTGTTAGCAGGTACATTTTTATCAACTAATAGTATGACCTATAATCTTAAATATACAGTATGTATATTTATACTTATGATTATTAGTAAAAAGCTAAAAGGTATAACCTCTATATTAAAGTTAGCACTTATAGGTAGTGCAATAATTATACCTATATCTATAGGACAAGCATTTCTATCTGACACTTATATGTATGATATATTCTTAGCTTTTATTGAAAGTATAATTACTTTTGTAGCTACTTATATATTTTCATTTGGAATAGGATTATTAACTAATGCAAATAATAGGATATCTGTTAGAGCTGAAGAAGCCATATCTATAAGTTTAATAATGACTTTTAGCATAATTGGAATAGGCGATATATCATTATTAGGTGTTTCTCTTAGAACAGTTTTGGCAACTGTACTAATTTTAGTATCTGCAATTTTAGGTGGCTCCCCTATGGGATCAGCTTCTGGAGTAATAGTTGGAATAGCATTTATAATAAATAATGTAGGATCTATTATATATATGGGAATATATTCTTTTGCAGGTCTTGTTGGTGGAGCTTTTAGTAAATTAAATAAATATTTCTGTATATTAGGATATATATTAAGTTGGATAATAATTTATGCATATACTTCTGGAATTACTTCGAATTTAACGCAAATTAGAGATATGTTAATAGCTTGTTTAATTGTAGTTATATTACCAGAGAAATTTTTCGCAAGGTTTGAGAAGTTTGTAAAAACAAATATAACTTCAAATGAAGTAATATACGATTATATAATGAGAAGTAAAAATTTAACTAATAATAGACTTATAAATATGTATAAGGCATATGATGAACTTGCTTATACATTTGATAAGATAAGAGAAAAAGAAAAGGTAATAGACCAAAGAGATATTGCAACTGTTGTTGATATGATACATAACGATGAATGCAGAAACTGTGGAATGAAAAGACGTTGTTGGGAAATGAAATTTAATCATACCTACAGCTTAATGTATGAAATTTTAGAAAAGCTAGAGGAAAATGGAGAGATAACTATAGATGATGCATCAGATGAGTTTATTAAAGAATGTATAAAACCAGAAGCGATAATAAAAGTGTCAAATTACTATTATAAAATGTTTGCAATAGATTATAATTGGAATCTAAAGTTTTCAGAAAGTAGAAAACTAATATCTAATCAAATTAGAAGTATATCTAAATCTATCGAATCACTATCAAATGATTTAGAAAGTAGCATAATTTTAGATATAGAAAAAGAAAAAAGCATACAGGATCATTTAGAAAGAAATAGCATACAGGTTGACAGAGTTAGTTATATAAGTAAAGGTGAAGATGATTTTGAAATAACTATAGAGAAGAAAACTTGTAGCAGTGGTTGTGTTTGTGAAAATAAGCTAATAGAAGTAGTTTCAGATTTTGTTGAAGAAAGTTTATCAGCACAAAAGATAGGGTGTCATTCATTAGGTGAAAGGTGTAAAATAGTTCTAACTAAATCACAAAAATATAAAGCTGTAACAGAGGTATCTTCTATGTCTAAAGATGGACATATATTGTGCGGGGATAACTATACATACATGGATATAAATGATGGAAAATATATGATAGCAATAAGTGATGGTATGGGGAAAGGGAAAAAGGCATATGAAGAATCTGCAATTACTATTGATATATTAGAAAAAATGATAGATGCAAAAATTGAAGATGAAATAATTATAAATACTATAAATAATGTGTTATTATTAAAATCTTCAGATGAGATGTTTTCAACTCTAGATTTAGGCATAATGGATTTAAAGAAAGGATCTTTAGAAACTATAAAGATGGGAGCGTGTTCTACTTATATAAAAAGAGAAAATGAAGATATAGATTTAGTATCATCATCATCTCTTCCAGTAGGAATATTATCAGATATAAAATTAGATAGAAAATCTGTAAAGGTGAAAGATGGAGATTATATAATAATGGTTTCTGATGGAATACTTGATGCAGGTAAAAATAAGAACTTAGGTGATAACTGGTTAATTTACTTTATACAAAAGATAGATACTACAAATCCTAAGGAAATAGCAAACTTAATATTAGATAGAGCTATAGATATACAAGATGGAAATGTTGAAGATGATATGACTGTTTTAGTTACTAAAGTATGTTCAAGCTAATGATAAATGATATATCAACATGGTATGGACAAAATGTTAATGAATTGTGGATAAAATAAGTAATACCTAAAGATGTTGAAATTTCAAAGTTCGACAAAATGTTACAAATGAACTTTTGTTTAGATATCTAAATAAATAGATTAATTACTAGAACTTATTAACAAAAATAGGTTGATAAGTTGTAAAAATTGTTGATAACTACAAAAATGTTAATAAACTGTTAGAAAGTAAAAAAAATGAGAAAATTAACATAATTATATATACTGGAAAAACTTATTTTTTGTCATAAAGTAACCTGTGAATATGTGTATAAATATGTGGATAAGTATTTAAGTTATAAAAAATTTCTAATGGTAATAGTTGAATAATATGGACTCAAAAAGCCATCCTAATAGATAAGTAGATTTTATTGAAAGGATGGCTTTTTATGGGTAAAAAACTGTGTAAAGTAATAATACCTTTATGTATATCTATTTTTTGTACTATACCAATGAGCACAAAAACTGATGCACAATGTATTAGCAAGATTAATTATATTACTCATTTTATGAATAATAACGAAGAAAAAGATGAACAAGAGAGTAAAAAAGAGCAACAAAAACCAAGCATTGATTACACTAAAGCTTGTTGGAACTTACAATCATTATATAAAAGTGATGATGAGTGGAAAAAAGAGCTTAAATCATTTAGTAAAGATACTAAAGAGCTTAAAAACTATATAGGAAAAGTTACAAAATCAAAAACTCACCTATCTTTTGCCTTAGGTATTAAAGAAAAGCTTGATGTAAGAGTGAATAAACTATCTGCGTATGTTAAATTAAAACAAGATATAAATAAAAATTCTTATAAGTATTTAGACCTAAATGATAGCATGGGCAAAGCTTATAAAGAGTATATGGGAATATGTTCAGATTTAGAGTTAGAGATATTAAAACTATCAGATAAAGAATATGAAAAAATAATATCAGATAGGAAAATAAGTAAAAATTATGGCATGTATCTAGGGGATATTAGAAGATGTAAAAAACATTACTTAGATGAAAAAAGCGAAGATATACTTGCGAATACTTCATCAATGTCTTCTCTTCCAGGTCGTCTTTATGATTTATTTAAGAATATGGATAAAAAGACAAATTTAACTCCTGCTGAGTATGCTTCAGCTATGGGAAGTACCGACAGAGAGGATAGAAAAAAAGCGTATCAAAGTGAATTCTTAGCGTACGATGACAATATAAATGTTTTATCAGGCTTATTAATAGGTCAAGTAAAGAAGAATGTATTCTATTCAAGTGAAAGAGGATATGATTCATCTTTAGATATGTATTTAAAATCAGATGATATAGACACCAAAGTATACGATAAATTAATAGATACAGTAAGTAAAAATACAGGTAGTCTTCATAAATACGTTAGTCTTAGAAAAAAAGTTTTGAATTTAGATAAGGTATACTATTATGATATGTTTGTTCCCATGTTAGAGCCGATAGATAAAAATATTACTTACGATAAAGGCCAAGGTATAGTATATTCCGCTTTAGCTCCACTTGGAGAAGAATATGGAGATATACTTTATAAAGCGTTTAACGAAAGATGGGTGGATGTATACTCTAATGAGAATAAGGTAAGTGGTGCATACTGTTTATCGGTTTATGGAAATCACCCTTATGTATTATTAAATTATAACAATAGTTTAGGCTCAGTATCTACGCTAGCTCATGAATTAGGTCACGCGGCATATGAATATATAAGTTCTAAAAATCAAAGTTACTTTAACTCAGATCCATCAATATTTACTCACGAGGTGGCATCTACAACTAATGAGGCATTGTTATACGAAACTCTTATAAAGAATGCTAGTAATGATAAAGAAAAAGCTTACTATATAACTCAATATTTAGATTTAATAAAAGATACTTTATACATCCAAACTATGTATGCTGAGTTTGAAAAAAGTATACATGATATGGTTGAAAAAGGAGAAAGTGTAAATGCCCTAGTATTAGATGATACTTGGGGGGCACTTTTACAAAAATATTATGGAAAAGATTATGAGTTAGATCAATTATCAAAAGTAGGTTGGTCAAGAATACCACATTTTTATAATAGTTTCTATGTTTATAAATATGCTACAGGATGTAGTGCAGGAGTTAGTTTTGCTCAAGATATATTAACTAATGGTCCAGAGAATTATATGAATTTTCTTAAACGAGGCGGGTCAGATTATCCTATAAATTTATTAAAGAATTCAGGTATTAATTTAACTAGTACTAAACCAATAGAAGATACAATTAAAAAATTTGATAGTCTAGTTAAAGAACTTGAAAAACTAGTATCAAAATAATTTACATGACAAGTTTAATATATTAATGTTAAAATATATATCAAAAGTCCTATTTATAGGGCTTTTTATATATACAAGATAGGAGAATTAATTTATTTAGTGGAGGTAATAATTTTATGCAAAGAAAGGTTAAGAAGGCTGTAATACCAGCTGCGGGTTTGGGTACTAGATTTTTACCAGCAACAAAAGCACAACCAAAAGAAATGTTACCAATAGTTGATAAACCGACATTACAATATATAATAGAAGAAGCAGTTGCATCTGGAATAGAAGAAATACTTATAATAACTGGTAGAAATAAAAAATCAATAGAAGATCATTTTGATAAATCTGTTGAATTAGAGTTAGAGCTAGAGCAAAAAGGAAAAAAGAGTTATTAGATATAGTTCAAAGTATATCTAATATGATAAATATACATTATATAAGACAAAAAGAACCTAAGGGTCTAGGAGATGCAATATACTGCGCAAGACACTTTATAGGAGATGAACCATTTGCTATAATGCTTGGAGATGATATTGTAGATAATGAAGTTCCTTGCCTAAAGCAACTTATAGATGCTTATGAAGAATATAGAACTACTATATTAGGTGTTCAAAAAGTTGACGCAAAGGATACGGACAAGTATGGTATAATAGCGGCAAAACATATAGAAGATAAAGTTTATAAGGTTAAAGATTTAGTAGAAAAACCAGAGCCAGGAAAGGCTCCATCTAACATAGCTATACTAGGTAGATATATAATAACTCCTGAGATATTTGATATATTAGAAGATCTACCAGCAGGAAAGGGTGGAGAGGTTCAACTTACAGACGCTTTAAAGGAGCTATCTAGAAAAGAAGCTATGTATGCTTATAATTTTGATGGTAGAAGATATGATGTAGGAGATAAGTTAGGATTTTTAGAGGCTACTGTAGATTTTGCTCTTAAAAGACCAGAGCTTAGAGATGGATTTATAGAATATTTAAGACAAATTGGCGATAAATTTGATAATCAAAAAATAAATAATACTGGGGGGAAGATAAATGGCAAATGTGAAACAAAAAAAGAAAAATAAAGCTATAGCTATATTTATAGTAGCAATTCTTGTAGTATCAAGTATGACAGCACTTTTAAGTGTACTTACATCAATGATGTAGTAAAAGCTGGTCTTTATTTTAAAGACTAGCTTTTTTTATATATAAAGTAATTTTCTTAAACAAAGTAATTTTTTATTTGCTATATAAATTAGAATTTATTAGCAATACTATATTGAAAATACGAACTAATATATCACACTAATTACTTAAAGTACACATATATGTTTACTAATTAACGAATATAATATATAATTTTCCTTAATAAGACTAACTAAGGAGATGAATATATTATTATGGATAGAAATTTAGCATTAGAACTTGTTAGGGTAACGGAAGCTGCAGCATTAGTATCATCGCAATTTATGGGAAAGGGCGATAAAAATGGTGCGGATGGAGCAGCAGTAGAAGCAATGAGAAAAGCTTTTGAATCGGTAAAGATTACAGGAGAAGTTGTTATAGGAGAAGGGGAATTAGATGAAGCTCCTATGTTATATATAGGTGAAAAAGTAGGTATGCAAAATGAAGATAGCATGGAAGTTGATATAGCAGTAGATCCTTTAGATGGAACTACTTTAATAGCTAAAGGTCTTCCAAATGCTATATCAGTAATAGCTATGGGATCTAAGGGAAGTTTATTAAATGCACCAGATACATATATGAAAAAAATTGTAGTAGGTCCAAATGCTAAGGGAGCAATAGACTTAACTAAAAGTCCAGAAGAAAATATTATATCTGTAGCAAAAGCTTTAGGTAAAAAAACAACACAAATGACTATAACAGTTCAAGATAGAGAAAGACATAATGATATAGTTGAAGCTGCTAGAAAATTAGGATCTAGAATTCAAATGTTTGGGGACGGAGATGTGGCAACAGGAATAGCTACTTGCTTCGAAGAAACAGGTATAGACATGATGATGGGCATTGGTGGAGGTCCAGAGGGAGTAATATTAGCTGCAGCTATAAAATGTATGGGTGGAGATATGCAAGGTCAGATATATCCATTAAGCGAGCAAGAAAGAGTAAGATGTCATGAAATGGGTTACTCTGATGAAGATCTTGAAAAAGTTTTAGATATAGATGATTTAGCTAAAGGAGATAATTTATTCTTTGCTGCAACAGGAATTACAGAGGGGGACTTACTAGAAGGCGTAAAACATGTAGGTGGTAATAAAGCTAAGACTCAGTCTGTAGTAATGAGGGCTAAAACAGGTACAATAAGATTTGTTGATGCAATCCATAATTTAGATAAAAATGATATATTAGTTGAATTAATGAAAAAATATAATATGGAATAAATATAAAATTTATAAAATACTAATTAAAATAGACAACATGATTAATATGTTGTCTATTTTATATGCTATATGGTCATAAAATTTTTATATAAATTAAGTTTAAAATTAAGAAAAGTGTTCAATATATATAAGTAGATGAAAATTAACTTTACTGTTACAATTAGTTTTGATTTTTATTGGTTGACCTTAGTATATGAGTGATGATATTATTAGAATTAATTGTTAAGTAAAACTTTTCTTTTTCACACCTTTAATTTCCAAAAATAATATATGAAAATTATATAATTATATAAATGAAAAATAGATGAGGAGGATTTTTTTGAGTTTAGAGAATATAACATTAGATGAATTAGGTAGTAAGACATTGCCTCAATTGAAAGATATAGCTAAGGAATTAGGTATAAAATCAATTAGTAAGTACAAGAAAAATGAATTAATTGAACTAATAGCTGAAAATAACAAAAATACTGTTAAAGAAGAAGTAAAAATAGCTAAAGAAGAGAATGAAAAGACAAATGATATTTCGATACAGGCATCGCAAGAAAATAATAAACAATCAGATAATAGACAAGCTCAAAATAAGACTTATGTAAAGTCTTATGAGAGAAAAGAATCGGACAATAAATACTCTAGAAATACAGAAAATAGATACCAAAGAAATGATAATAGACAATCAAATAACGAAAATAGAAATCAAGGCATAGATAATAATAACCAAAGAAATAATAATAAAAATTATTATACTCCAAAAGTTGTAGATGAATCTAAGATAGTAGATGAATTTAATACTTCTAAGGATGATGAAGTAATGGGAGTACTTGAAATATTACCAGACGGATTTGGATTCTTAAGAGGGTCAAACTATTTATCTACAGAAAATGATGTATATGTATCACCATCTCAAATTAGAAGATTTAATATGAAAACTGGTGATAAAGTAAAGGGTATAACTAGACACCCTAAAACAGGTGAAAAATTTAGAGCTCTTTTATATGTTCAAAAAATAAATGATGAAAATCCAGATACAGCTATAAAGAGAAGAGCATTTGAGTTATTAACTCCTATATACCCAGAGGAAAGATTAACATTAGAAAGAAGTCAAAATGATATAGCAACAAGATTAATAGACTTAATATCTCCAATAGGTAAAGGTCAAAGAGGTCTGATAGTAGCTCCACCTAAAGCTGGTAAAACTAGTCTTCTTAAGAATGTAGCAAATAGTATAGCTAAAAATCATCCTGATGTTGAATTAATAGTACTTTTAATAGATGAAAGACCAGAAGAGGTTACTGATATGAGAGAATCTATAAATGGAGATGTAATTTATTCTACATTTGATCAAGTATCAAGTCATCATGTTAAAGTTGCGGAAATGGTTTTAAATAGAGCTCAAAGATTAGTAGAACATGGAAAAGATGTAGTAATATTATTAGATAGTATTACAAGACTTGCAAGAGCTTACAATTTAACTATATCTCCAACTGGTAGAACTTTATCAGGAGGTTTAGATCCAGGAGCACTTCATGGACCTAAAAAGTTCTTCGGAGCTGCTAGAAATATAAGAGGTGGAGGTTCACTTACGATACTTGCCACTGGATTGGTAGAGACAGGATCTAGAATGGATGATGTAATATTTGAAGAATTCAAAGGTACTGGTAACATGGAATTAAATCTAGATAGGAAATTAGCTGAAAAGAGAATATTCCCAGCTGTAGATATTTACAAGTCTGGAACAAGAAGAGAAGACCTATTACTTACTGAAGAGGAAAAATCTGCATTATGGAGATTAAGAAGGGAAATGAGTAACAATTCTGTACTAGAAGTTACTGATAAAGTTATCGAACTTCTTAAGAGAACTAGAAATAATGATGAGTTTATAAAATCAATAAAAGCACTTTAATAGGAATGCAAAAACTCCTTGAACCAAGAAAAAACTTATGCTATAATGGTGTAGTTGATAATGCAAAACGAAAAATTAATATATTTAATTTATAAAAATAAGAGAAGAGGTGACTAAGAATGCAAAAAGATATACAACCAAAATACCAAGCTGTAGAAGTACGTTGTGCTTGTGGAAACACATTCCAAGCTGGTTCTGTTAAGGACGAGATAAAAATAGAAATATGTTCTGAGTGCCATCCTTTCTATACTGGAAAGCAAAAGAATATAGAAGCAGGTGGAAGAATAGACAAGTTCAAGAAGAGATTCAAAATGGACTAGTTTTCAAAAAAGTGGAGTTGGGAAGCCAACTCCTATTTTATTGAAGGAATTTAAAATTATCTGATTTTTAGATGAATTTAAATTGCAACTGCTAAGCTTGAGCAACGGACCTGGTTTATATGTCGTTGGCGAAATGAGCGAAGTGAATTTTTTATTGAGATAATGACGATGTAACTTTAATCTTTTTGATTAAATTAAAATATATATTATTAAAATTCAAGCTAATGAAGAAAAGAATTATTAAAGAATGGGGGTACTAAGTATGTATAGACCAGTCAATCATGGATATATAGAAGTTGTAATTGGACCTATGTACAGTGGTAAAAGTGAGGAACTTATAAGAAGAATAAAAAGAGCTAAAATAGCAAAGCAAAATATCGTTGTATTTAAACCTAAAATAGATGATAGATATAGTAAAGAAGATGTAGTTTCTCATAGTGGAGACAGTGTAAATGCAATACCTATTAGTAGTCCAAGAGAAATATATGACTTTATAGATAACAAAACTCAAGTTGTTGGTATAGATGAAGTTCAATTCTTTGATGAAAAAATCGTTGACATAGCAGTAGATTTAGCTGATAAGGGAATAAGAGTGATAGCTGCGGGATTAGATATGGATTTTAAAGGAGAACCTTTTGGACCAACACCTAAACTTTTAGCTGTTTCAGAATTTATTGATAAAATACAAGCTATATGTTCTGTATGTGGTCAACCTGCAACAAGATCGCAAAGATTAATTAATGGAGAGCCAGCAAAATATGATGATCCTATAATACAAGTAGGAGCTGTAGAAAGCTATGAAGCTAGATGTAGAAAATGTCATATAGTATATAATGATGAAAAATAGATTTATTGCAATATATATGTCCCTTTAAAGTTTTACTTTAAAGGGTATTTTTGTATTATAATAAAACATAAGTAGCTTAAGTATAAATTTAAGAGGTGAGTATATGAAGAAACAAGCTGTCGGGGGGCAAGCTCTAATAGAAGGTGTTATGATGCAGTCAAAATATAAAAGGGCTGTGGCTGTTAGAAAAAGTGATGGAGAGATTATAATAAAGAAAAATAAAATAAAAAGCTGGATAAGTGAGAAGAATATAGATAAAATTCCTTTTATAAGAGGGTCGTTTGTATTAATTGAAACTATGATTGAAGGAATAAAGAGTTTAAATTTTTCTTCAGAGTTCTTTTTAGAAGAGGAGGAGGAAGATTTCTTTGATAAGCTTATAAAGAAAGTATTTAAAGATAAAGCAAATGATGTAATACTATTATTTTCGTTAGTATTATCATTAATATTATCAATAGGTTTATTTATACTACTTCCAACTATGGTTGGAGGGATATTTTCTAAATTTGCAAGCAACGATTTATTACTTAATTTAATAGAAGGTTTAATTAGAATAAGTATACTATTTGGGTACATAATATTAATTTCAAAAAATAAAGATATTGAAAGAGTATTTCAATATCATGGAGCAGAGCATAAATCTATATATTGCTATGAAAATAATTTAGACCTTACGGTTGAAAATGCAAGGAAATTTGGAAGACTACATCCAAGATGTGGAACTAACTTTTTATTTATAGTTATGTTTATATCTATAATACTGTTTTCTTTCTTTGGCTGGCCAAATCCTATAATGAGAGTAGCTATGAGGATAATATGTATACCGGTGGTTGCTGGAATATCTTATGAAATAATAAGATTTCTTGGGAAATATAATAATAAATTTACTAAGATTGTCGCATATCCAGGTATGATGTTGCAAAACTTTACAACAAAAGAACCGGATGATGAACAATTAGAAGTAGCAATAGCTGCATTAAAAGCTGTAATAGATGAAAAATAGAGGAGCAGATATGACAATAAGAGATATAATTATTAAATACTCAGAAGATCTAACTCAAATGAGTGATACTCCAAGGTTAGATGTAGAATTATTACTACAAAAATCTCTTGGAGATGTGGATAGAATATATATACATATGAATTTAAATAAAGAGTTAACGAAAGAGCAAGAAGAAATATTTTTAAAATTAATAAATGATAGATTAAATGGAAGACCGGTAGCTTATATAGTTGAAAATAGAGAATTTATGGGACTTGATTTTTATGTAAAAGAGGGTGTATTAATTCCTAGACCGGATACAGAACCATTAGTAGAAGAATTAATAGAACTTTGCAAAGATAAAAATAACATCAATATATTAGATATAGGTACTGGGTCAGGTGCTATAACTATAAGTTTAGCTAAATATTTAGAAAATGCTAGCTTGACTTCATTTGATATATCAGATATTCCTTTAGAAGTAGGAAAGAAAAATGCTATAAGTAATAATGTAGAACATAAAATAAATTTTGTGAAATCAGATTTATTTAGCGCTATAGAAGATGAAGATGTTGAATTTGATGTTATAGTTTCTAATCCTCCTTACATAAGAAGAGAGGATATGAAGACTTTACATACTCAAGTTAAAGATTATGAACCATATAATGCTTTAGAAGGTGGAGTTGATGGTCTTGATTTTTACAGGGATATAACAAAAGGATCTCATGAGTTTTTAAAACAAAATGGAATACTAGCTTATGAGGTTGGACATGATCAAGCTGAAGATGTTTGTGAGATTATGAAGAATAATGGATATACTAAAATATACACAAAGAAGGATATACAAGGTATTGATAGAGTTGTTATAGGCTTTAAACTATGATATAATGAACAATTGATATGTTACAATTAACGAGGTGAAAGTATGCTAAAAAAACTAGAGGTACTAGAAGATAAATATAAAGAGTTAAATGAAAAGATAAGTGATCCAGAAATAATAAACGATCAAAAGACTTGGCAAAAACTAATGAAAGAACATTCTGATTTAGAGCCAATTGTAATGAAGTACAAAGAGTATAGGGATGTATTAAATGCTATAAAAGAATCAAAAGAAATATTACAAGAAGAATCAGATGAAGAATTAAGAGAATTAGCTAAAATGGAATTATCTGAAATGGAAGATCAAGTAGAACCATTAGAAGCTGAACTTAAAATACTGTTATTACCTAAGGACCCTAACGATGAAAAGAACGTTATAGTTGAGGTTAGAGGTGGAGCTGGTGGAGATGAAGCTGCTCTATTTGCAGGAGACTTATTTAGAATGTATTCTAGATATGCTGAAAGAAGAAGATGGAAGATAGAATTACTAAGTGCAAGTGATACAGGTGTTGGCGGATATAAAGAAGTATCTTTCTTAATAAAAGGTAAAGGAGCTTATTCAAGACTTAAGTATGAATCAGGAGTTCATAGAGTTCAAAGAATACCTTCAACTGAATCAGGGGGAAGAATACATACGTCAACTGCAACAGTAGCGGTGCTTCCAGAAGTTGAAGTAGTAGAAGTAAATATAAATCCAAATGATTTAAGAATAGATGTTTTCCGTTCTTCAGGAAATGGTGGACAAAGTGTTAATACTACTGACTCTGCAGTAAGGGTAACACACATACCTACAGGAGAAGTTGTATCTTGCCAAGACGGTAAGTCACAATTGAAAAATAAAGAACAAGCCCTTAAGATACTAGTAGCTAGACTTAATGACAAAGCTATAGCTGAACAAAATAAAGGTATAGCTGCAGAGAGAAAAAGTCAAGTTGGTACAGGAGATAGATCTGAAAGAATAAGAACTTATAACTTCCCTCAAGGAAGAGTAAGTGACCATAGAATAAACTTAACATTATACAAGCTAGATTCATTCCTAGATGGAGATATCGATGAAATGATAGATGCTTTAATAACTGTTGATCAAACAGAAAAGATGTTAGCAATATAAATCCCTATTAATTTAGGGATTTTTCTATAGTGATTTAAGGATTAAACCCAAACTTAGTTATATACAATTGACATAAGCCAAGTGAATTTTTAAGTTATCTTATACCTTTAGCAAGTATATAATGTTTATATATGCTTATAAGGAGGGGAAATATGATACTTAAAATAACGATAATAGGACTTTTAGCAGGAGTCATAGGAACTGGATTTGGAGGAATTATATCCGTCATTTTCAAGAGAAACGTTGACAAGTATTTAGATTTTTTTATGGGCCTATCTGGGGGAATAATGTTAGCAGTAGTTACATTTGATTTAATGAGTGAATCTATGGATCAAATGGGAGTACTTTATACTGTAATATTTACCTTTGTTGGAGTACTTTTGACTATGTACATAAAAACTAGGTTAGATGTATCAAAAGATATGAAGTCAGGATATCTTATATTTATAAGTATACTACTTCATAACTTACCAGAAGGGTTAGCTATAGGGTCTTCATTTATGTCTGCAGAATCTTTAGGTATGACTTTAGCTATAATTATAGGACTTCATAATATACCTGAAGGGCTGGCGATGGCTTTGGGATTAGTAGGATCAAAAATGAAGATTTCAAAAATAATATTATTTACAGTAATAGCAGGGATACCTATGGGTATAGGAAGTTTTTTAGGTGCATACTTTGGAGGTATTTTTAGTTCTCTAATAGGTGTATTTCTTGCTACTGCAGCAGGTACAATGATGTATGTTGTATTAGAAGAGATATTTCCTAAATCAAGAAGTCTATATTGTATAATAGGTTTTTTAGTAGGAACAGTTATTGTAAATTGCATCTAAAACTAAAAATGAAGGTGGGTACACGAAAGATGAAAACTATAATAAGCAAAATTGATATGAATAATATAGATTTAGAAGAATTGAAAAAGCAAGCTAAGTTATTAAGAGAAGGAAAAACAGTTATATTTCCAACAGAAACAGTGTATGGATTAGGTGCAAATGCATTAGATGAAAGTGCAGTTAAAAAGATATATGAAGCGAAAGGTAGACCTAGCGATAATCCACTTATAGTACATATATATGATAAGAGTGAAGTTTATGATTTAGCCAAAGATGTAAGCGAAAAAGCTGAAGTTATAATGGATAAGTTTTGGCCAGGACCTATAACAATAATTTTAAATAAAAAAGATATAGTTCCTAAAACTACAAGTGGTGGATTAGATACAGTAGCTATTAGAATGCCATCTCATAAAATAGCTAGAGAAATAATAAAAGAAGCGGGTGTACCTATAGCTGCACCTTCTGCAAATATATCAGGTAGACCATCTCCAACCAAAGCAAATCATGTTTATGAAGAGATGAATGGTAGGGTTAGTGGAATAGTACTAGGTGGAGATAGTAATTTTGGATTAGAGTCGACAGTATTAGATTTAACGGTGGATATACCAATGATTTTAAGACCGGGTAGTATAACAAAAGAAGATTTGGAAAAAGTAATTAATGAAGTTACTATAGACCCATCATTATCTAAGAAAGAAGATAATAAAAAGGCTAAGGCGCCTGGAATGAAATACACACATTATGCACCAAATGCAGACGTATATATCGTATCTGGTGATGAAGATAAGGTAATAGATAGAATCAATAACATGACAGAAGATAATTCTAAAAATAATATAAAAACAGGAGTAATGTGTATAAGCAAGAATAAAAAACAATATATTGGAGAAGTTATAGCGTTAGGTGATTCACTAGAAGAAGTAGGAAGTAACTTATTTGATGTATTGAGGGAAATGGATAAAAGAAATGTAGATATAATATATTCAGAAGCATTTCCAACTGAAGGAGTTGGACAAGCTATTATGAATAGACTGTTAAAATCAGCAGGATATAAAGTTATAGAAGTATAAAATAAAACATTTTCACAAATTTAGATTATACTATTCCTAAAGTTGTAAAAATAGTGTATAATATTGATAATTTGAGTATTTATATGATATACGAAAAATTTACTAAAATATAATTCGGAGGAAATATACATATGATCATAGGCTTAGGAAGTGACCACGGAGGATATAATTTAAAAACAGAAATAGTAAAATATTTAGAGGAAAAAGGAATTAAATGTGTAGATTTTGGACCAAATAATTCTTTAGAATCAGTTGATTATCCTATATATGGAGAAACAGTTGCTAATGCGGTTAAAAACGGCGAAGTAGATTATGGAATAGTATGTTGTGGAACAGGTATAGGTATATCTTTAGCCGCTAATAAGATTCCAGGAATAAGATGCGCAGTTGTATCAGATGTATTTTCTGCAAAGATGTCAAAAGCTCACAACAATGCCAATATGCTATCTCTAGGTGAAAGAGTTTTAGGTAGAGGTTTAGCTTTAGAAATAGTTGAAGCTTGGATAAATACAGGATTTGAAGGCGATAGACACTCAAGAAGAGTTGATATGATAAAAGCAATAGAAGAGAAGTACAGTAAGTAGGAGGAAAAGAATATGAATAAAGTAATAGTAACAGACCATCCATTAATACAACATAAGTTAACATTTATGAGAGACAAAAACACTGGGTCTAAAGATTTCAGAGAACTTTTAACAGAAATAACAATGTTAATGGGGTATGAAATAACAAGAGATTTACAATTAGAAGATGTAGAAATAGAAACTCCTGTAGTGAAGGCAACTTCTAAAGTTATATCTGGGAAAAAGTTAGGGATAGTACCTATATTAAGAGCCGGACTTGGAATGGTAGATGGGTTAGTTAGTTTAATACCAGCTGCTAAAGTTGGACATGTAGGATTATATAGAGATCCAGAAACTTTACAACCAGTAGAATACTACTGTAAACTTCCACAAGATATAGAAGAAAGAGAAATGATAGTAGTAGATCCAATGCTTGCAACAGGTGGTTCAGCTGTAGCAGCTATAGATGTGCTTAAGAAGAGAGGAGCTAATTCTATAAGATTAGTAAATTTAGTTGCGGCTCCAGAAGGAATAGCTGAGGTTCAAAAATATCATCCAGATGTAGATATATACGTAGCATCTATAGATGAAAAATTAAATGATCACGGATACATAGTACCTGGATTAGGTGATGCAGGAGATAGATTATTTGGAACAAAATAATCAATGAAATATTGGGAATCTATATTAAATATAGATTCCCTTTTGTCATATATTAAAAAATTTTAATGAAATTTCATAAAAAATTATAAAAAAAATGAAAAATAAGATTGTATACAGAATATAAAAAGCAAACTATAATTTTCTAAAAAAGTTAATGTATTTATGGATAATTACGTATATTAGGCGTATAATAAAAATAAAAATATGTCTAAGATTAAAGATAATGTATAAAAATTATAATTTAGTTTATATATAAGCACGAATTTTATAGAACTTTATACGAAAAAGGTCAAAAAATAAAAAATGAAAAAAAATACTCGAAAAAGGTCAATAAAAATCAAATTTAATCAATTTGATAAAAAACATTTGAAAAACACATAAAAAGTGGTAAAATTGTATTAGAGTTTTTTGGGTATCAAATATAATTTACTAAAAAATTAAGCATAAAAATTTAATAAAATAAATAATCTTATGATAGTGAGAGGTACTATTTATGAGTAAACGAAATCCGTATTTGGAAATAGCTACTATGCTTTCTTTACTAACTCAAGTGGGATTAATGATATTAATACCTATATTAGGATGCGCCTTTATAGGTCAATTTATCGATTCCAAATTGAATACAAGTCCAATATTTTTATTGATATTTATAATACTTGGAATTGGTGGAGCATTTATGTCTGTTTATAAGACTTTGGTTACCTATACGAAAAGGAAGTGATATCATGGATATAAAGATGCGAAATGAGATAAAATACATAACAAAAGGAGTTATAGTATTTGATATCATTGTACTAGCAATATTACTAATTACATCAAACTTTACTAAAGCAATGCTGTTAGGAATTGTTTTTGGAGCAATCATAGCAATATTGAACTTTAGATTGTTAGCATTATCTATAGACAAAGCAGTAACTATGACTGCTTCCAAAGCTCAAATACATATGTCAAGTCGATATGTAGTGAGGATGACTATAATAGGTATAGTTCTGTTAGTTTCTGCAAAAGCCCCATATTTGAATATACTAGGGGTGGCAATAGGTCTACTTAGTCCTAAGTTCGTCATATTGTTAAGAAGAATACTAATAGATAAGCTAAAAAGAAAGGAGGCGTAAATATGAGTCAGGCAAAATGGGTTTTATTTTTAGGAAACTTTAAAATAAGTGATACAGTAGTAACAAGTTGGATTATAATTGCTGCTTTAGCTTTAATATCGTTCTTACTAACTAGAAACTTAAAGAAAGTACCTACAAGTAAAGTTCAAATATTTTTAGAGTTTGCTATAGGTGGACTATCTAAATTCATAACTGATACAATGGGTGAAAAGACAGTAAAAAGAATGCCAAATATGATACCTTATCTAGGTAGTTTATTCTTATTCTTTGCATGTTCAAACCTAATAGGTTTATTAGGATTTAGATCTCCTACGACAGACTTAGATACAACAATAGCATGGGCACTGATAACATTCTTTATGATTTACTATGCAGGTGTTAAGTTTAATGGGTTTGGTTACTTTAAAGGTTTACTTGAACCAATTCCACTTTTACTACCACTTAACTTAATAGGAGAGTTAGCAAAGCCTATATCATTAAGTTTCCGTCCATTTGGTAACATATTAGGTGGATCAGTTATAATGAAATTACTATATGATTTCTTAGGATATTTATCAACACTTATCCCAGGATTATCAATACCAATTGGTCAGTTATTAATACCAGTACCACTACATTTATACTTTGATATATTTGCAGGGTTACTACAATCGTTTATATTTATAATGTTAACGATGGTTTTCGTTGGAAATGCAGCAGTAGGAGATTAACGAAAATAATTTAAAAAATTAAAAATTAAAAAATTTAAGGAGGAAATTAATTATGGAAACAGCTATATTAGCAGCAGGTTCAGCAATAGGAGCAGGTCTTGCAGTTATGACAGGTATAGGAGCAGGAATCGGACAAGGATTCGCAGCAGGAAAGGCAGCAGAGGCAGTTGGTAATCAACCAGAAGCAAAAGGAGATATAACTCAAACAATGTTACTTGGAGCTGCAGTTGCAGAATCTTCAGCAATATACGGATTAGTTATAGCAATAATCCTTCTATTCGCTAACCCACTTATGAAGTTTTTAGGTTAAGAATATTAGAATATTTTTATAATTAGGAGATGGCTTTACCATCTCCTAATTATAAATTGTGATTAGTAGAAAGGAGGATAACACATGGAATTAAAGCCACTTATAGGCGTATCATATGAATTATTATTTCAACTTATAAATACTTTTTTAGTATTTATGCTTTTAAAGAAACTTTTATTTAAACCAGTACTAGGTATAATAGAAGCTAGAGAAAAAGATATACAAGAAAACTTAGCTCATGGAGAAAGAACTAAAAATGAAGGTATATCTTTAAAGAAAGAATACGAAGAAAAGATAAGTTCTGCTAAGAATGAAGGGCAAGAAATAATAAAGCAAGCTACTTTAAGAGCAGAGCAAAAAGAATCTGAAATAATATCTACTGCAAAGCAAGAAGCTCAAAGCTTAAGAGAAAAAGCTAGCAAAGATGTAGCTCAAGAAAGACAAAAGGTTATGAACGAAATCAAAAATGATATATCAGACATAGCATTATTAGCAGCATCTAAGGTTATTGAGAAAGACTTAGATAAATCTAAGCATGAAGAGTTAATAAATAACTTTATAAAAGAGGTAGGCGAAGCTAAATGATAAATGTAATCGCAGGAAGATATGCCGAAGCCCTATTTCAAGTAGGAGAAGAGACAAACTCAACTACTAAGTTATATGAAGAACTAAATGCAGTAGTAGATACACTAAAATCGAATCAAGATTTTTATGGTGTTTTAAAATCTCCACTTGTAGGAAAGGGAGAAAAAAAAGAATTATTAGAAAAAGTTTTTGCAGGACAAATAAGCTCTAGCTTAAACAATTTCTTAAAAATAATGGCAGATAAAGATAGAGTATCAGCTATAGAAGCTATACAAAAATCTTTCAAAGAGTTATTAAATGAAAAGAATAATATCATAGAAGGTATTGCAATAACAGCAGTATCTATGAGCCAAGAAGAAATAAAGCAGCTTGAGGCTAAACTTTCAAGCAAATACAATAAAAATGTTACTTTAGAAAATAAAGTTGATGAGTCTATAATAGGAGGAGTTCTAGTTAGACTTGGAAACGAAGAGATAGATGGTACTGTTAAGGCGCGTTTAGCCGATATGAAAAATCAATTATCTCAAGTAATATCTTAGAATGGCGGTGAAACCATGAACTTAAGACCTGAAGAAATAAGTTCTATAATTAAAGAACAAATAAAAAATTATGAGAATAAAGTTGAGTTAACTGATACAGGTAGTGTTTTAAAAGTTGGAGATGGTATAGCTAGTGTTTACGGATTAGAAAATGCTATGGCAGGAGAACTTTTAGAATTCCCAGGTGAAGTTTACGGAATGGCTCTTAACCTAGAAGAAGATATGGTTGGGGCTGTTATGCTTGGTAGTGATCAAGGAATAAAAGAAGGTGACATCGTTAAGAGAACTGGAAACGTAGTCTCAGTTCCAGTTGGTGAAGCCTTAGTAGGAAGAGTTGTAAATGCATTAGGTCAACCAATAGATGGAAAAGGACCTATAAATACAGATAAATTTAGACCAGTTGAGTCTGAAGCTACAGGAATAATAGCTAGAAAATCTGTTCATCAACCACTTGAAACAGGTATAAAAGCGATCGATGCAATGGTTCCAATCGGAAAAGGTCAAAGAGAGCTTGTAATAGGTGATAGACAAACAGGTAAAACATCTATATGTATAGATGCAATACTTAACCAAAAAGGTAAAGATGTTATATGTATATATGTTGCTATAGGACAAAAACGTTCTACAGTAGCTCAATTAGTTAGTACATTAGAAAAGGGTGGAGCAATGGATTACACAATAGTTGTATCTGCTTCTGCATCTGAATCTGCACCTTTACAATTCTTAGCACCATATGCAGGTACTGCAATGGGTGAAGAGTTTATGTTTGAAGGTAAACATGTTCTTATAGTATATGATGATTTAACTAAGCATGCTGTTGCATACAGAGAAATGTCATTATTACTTAAGAGACCACCAGGACGTGAAGCTTATCCTGGGGATGTATTCTACTTACATTCAAGATTATTAGAAAGATCTGCTAAGTTATCTGATGAATTAGGTGGAGGTTCTATAACTTCATTACCTATAATCGAGACTCAAGGTGGAGACGTTTCTGCATATATACCAACTAACGTTATATCTATAACGGATGGACAAATATATCTTGAGCCAGAGTTATTCTACGCAGGTGTAAGACCAGCGGTTAACCCAGGTATATCAGTATCAAGGGTTGGAGGATCTGCTCAAATAAAATCAATGAAAAAAGTTGCTGGACCATTAAAGCTTCTTTACTCTCAATATAAAGAACTTGCAGCATTCGCTCAGTTTGGATCTGACCTAGATGAAGATACAAAGAAGAGACTTGCTCAAGGGGAAAGAATAGTTGAGGTATTAAAGCAAGGTGAGCATCAACCAATAGATGTTCAAAATCAAGTTATGATAATACACGCAGTTACTAATGATTTATTAGCAGATATACCTGTTAATAATATACAAAGATTTGAAAAAGAAATGTATGAATTTATAAATGCAAACTATCCAGAAATAGGAAAGAAAATTCTTGAAAGTGGAGACTTCACTAAAGAATTAACTAACGCTATAAATGAATTTAAGAAAAAATTTGTTATAGAAGCGTAATCCTTTTTAAAAAAGGAGGTAACCAAATTGGCAGGAGCTGGAATGAAGGAAATTAAAACTCGTATTAAGAGCGTTGAGAGTACTAAGCAAATAACTAAGGCCATGGAACTTGTTTCTTCTTCTAAGTTTAGAAAAGCTAAAGAACAAGCTGAAAGTTCAAGACCTTACTTTAATACTTTATACAACACTGTTCAAGATATAGCTAAAAATACGGGTAACAGTAAGAATGTATTTCTTAAAGAAAGAAAAGTTAATAACGCATGTTATATAGTTATAGCTGGAGATAGAGGATTAGCTGGAGGTTACAACTCTAATATTTTAAAAGCAGTACTTGCTCATAATTCAAAAAATACAGCAAAAGTAATATCTATAGGTAAAAGAGCGAAAGACTCTTTATCTAAGAGAGGTTACGAAATAATAGATTCTATATATTCTGTAGAAGATGCTGTATATGAAGATGCAAATAGAGTAGCTCAAAGAGCTATGGAAGCTTATAAAAATGGGGAAGTTGATGAGGTGAACCTTGTTTATACAGAGTTTATATCTGCATTAACTCAAGAACCAAAAGTAGTTAGATTACTACCAGTTACAATAGATAAGAATAAAGAAGAAGTTAAAAAAGATAAATCTGCAGTTGAATACTTACCTTCAGCTGATGCAGTACTTGGTTATATATTACCTAAGTATGTTTCAGGAAGTGTGTATGGAGCTATAGCAGAGTCTTATGCATCTGAACAAGCTGCAAGAAGAACTGCTATGGAATCAGCTACAGATAATGCTAACGAGATGATATCTAAATTAGAATTAGTTTACAATAGAGCTAGACAGGCAGCAGTTACTCAAGAAATATCTGAGATAGTTGCAGGGGCTTCTTCAGCTCAATAATTAAGGAGGTTAGGACATGGCAAATGTAGGTAAAATAGTTCAGGTCATAGGGCCCGTATTAGACGTTAAGTTTAATAGTGAAAAAAGCTTACCTAATCTATTAAATGCATTAGTGATAAAGCATGGAGATAAAGAAATAGTAGCAGAAGTTTCACAACACGTTGGTGATGACACTGTTAGATGTATATCAATGAGTTCAACGGATGGACTTGTAAGAGGAATGGAAGTTGTAGATACAGGAGCTCCAATAAGTGTTCCAGTAGGAGATGCAACTTTAGGAAGAATATTCAATGTATTAGGTCAACCAGTAGATGGAAAGGCGGCACCACAAGATGCTCCTCAATTACCTATACATAGACCAGCACCTAGTTTTGAAGAATTACAACCAGCTGCTGAAATACTAGAAACAGGTATAAAAGTAGTTGACTTATTAGCGCCATACTTAAAAGGTGGTAAGATAGGTCTATTTGGTGGAGCCGGAGTTGGAAAGACAGTTCTTATACAAGAGCTTATAAACAATATAGCTTCTCAACATGGTGGTATATCAGTATTCGCAGGTGTTGGAGAAAGAACTAGAGAAGGTAATGACCTTTATGGTGAAATGAGTGAGTCTGGAGTTATAAACAAGACTGCACTAGTATTTGGACAAATGAATGAGCCACCTGGAGCAAGAATGAGAGTTGCATTAACAGGACTTACAATGGCGGAATATTTCAGAGATAAAGAAAACCAAGACGTTTTATTATTCGTAGATAATATATTCCGTTTCACTCAAGCAGGATCTGAGGTTTCAGCGCTTCTTGGACGTACTCCATCAGCAGTTGGATACCAACCAACATTAGCTACAGAAATGGGTAGATTACAAGAAAGAATAACATCTACTAAGAGTGGATCTATAACATCAGTTCAGGCTGTATATGTACCTGCCGATGACTTAACTGACCCAGCGCCAGCTACAACATTCAACCACTTAGATGCTAAAACAGTTTTATCTAGACAAATAGCATCATTAGGTATATTCCCAGCGGTTGATCCATTAGAATCTAGTTCAAGAGTTCTTGACCCACATATAGTTGGAAAAGAACATTATGAAGTAGCAAGAGGAGTTCAATCTATATTACAAAGATATAATGAGCTTCAAGATATAATAGCTATACTTGGTATGGACGAATTATCAGACGAAGATAAATTAACAGTTGCTCGTGCTAGAAAGATACAAAGATTCTTATCTCAACCTTTCCACGTTGCAGAACAATTTACAGGATTCGCTGGTAAATATGTACCATTAAAAGAAACTATAAGAAGTTTCAAAGAAATATTAGAAGGAAAGCATGATGCTTTACCAGAATCAGCATTCTTATTCGTAGGGAACATAGAAGAAGCTGTTGCTAAATCAAAGGAGAGTAGATAATAATGGCAAGCGAATTTGCACTTGAAATTGTTACTCCTGATAAGACCTTTTACAATGGAACAGCTGAGATGATAATAGTTAGAACTACTGAAGGAGATAGAGGTATACTTAAAAACCACAGACCTTTAGTAGCTGGATTATCAACTGGAACTCTACGTATTAAAAAAGACGGAAAATATAAAGAGGCTAAAATCTCTGGAGGATTCATGAATGTAGATAAGGAAAAGATAGTTATCGTAACTGAATCTGCTGATTGGATATAAAAAAGATTTTATAATTTTATATATAAAAAGAGCTAGAATTTTTCTAGCTCTTTTTGTATATAAAATATTTTTAATTTAAAGTAGAAGTCATTGAATAGAATCATCTAATAGTAATACAATAATACTATAGGTAATTTTGGGAGGATATAATGAATATATTAGATATTGGTGTAGATATTATAGAAATTGAGAGAATAAGAAATATTTTAGAAAATAATCCAAGGTTTTTGGATAAAATATTTACAAAAAATGAAATAGATTATTTTAAGTCAAAAGGATTTAAAGCTGAGACTATAGCAGGTAATTTTGCAGCTAAAGAAGCAGTTAGTAAATCTATAGGTACAGGCATAAGAAATTATAATTTTAATGATATTGAAGTTTTAAGAAATGATTTAGGAAAGCCAGTTGTTAAAACTTATAATAATCTAAGACAAATTTGCATAGATTATAATGTTTTAGAAATAAAAGTTTCAATATCTCACTGTAAGGAATATGCAGTAGCAAATGCAATGACTATAATTAAGGAGTGATAAAATGAAGAATAAAACAGCAAAAGATATAATGACTCAAGATGTAATAATTGCAAAACAAGATGATAGTTTAGCAAGTGTAGCTAAATTATTAATTCAAGAAAAGATAGGAGGGTTACCTGTAGTAGATAATGACAGTAAGGTTGTAGGGATAATTTCTGAAACTGATATAATGAAAAAAGAAACTTACATAGAATCTCCTCACATAATAAATTTCATGCAAGGCCTAATATTTTTAGATGACTATAAAAAATTAGAAGAGGATATGAAGAAGGTAGCAGCATATAAAGTAGAAGATTTAATGTCTAAGGATATAGTTAAGGTTCATGAAAATGATAAATTTGATGATATAGCTAACCTAATGATAAAGAAATCTATAAATAGAGTTCCGGTAGTAGATGATGATAATAATTTAAAAGGAATAATATGCAGATATGATATAATTAAATCAATGTATAATGAATAATATACAATAGGAGGATCTTAAGTGAAAAAGTGGGCCGTAATAATTATTGTAACTATCGGCATTTTAGGTATTGTCATAGGATGTCAAAAGAAAGAGTCCACAAAAGAAGAATTATATGAAGAATTTCAAAAGAAAATATTAACTATGTCTTCTTACAAATGTACAGCAAGTGTAGAAGTTGTAGGAAATAAAAGTGCACATAATTATGTGTTTATTCATAATTATAATAAGCCAGACAATTATAAATTAGAAGTAGTTTCTCCTGAGCACTTAAAAGGTAAAACTATAGAGTATAATAAAGATAAAATATTAGTAAAAAACCCGGATATAAATGATACTGTAGAATTACCTAACGTAGGAAAGAATGACCAGTATATGTTTATAGGTGATTTTATAAAAAACTATCTTCAAAGTGAGGAAGTAATGATAAATTTATCTAAGGGAAACTTATGCCTAGAAACTTCAATACCTGGGGATAATCAATATTTTAATAAGCAAGTTTTATACATTAATTCAAAGACAAAAGTACCTGAAAAAATGGAAATACTAGATGATAAAAATGATATTAGATTTACAGTGACATATAAGGATTTTGAGTATAAGAAATAAGGGGAAGAAAGATATGAAAAATATAATAACAGCTCCTACGTGGGCGGAGATAAATCTAGATAACATAAAATTTAATTTAAGTAATATAAAAAAATTATTAAATGAAGATACTAAAATTTGTGCAGTAATAAAAGCTAATGCATACGGACATGGGTCAGTTGAAGTCGCAAAATACTTAGAAAATGAAAACGTAGATTACTTTGCAGTAGCTAGATTGGAAGAAGCTATAGAATTAAGAGAAAATAACATAAAACTTCCTATATTATGTTTAGGTTATATTCCGGAAAACTCTTTAGAAATAGCTATTAAAAATAATGTAACTCTTACTGTTTATTCTTTAGAAATGGCAGAAAAAATTAACAATATTTCTAGTAGTATAAAACAAAAAGCTTTTGTTCATATTAAGGTTGATACAGGTATGTCTAGAATAGGATTTTTATGTAATGAATCTTCAGTGAATGACATAGAAAAGATACATGATTTAGAGTTTATAGAATTACAAGGTATGTATACTCATTTTGCTAAGGCAGATGAAGAGGATAAAGAATTTACTTATAAACAAGTAGAAAAGTTTAAGTTTATGGTAGATAGCTTACTTTCTAAGGGTATAAAAATACCTATAAAACATGTATCTAATAGTGCGGCAATTATGGATTGTCTAGACTTGAAATTTGATATGGTAAGATGTGGTATAGTACTTTATGGACATTATCCATCTGATGAAGTTATTAAAGATAGACTGGAATTAAAACCAGCTATGAAGTTAAAAACGACAATAGCTCATATTAAAGATATTGAGTCAGACACAGGTATAAGTTACGGATTAAAGTATAAAAGTAGTAAAAAAGAAAAAATCGTAACTATACCTATTGGATACGCTGATGGGTTTACAAGAATGCAAGGAAGTCCTAAGGTACTTATAAAAGGTAAGGCCTTTGATATTGTTGGCAGAATATGCATGGATCAATGCATGGTTAAAATAGATAAAGAAATAGACATAAAAGTAGGAGATGAGGTTATAATATTTGGAGAAGATAATATGACCGTTGAAAGAATGGCTAAAGATTTAGGAACTATAAACTATGAAATTTTATGCATGGTATCAAGAAGGGTTAGCCGTGTTTATATGGTAAAAGATGCAATTTTACAAGCGGGTAGTTATTTGATAAAATAAAATTGATAGTATACTCCGGGAGGCGATTTTGTGCGTAATAAAAGCAAGGAAAAAATAATATTTACTTTACCGGATTCTCTAATATCTGAAGTAGATTATATCGTCCAGATGGAGAATAGCAATAGAGAAGATTTTGCAAAAGCTGCTTTTCAATTCTATATAACTCAAAAGAAAAAAATAGACTTCAAGGAGCATATGATCAAGGGTTATAAGGAAATGGGTCAAATTAACCTATCATTAGCTGAATTAGGTATGACAAATGAAGTATCTTCTGATGATAATTCAGAAGGGAAGATTGCTCAAGGTGAGTACTAGCCCAGATATAAAGCGAGGATACTTATTTTATGCTGATTTAAGCCCAGTTGTTGGCTCAGAACAGGGAGGTGTTAGACCTGTTTTGATAATACAAAATGATATAGGGAACAAGTATAGTCCAACTGTTATAGTAGCAGCCATAACGTCCCAAATTAATAAGGCTAAGTTGCCTACTCATATAGAAATAAGTGCTAATGAATATGGGCTTAATAAGGATTCTGTTATTCTCTTAGAACAAATAAGAACTATAGATAAAAAGAGGCTAAGAGAAAAGATTGGTTGTCTAGATAAGAATATGATGGTAAAAGTAGATAATAGCCTTCAGATAAGCTTAGGGCTATTTGTACTATAAAGATATTGATATTATTTTTAATATCAATATCTTTTTTTATTTAAAAAAATTATAATTATGATATTTATGGAAAGAGTATAAATTATATATTTAATGTATGATTTTATATATATAACATTTCAAACTAAATTATAAATAAAATTTTAAAAATAGGGATTATATTTATAAATATAGCTATATATTAAAATGTAAAAATAAGAAATTTAAAATTATCTTACATAAAGCATCTCAATATAGCTAAAAAATACACATAATAGCTTTTATTTAAAAATTATGAGTAAAAAACTATACAAAAGTGATATAATAATATGAGATTGAAAGAAAAAATACATTACATAATGAGTAATTTTTACTTTACAAACACAGGGAGGTAATTACATGAGAGACCATAAAGGATTAAATGAGATTGCACGTAATATCAGAAAAGATATAGTCTCTATGATACATGAATCTAAGTCTGGACATCCAGGAGGATCATTATCAGCTGTTGAGATATTAACAGCCCTTTACTTTGATGAAATGAATGTAGATGCTAATAATTGCAAAATGGAAGATAGAGATAGATTTGTTTTATCAAAAGGACATGCAGCACCAGTGTTATATTCAACTTTAGTTCAAAAAGGATTCTTTGATAAGACTGAGCTAAGTAAACTAAGAAAGACTGGAAGCCTATTACAAGGACACCCAGATATGAAAAATATCCCAGGGATTGATATGTCTACAGGTTCATTAGGACAAGGTTTCTCAGTAGCTTGCGGTATGGCTATGGCATCTAAGTTAGATAATGCACCGTGGAGAGTATATACTTTACTTGGTGACGGAGAAGTTCAAGAAGGAATAGTGTGGGAAGCAGCAATGAGTGCAGCACACTATAACCTTGATAATGTTGTGGCATTTTTAGATTATAATGGACTTCAAATAGATGGAGACGTATCAAAAGTAATGAATATCGGGCCAATAGTAGATAAGTTTAAAGCTTTTGGATGGAACGTAATAGAAATAGATGGTCATGATTTTGATCAAATATTTGCAGCTCTTGATATGGCTAAAGAAACAGTAGGAAAACCAACTATGATAGTTGCTAAAACTGTAAAAGGTAAAGGTATATCATTTATGGAAAATGAAGCTGGATGGCATGGAACTGCTCCAAGCGATAGTGATTTAGAAAAAGCATTAGAAGAATTAGGGGGTGCAGATAATGAGTAAGATAGCAACTAGAGAGGCATATGGAAAAGCATTAGTTAAATTAGGTCAAATTAATGATAATGTAGTTGTCTTAGACGCAGATTTATCAAAATCTACTAAAACAAATGATTTTTATAAAGCATTCCCTGACAGATTCTTCAATATGGGGATAGCTGAACAAAACTTAATAGGAGCAGCTTGTGGTTTTGCAGCAGCAGGAAAGATTCCTTTTGCAAGTAGTTTTGCTATGTTTGCAACAGGAAGAGCTTTCGAAATAATAAGAAACTCAGCGGCATATCCTAAATTAAATGTTAAAGTATGTGCAACACATGCTGGTCTTACAGTAGGTGAAGATGGAGCATCTCATCAAAGTGTAGAAGATATAGCTATAATGAGAGCTGTACCAAACATGACTGTTTTAGTTCCTGCAGATGGTGTAGAAACTGAACAAATGATATTAGAAGCAGCTAAATTCAATGGACCTATGTATGTTCGTCTTGGAAGAAGTGCGGTTCCTACATTATTTGACGAAAATTATAAATTCGAGATCGGAAAAGGTACAGTAGTTAGAGAAGGTAATGACGCTACTATAATAGCTTGCGGAATAATGGTAAATGAAGCGGTTATAGCTCATGAAGCATTAAAATCAGAAGGTATAAATGTTAGAGTTATAAATATGTCTACTATAAAACCTATAGACAGAGAGATAATAATAAATGCAGCAAAAGAGACAGGTGCTATAGTAACTGCTGAAGAACACAATATAATCGGTGGATTAGGATCAAGTGTAAGTGAAGTAGTAAGTGAAGAATATCCGGTTGTTGTTAAGAGAGTAGGAGTTAAAGATACATTCGGAGAATCTGGAACGCCAGCTGAATTATTAAAAAAATATGGATTAACATCTGATGATATAGTTAAAGCTATAAAAGAAACAATATCTAAGAAATAATAAAAAAGATATAACCTTGTAAGGTTATATCTTTTTTTATTGTTTAAAAATATACGCCTACAAGTTTGTATGAAAACTAATAAATTTTCTTCTAATAATTGAACAAGTTTCATATATTTTAAATAGACAAGGGGGTGATATATTTGAATATAAAATTTAATATTAAGGGCGTAATATATGGCGTTTTAGTATTAATACTTATAATTGGGGGATTCGTGTTTATACCTAATATGTTTATGGAAAAATCAAAGCCAGTAGATTATACGATATTACAAAGAGAATCAATACCAGAAAAAATATTAGATATAATGGACAAATATACAAATGAAGAGAGAGCATTAGCTGTAAAGTTAGATAAAAAAATATACGTAATAGTAACTAGAGGTAATGATAGTAAACATGGAATTCAAATAGACAAAATAGACCTTTTAAAAGAAGATGAGAAAAATATAATGAGAGTAAAGGCTACATATAAAGATAAAGAAAAATCTTCTCCATACGTAGTTGTAGAAACAAACCTAACTGATTTACCAGATAGGATAGAACTAAATACATCTAAATCAGAATAATAATACTATTTATAAGTACATATAAAGAATCTAATAATCATTTTGGTTATTAGGTTTTTTTATTTAAAGAAAATTTAATAATAACTAATTATTTACCATGAAGTAGGGAAAAATAAAAATTAAAATACTACATAGAGGTGAATAAATGTTAAATATAGATAAATATAAAGTAGATATAGAAAATTTAAAATGTAAAAATGTTTTAGATAGAATGAATTTTAATACAACTAAGGATATAACATCAATAAGAGAAATAATTGGACAAGATAGAGCTGTTAGTGCTATAGAGTTTGGACTTAAAATGAAGCAAAATGGATATAACATATATGTAGCAGGTTCTAGCGGACTTGGAAGGACTAGCTATACTAATAAACTTATAAAAAAGCATGCAAAGCAAAAAGAACTTAAAGACTGGGTATATGTTTATAACTTTAAGAATTCAAATGAGCCTACATCACTATCATTTAAATCAGGCGAAGGTAAGTTATTTAAAAAAGATATAGAAGATATTATAGATAAACTTAAATCTGAAATTCCTAAAATATTTAACTCTAAAGAGTACGAATATCATAATAGGTTGTTAATGAGTGAATTAGAAAATAATATACAAAAGATAATAGAAGACTTAAATGAGTTTTCAAAACCCAGAGGATTTAAGTTTCAAGTTACAGATAGGGGCTTAATGAGTATTCCAATAAAAGAAGATGGAACACTAATGCAAGAAGAAGAACTAGGGAACCTTACAACAGTAGAAATAAAAAGACTACGAGAAGAAGGAATAAAGCTTAATCAAGATAGCAAAGAATATATAGATAAGATTAAAGCCTGTGAAGAAGATTATAAAAATAAAAATTTCGAGTTAGATAAAAATGTTGGAAAGAGTTTAGTGAATTTCTACGGACAGTATTTAATAGGTAAATATGGAGATGATGAAAAAACTAAAAAATATATTAATGATTTATGTGATGATATAGTTAATAACATTTCTAAATTTAAAGTTGATAATGAAGAAAATCAACAAAATCCAATGGCTCTATTAGGTATGATGTCTCCTAAAAATGAAGAAAAGTTATTTAGTAAATATAAGGTTAATTTATTTATAGATAATAGCGAATGTAATGAATGCAAAATAATAGTTGAAAATAATCCTACATATTACAATATGATAGGTTGTATTGAATATAAAAATGAAATAGGAGCACTAACAACTAGTTTTATGGAAATAAAACCAGGAGCACTTCATAAAGCAAATGGAGGATATTTGATTATAAATGCAAAAGATTTATTATCGAATCCATTTTCTTGGGATTCTTTAAAAAGAAGCTTAAAGACTGAGAAAATAGCAATAGAGTCTTTGAACAAGCAATATGGATATGTAGTTACATCTACATTAAAGCCGGAACCGATAGACTTAGATGTAAAAGTTATACTTGTAGGAGATAGCTATTATTATAGTCTTCTTTATGCATATGAAGAAGATTTCAGAAATCTATTTAAAATAATGGCAGACTTTGATATAGAAATTGATAAAAATGAAGAAAACATATATAAAACAGTTCAATTAATAGCTAATAAATGCAATGAAGATGGTTTAAAGCATTTTAATAAGTCTGCAGTAGAAAGAATAATAGAATATAGTACTAGAGTGAGCGACAATAAAGATAAGCTTACAGCTAGGTTTAATAAAATAGTAGATATAATATATGAATCATCAACTATAAGTGATGAAAATAATGAATATGTAACTAGAGACGATGTCCAAAATGCTATAAATCAAAAGATATATAGAAGTAATAAATATGAAGAAAAATTAAATGAAATGTTTGAAGATCAAACTTTATTAATTGATATAGAGGGAGAAAAAGTAGGTCAAATAAATGGACTTGCTGTAATGGGTACGGGAGAGTACTCTTTTGGAAAGCCATCTAAAATAACAGCTTCTACATATAAGGGTAGAAGTGGTGTTGTAAATATAGAAAGAGAAATAAAGCAAAGTGGAAGTATTCATGATAAAGGCGTATTGATTTTAAGTGGATACTTAGGGTCTAGATATGGAAAGGAAAAACCACTATCAATAACTACATCTATTACATTTGAACAAAATTATAGTGGAGTAGATGGAGATAGTGCATCAAGTACAGAACTATATGCCATAATTTCTAGTATAGCGGATATTCCGATTAAACAGCATATAGCAGTTACAGGTTCTGTAAGTCAAAAAGGAGAGATACAGCCAATAGGTGGAATAAATGAAAAAATAGAAGGATTCTTTGATGTATGTAAAATAAAAGGATTTACAGGAAATCAAGGTGTTATGATGCCTATACAAAATGTTAAAAATCTAGTTCTTAAAGATGAAGTAGTAGAAGCTGTTCAAGAAGGTAAGTTTAATATATATGCAATATCAAGCATTGAAGAAGGATTACAAATACTTACAGGAAAAGAAATAGATGAAATTGATAAAAAAGTTAATGGCATACTAGAAAAATATAGGGAAAGTGATAAAGACGATAGCGATAAGAAAGATAAAAAGTAATATAAGTATAAAATACCTAATATAAGGATTGATAAAGCAAAAGCACTTAATTAAATTTACTTTATTAAAATGCTTTTGCTTATATTTTTATAATTATAATGAAGAGGTTAGTATTCTCGTTTCTGTAACTATGTAATCTAATTGAGCGTCATGTGGTTCTTTTGGGACATCATTAAATATTTGGATATCAAAAGCTATTCCTATGGTTATGGCATCATCTCTTAACTGTTCTAAGAATCTGTCATAAAATCCACCACCATATCCAAGTCTATAGCATTTTTCATCATAAGCAACAGCAGGAACTATTACTATATCAATGTCAGAGATATTTACTTCACATGAAGATTCTTTTTTAGGTTCTCTTATGCCATAAGCGCCAATTTGGATATCATTTTTCAAATCATTAATTTGGCATGGAATAAGTTTTCTTTCATTAAGTATAGTTATTGGAGATGAAACGATCTTTTTAAGAGATAAAAGTTTATTGACTAATTCATCTGTTTGAACTTCATTATTAAAATCTAGATAAAGCATAATATTTTCTGCATTTTTAATACAGTCCATTGCTAATAATTTTTCTACAATTATTGATGAGTGCTTAGATACAAAATCAGAACTTTGATTTTTTCTATTAGATATAACCTTACTTCTAAATTCTTTTTTCATAAAATCTACCCCTTTTACTATGGTATAATGTGGATATGAATTCACACATCCATCTAACATGAATTTTAGTATAAGTAAATAACTTAAATCAATACAAATGCTAAATAGTAATAAAAAGAATAGCTAGTCATATAATATATAATAGATTAGGATAAAGGAGATGCATCAAACATGATATCAAAGAAAAAAGCTATTATATACGGTATAGTTCTCGTAGTAGTTACAGCTTTATTTACATCAACTTTTCAAATTGCACTAGGTGATAAAGTTGTAATATCTAAAGATATGTACGAGGGATATAAAAAGTATAACAAGATGGTTGGATTAGAAGGTATGATAAAGGAAGACTTTTATCAAAAGCCAACTGATAAAAAATTAGTAGATGGAGCAATAAAAGGATTATTCTCTGGACTTGATGATCCATATTCTCAATACTACACAAAGGAAGAGTTTGAAAGATTAAAAGAACAAACAAGTGGATCTTATGTAGGCATAGGTATATATATAAGTCCTACATCTGAGGATGATTACATAACAGTAATAGCTCCAATAGAAGGCTCTCCAGCTGAAAAGAGTGGAGTGCAATCTGGAGATAAAATAATAAAAGTAGATGGAAAGCCTGTTTTCTCTAAAAATTCTGATGAGGCAGTAGGAATGATGAAAGGAAAAGCAGGAACTGAAGTTGAATTAACATTAAACAGAGATGGAAAAGAATTTAATGTTAAAGTTAAGAGAGAAGAAATAGTTTCAAAGAGTATAGAAAGTGAAATGTTAGAGGATGGCATTGGATATATAAAAATAATTTCATTTAGTGAAAATACATATAAAGACTTTAAAGCTGCACTTAATAAGTTACAAGAAAAAGGAATAAAAGGTTTAGTTTTAGATGTTAGAGATAATGGCGGTGGATTATTGGATATATGTCAAAAAATTGCGGATGAATTAATAGGTGAGGGAACGATTGTATATACTAAGGATAATAAAGGAAATACAGAGTATCTAAAATCAGGTAAAGGAAAAGTAGATTTACCTATTGCTATATTAACTAATAAAGGAAGTGCATCTGCATCAGAAATACTTACGGGCGCTCTTTTAGATAATAAAGCTGGAATATCTGTAGGAACAACTACATTTGGAAAAGGATTAGTACAAAGTGTAAGAGAATTAAAAGATGGAACAGGATATAAGTTAACAACAGCACAGTACTTTACTCCAGATGGAGACTATATAAATGGAAAAGGTATAAAGCCAACAATTGAGGAAAAAAATGAAACAAAACAATTAGATGTTGCTACTAAATGGATTAAAGATCAAATGAAGTAGTAAAAAGTTAATAAATAAAACAATTTATAAAATTAAATTTAATATTATAATTTATATACGCATTTTAAGCTATATTACTTTAAAAAATGAAAATTTTTATGAAAATTTTTATAATAAATAGAAGGTTATAGGCTTAAAGTATAGAATTAATTAGTATAGTTAATAATGTTAATTAGGATGTGATTTTATGAATAAACATAGAGAAAAAGTTGTTAATCTTCAAGAATATAAAGAGAAGAAAAAACAATTACAAACAGATAGAGAAGAACTTTTGAACTTAATAAAGAGAATAGTTACAATAAAATAGGGAGTATTAATACTCCCTATTTTATTGTGAAAATGTATTTATAAAGCTATGACATTTTTAAGTCATTCATGTAATTCTGAAATTGGGAGAACTCATTTTCATCATTAACTTCAATTTCAAGAGCTTGTGAATTTTCATTATCAAAGTTTTTAAGATATATTGTATGGTTGCTATTTGTACAATCATGATAAATGCATCTATATCCATCTTCATATAAACTTTTTAAATCATTAAAACTAGTCACAAAATCATCTCCTTATAATATTGCATTAGATTATATATAGTTTTACACAAAATAGATATAGTATTCAAAATACTATAAATATCTACAATTTAACTGTATATATAGTTTATAGAAATATATGAATAAATAAAAAATAAATAAAATTTTAAAAAATTTTAAAAAGTATTGACGATATAAATTTGAGATGGTATAGTTATACTTGTCCTTAAGAAAAGGGCGAACAAAAAGAAAGACAACAGAAAAAAGTTGACAAGGTTAAATAACTTTGGTAAACTAAGGAAGTTGAAAAACAAT
>NZ_HG529430.1 GCF_000499525.1 Faecalimicrobium dakarense | reverse complement strand
TTAAAGGATTATAAGTTATATTTGCAAAAAATTATTAATTAGTTTGGTAAAAGATGAGTATTATATCGAATTTATGTAAAAAATAATTAGGATTTATATACTAAAATAAATAAAACCTAAAATGAGAGGAGATATAATATGTCAAAAATAATGAAGACAGTTGATGGAAATACAGCTGCTGCTTATGTAGCATATGCTTTCACAGATGTTGCATCAATATTTCCAATAACACCATCAACAACTATGGCTGAAGTAGTAGATGAATGGGCAGCTCAAGGATTAAAAAACATATTTAATCAAAAAGTAAATGTAGTAGAAATGCAATCTGAAGCAGGAGCAGCAGGAACATTCCATGGTTCACTACAGGGTGGAGCTCTTACAACTACCTTCACTGCATCACAAGGATTACTTCTAATGATACCAAATATGTATAAAGTTTCAGGGGAATTACTTCCGGGAGTATTCCATGTTAGTGCACGTGCAATAGCAGCTCAAGCTTTATCAATATTTGGAGACCATCAAGATGTTATGGCAACAAGACAGACAGGATGCGTAATGTTAGCATCAGGATCAGTGCAAGAAGTTGCAGATATAGCGCCAGTTGCTCACTTAGCAGCAATAAAAGGTAGATTGCCTTTTGTACATTTCTTCGATGGATTTAGAACATCACATGAAATTCAAAAAGTAGAAGTACTAGAATATAGCGATTATGAAAAATTAGTAGATAAAAAAGCACTTCAAGAGTTTAGAGATAGAGCTTTATCTCCAGATCATCCAGTTACTCGTGGTACAGCTCAAAACTCAGATATATACTTCCAAACTAGAGAAGCAAGCAATAAGTATTATGATCAAATAATACCAATAGTAGAAGACTATATGAAACAAATGAGTGAATTAACAGGAAGAAATCACAGTTTATTCAATTACTATGGAGCTGAAGATGCAAAAGAAATATTAGTTGCCATGGGATCGGTAACTGAAACTATAGAAGAGACAATAGATGAACTAAATTCTAAAGGAGCAAAATATGGATTAGTTAAAGTTCATTTATATAGACCGTTCTCTAAAGAACATTTATTTAATGCAGTACCTAAAACTGTTGAGAAAATATGTGTAATAGATAGAACTAAGGAACCTGGTTCAATAGGAGAGCCACTATATTTAGATGTTAGATCAGCATTTTATAATAGAGAAAATGCACCTATGATAATAGGTGGAAGATACGGACTTGCATCAAAGGATGTTACACCTTCAGATATAAAAGCTATATTTGATAACTTAGTAAGTGAATCACCTAAAGATCAATTTACAGTTGGTATAAATGATGATGTAACTAACACATCTATAGAAGTTAAAGATGAGCTAAAATTAAGCCATGAGGGAACTATAAACTGTAAGTTCTGGGGACTAGGTTCAGATGGTACAGTTGGAGCTAATAAGCAAGCAATAAAGATAATTGGAGATAATACAAAAAAATATGTACAAGCATATTTTGCATATGACTCTAAAAAATCAGGCGGTATAACTATGTCTCACTTAAGATTTGGAGACAGACCAATTAGATCAACTTACTTAATAGATAACGCTGATTATATAGCTTGCCACAATCAATCTTATGTAAATCAATATGACTTATTAAGAGGGCTTAAAAAAGGTGGTATTTTTGTTTTAAACACTATATGGAATGATCAAGAATTAGATATTCATTTACCGGCAAAAATGAAAAACTACATAGCTAATAATGACATTAAATTCTATACAGTAAATGCTACTAAACTAGCTCAAGAAATAGGTCTTGGAAATAGAATAAATATGATAATGCAATCTGCATTCTTTAAGCTAACTAATATAATATCAGAGGAAGAGGCTACTGAATACTTAAAATCATCTATAAGTAAAGCTTATGGTAAAAAAGGTGAAAAAGTAGTTAATATGAACTACGAAGCAGTAGAAAAAGGTAAAAACTCAATAACAAAAATTGAAATTCCTCAAAGTTGGGCAAATGCAACTGACGAAGCAAAAGAAAGCAACAATGAGCCTGAATTTATAAAGAATATATTAAGACCTATGAATGCGCAAGAAGGAGATGGATTACCTGTAAGTGCATTTAATGGAATAGAAGATGGTACAATTCCTTGTGGTACAGCTGCATATGAAAAGCGTGGTATAGGAGTTAATGTACCAGAATGGATATTAGAAAATTGTATCCAATGTAATCAATGTTCATATATATGTCCTCATGCTACTATAAGACCGTTCCTTGTGAATGAAGAAGAATTAGCGAAAGCACCAGAAGGATTTGAAACTAAAAAAGCTGTAGGTAAAGGATTTGAAGGATTACAATATAAAATACAAGTAGATACTATGGACTGTACAGGTTGTGGAAATTGTGCAGATGTATGCCCAGCTAAAGAAAAGGCATTAGTTATGAAACCACTTCATACTCAAATAGAAAAAGAAATACCAAATTGGGACTTCGCTGTTTCAGAAATTTCATACAAAGGGGATTTAGTAGCTGGTAAAACAGTAAAAGATTCTCAATTTAAAACTCCTTTAATTGAATTCTCAGGTGCGTGTGCAGGATGTGGAGAAACACCATATATTAAATTAGTTACTCAACTATTTGGAGAAAGAATGATAATAGCAAATGCTACAGGTTGTTCATCAATATGGAGTGCATCATCTCCAACTAGTCCATACACAATAAACCATGAAGGTAAAGGTCCTGCTTGGGCAAACTCATTATTTGAAGATAATGCAGAGTTTGGATATGGAATGTATTTAGCATCTAAACAAATGAGAAGTAAAATAGAAGATGTGATGAATGAGTTATTAACTATGGAAGGCACAGAAAGTTTAAAAGAATCTTTTGAAGCATGGATAGCTAATAAGGAAAAAGGTGAAGAGTCTAAAGAAAGTAGTAAAAAAGTACTACAAGCTATAGAAGGAACTTCATTTAGTCCAGAGGTACAATCTTTAGTCAATGAGATAAAGGATAGAAAAGACTATCTAGTTAAGAGATCTCAATGGATTATAGGTGGAGATGGTTGGGCATACGATATAGGATATGGAGGCCTAGATCATGTAATTGCATCTGGAGAAGATGTAAATATATTAGTATATGATACAGAAATATATTCTAATACTGGAGGACAATCATCTAAGGCTACACCAGTAGCTGCAATGGCTAAATTTGCAGCATCAGGAAAAAGATCTAGAAAGAAAGATTTAGGTATGATGGCAATAACATACTCAAATGTATATGTAGCACAAGTATCTATGGGTGCAGATAAGAACCAATTAATGAAGGCTATAATAGAAGCTGAAAATTATGATGGCCCATCATTAATAATAGCTTACGCACCATGTATAAGTCATGGTTTAAAAGAAGGTATGGGAAGAAGTATAGCTAATGAAGCTCAAGCAGTTTCATGTGGATATTGGCATTTATATAGATATAATCCAGAGTTAAAAGAACAAGGAAAAAATCCATTTATATTAGATTCTAAAGAGCCTAAAGAAAGTTTTAGAGATTTCTTAATGGGTCAAGTAAGATATTCAGCAATTGCTAAACAGTTCCCAGACATATCTGAAGAATTATTTACATTAGCTGAAAAATACGCAAAAGAAAGATATGAAAGCTATAAAAGATTAGCAGAACAAATGTAGTTACAAAAGGGTGCATAGCTTATAAAACTATGCACTCTTTTTATATATTTATAAATATGAAAATTTATATAAATAAGCGCAATTAGTAAGATATTATTTATATAATTAAAATTTGATATAATTAGAATATAGTTGTACAATATTATATAAAAATATTAAAATAATATAGAATATAATAGTTTAGTAGAGAAGAGGATTATATATGGCAAAGAGAACTAAAAAGGCAGCAGTTATTCTTATGACTATAATATTAATATCAAAAATAACAGGATTTCTAAGAGATATAGTATTAGCACAGACATTTGGAGCTGGAGATATAACAGATGCATACCTTACAGCGTTAAATATACCTGTAGTTTTATTTGATGGAATAAGTGCAGCGCTTGGAACAACATTTATACCTATGTTTTTTAAAGTTAAAGATAGTGACGGAGAAGAAGGAGTAAATAAATTTACTAGCAATGTATTGAATATAGTTATGATACTAAGTGTATTATTTATTATTGTAGGTATGATATTTGCACCATACATAGTGAAATTATTTGCCATGGGATTTAGTGGAGATGTATTAAATCTTACTGTAGAATATTTAAAAATATTATTATTCTCAATGATATTTATAGCAGCTAATGGGCTTATATCTTCATATTTAGTAGCATCAGGGGACGTTTATATATCAGGTCTTATAAGTATTCCATTTAACATATTTGTTATAGGAGCAATAATATTAGGATCTATAACAAATTCTTATGTTATGGTATTTGGTACTTTAATTGCATATATAGCTCAACTTTTATTCCAGCTACCGTTTTTATTTAAAAAAGGATATAAACATAGATTAAAAATAAATTTTAAAGATGAAAATATAAAGCAAGTAGTGTATCTTGTTATACCAGTATTTTTTGGTTCATATGTAGGGCAGATAAACTCAATAGTCAATAGAACTTTAGCATCTACCTTAGAGAAGGGAAGTATAACTGCATTAAACTATGCAAATAAGCTAAGTATGTTTGCTGTAGGTGTAATAGTCGTAGCATTATCTACAGTGATATATCCAGTTCTATCAAAATTAGCTAGCGAAAACAATATAAAAGGATTTAAAGCTAATTTATCAAAATCTATAAATATTATAGTAATATTAATGGTACCTATAATGATAATGATTATGGATTTTTCAACTCCTATAGTAAGAATTTTATTTGAAGAAGGATCATTCGATTCACATGCTACATATTTAACATCAACAGCGTTATCTTGTTATTCTGTAGGTATAGTAGCATATGGACTTAGAGAAATCTTGGCTAAAGGGTTTTATTCATTGCAAGATACTAAAACACCAGTAAAAAATGCTACTATATCTGTAGTTATAAATGTTGTATTTTCTATAGTTTTAGTAAAGTATATGGGGATTGGTGGACTAGCTTTAGCAAGCTCTATATCTGCTATATTAACTACCATGTTACTTTTCATATCTTTAAGGAAAAAAATTGGAAAGCTAGGATTTAAAAATATATTCATAACATTTATAAAAGTATCAATAGCTTCAGTTATTATGGGAATAGCAATGAAGTTTATGTATAATGATATACTAGGATTAGGAAATGGGTTTACTATAGAAAATAGAAAATTTATAGGAGTGGATACTATAATTTCTGTATCTGTAGGATTAATCATTTATATAGTATTAATATTACTATTTAATATTAAAGAAGTAAAAGAAATATCCGAAATTGTAGTAAATAGAATAAAGAAATATAAAAAAAAATAAAGTCTTAAGGACCTTATTTTTTTTATTTTAATTATGTATAAAATTTTATTTAAATAATAGATTTGTAGCAGTACCACCTACTAAAGCAGGTATAATTGATGATAATAAGCATAGTTTCATATCTATGAAGCTTATGTCTCCTTTAAAATTTAAACTATATAAAGCCACAAAAAGTATATACACAACTAAATATATAATTAATTTATTTATATACTTCATATATACTCATCTCCTTATAATAATTTATACTTTAATTATAAATTATTTTCATTATCTATGCAAACATTTTCCTGGAAGGGTTTAATATATTTTAAAAATATAATTAAAAATATTATAAAAAGAAGTTAATTAAAAACAAATTATAAAAGTGAAAAATAAGAAAAGGATATATAAATAGAGCATAGAAACTTATGAATATATGCAATTATAAATTATTATTTTAGGGGGAAGTTTATGACAGATAAGGTGTCAGCTGTTATTGAAAGAATAAGGCCATTATTACAGAAAGAAGGTAAAGATTTAAAGCTAGTAGATGTAAATGATCAGGGGGTTGTATTGGTAAGATTAGAGGGAGATTGTAAAAATTGTCCAGTTTCAGCAGCTACCTTAAAGTTAGTGGTAGAAAATTTATTGACTAAAGAAATTGAAGGTATAAAAAAGTAATAGGTATATAAAATCACTCATGTATGAGTGATTTTTTATTTCTGTATATTAACCCAAATCTCTAAATATGGAAAAAGATGTAAAAATGTAGTATAATTTAAAAAAAATGTAAAAATATAGGGATATCATAAGGGGAAGAGATGAAAAAAATAAGCTTAGTAAATATTTTAACGATTAATATTTTAAGCTTTATATTTTTTGTTATGAGTTTCTTTAATGTAAATGCATATGCACATGATATAAAGTTTAGAAATATTAAGCATGAAGATGGATTATCTCAAGCAACAGTAGAGACGATAATTCAAGATAAGCAAGGATACATTTGGATAGGTACAAATGATGGTCTTAATAAATATAATGGATACGAATTTGATGTATATAGGCATCATCAAGATTCTGAAAATAGTATAACAAATAATTATATTGTTGATTTACAAGAGGATAAAGAAGGTAATATATGGGTAGGAACGGCTAATGGATTAAATAAAATAAATGCTCATGGGAAAATAACTAATTACTTCGCAGAAAAAGATAATGGGAACCTATCTAATAATAATATAGGTGATATTCTAGTAACTAATAAAGAAGACGTTATTATTGCCACATCAAATGGTCTTAATATTTACGATAAAGAAAAGGATGAATTCAAGCGAATTTTGAAGGGTAAAAATGATATAACTAGCCAGTTTATCCATACGCTAAAACAAGATGGAAATGGTGATATATGGATAGGCACTAAAAATGGATTAAATAAGTTAGATGTTAAGAATGAAAAAGTTTATAAATTTTATAGCGATAAAACAGAAAATAGTATAAGCGAAAATAATATATATGGACTTTCATATGATGATGATGGTTATATATGGATTGGAACATTTAAAGAAGGATTAAATAGAATAGATATAAATACTCATGAAATAAAAAAGTATAAAAATAACCCTAAAGATATAAATTCGCTTCCTGGAAATTATGTCAAGGATGTATATAAAGATAGTAATAATGTATTATGGATAGCTACAGATAGAGGATTAGCAAAATATAATGATAAAGATGATAACTTTATAGCATATAAAAATAAAATGTATGATGACGACAGCTTAATTAATGATGATTTATTTACAATTATAGAAGATAAAAGTGGATTAATTTGGGTAGGTACTTATAATGGAATAAGTGTTTTTGATGCTAATAACAAAATGGAACACTATAAAAAAGATCCAACTAATAAAAATTCTTTAAGTGATAATTTAATACATGGTATATATGAAGATAAGGATGGATTATTATGGGTAGGGACAAATTCTAAAGGTGTAAATGTAATAGATAGAAATACTGACGAAGTGACTCATATAAATAAGGATAACACCAATAGACTTTTTATTAATGATTCTATAAATGATATAACAGGTAAAGATAATATAATATACATTGGAACTGATAATGGACTAGTAAAAATTAATAAAGATAAAAATACTATAGATACATATGATAAATCTAATGGAATATGTGAAGACAATGTAAGGTGCCTATATTTAGATAGCAAAGGATATTTATGGATTGGAACTACGGATGGGGTAAGCATATTAAATACAAAAAATAATGAAATAAAAGATATTACTAAGATATTGAAGGATAATGGCATAGAAGATTTATATGCTAGAGTAATATATGAAGACAAAGAAGGTATTTATTGGATTGGGAGTTTTGTAGATGGTGGGTTAATAAGGATAGATTCAGTTAAAAAGACTATAAAAAACTATAAAAGAAAAGACAATGATAAAAGAACTATAAGTAGTGATACAGTAAGGTCAATAGCCGAAGATAGTAAAGGAAATTTATGGGTAGGTACTAGTTATGGGTTGAACAAATTCAATAAAAAGTCAGAAACATTTACAAGGTATACGGTACACGATGGGTTATCTAATGATACTGTATATGGAATATTAATTGATGAAGATGATAATCTTTGGATTAGTACTAATGAAGGTATTTCAAAGCTAGATTCTGAAAATAATAAATTTGAAAAATTCGGATCAACGGATGGGCTTCAAGGAAATGAATTTAATGGAAGCGCATCCTATGAAAATAAAAAAGGTGAGTTCTTCTTTGGAGGAACTAATGGACTTAATATATTCAATCCGAAAAATGTGAAGAAAAATGCTTATATTCCAAATGTTGTTTTTGATAAATTCGAAGTTAATGGAAAAAGATATAATAGAATAGATGGGTTGAAATTTAAATACAATGAAAATTTTATAAATATAAAGTTGTTTATTTCAGATTATAGGAATATAGAAAATGTACAATATAAATATACATTAGAAGGTACAGACTCTGAGTGGCATACAATAGATACAAATAATATAAATTATAGTAATTTACCTTCAGGTAATTATACTCTTAAAGTAAAAGCAAGAAGTCATAATGGAGAAATAACTAATGAAAATAAGGTAAGTTTTACCATATTACCGCATCCATTAAAAAGTGATATAGCTATATTCATATACTTTTTACTTCTTATATTAATAATATATTCATATATAAACAGAATGAAATATCTAGATAAATTAGTAACAAAAAAGACAGAGCAACTAAGTGATGAAATGGAAAAAAGTAAGGAACTATTAAATAAAGTTATTCAATTAGAAAGAAATAAGAATAGCTATTTAATAAATTTATCTCATGAACTTAGAACACCTTTAAATGTAATATATACAACAGAACAACTTATAACTGAGTTTAATAAATCTGAGAAAGGTGTGGATAGAGAAAAACTGAGTGACTATATGAAGGTAATGAACAGAAATACAAAACGTTTACTTAATTTAATAAACAATTTAATAGATACAACTAAAATAGATCATGGAAAGTATAAGATTAATTTAAAAGAAGAAAATATAGTATACATAGTAGAGGAAGCGACATTATCATTAAAAGAATACGTAGAAAGTAAAGGAATTCAGTTAATAATTGATCCAGAGATTGAGGAAAAAGATATAAAGTGCGATGCATATGAGATAGAAAGATGTATAGTAAATTTAGTAGGAAATGCAGCAAAATTCACACCAAGTGGGGGTACTATTGAAGTTAAGATAAAAGAGCTAAACAATAGGGTAGTTATAACTATAAAAGATAATGGTATAGGCATAGATCCTAAATATCATAAATTAATATTTGATAGATTTAATCAAATAGTAGATGTTAACTCGGAGGTAAAGGGTGGAAGTGGTTTAGGTTTAACTATTACCAAGCATATTATAGATATGCATAATGGAGAAATTTACGTTGAGGGCAATTTAGGGGAAGGAACTAAGTTTACAATTATATTATAAAAGTAAAAATGCGGATATTTATTTTATAAATATCCGCATTTTTATTTATATAAATAAAAAGAATATACTATACGGGGGGGATATTTATAAAACTTGATAGTATATAAATGGGATAGTGACATACAATAAAATCTAAATGAAAAATAAAGTATGAATAAATACGAATATTATTGAAAGTATTGTCAAAATTAAACGATAGAGTTACAATAAGATGTTGCAAATATGCATGTATTTATTGAAAAGGAGGAGCACAAATGACAACAGCTAAATCTTTAAATATTGAAGAGAATAAATTTTTACAATTTGGATTAATAATTATTGGTACTATACTTCAAGCTGTGGGAATCAATGCTTTTTTAGCACCAGCTAAGATGCTAAGTGGTGGATTAGCCGGTATATGTATAATTTTAAATCAGACATTAGGTCTTAACCAAGGTATGATGAGTTTCTTAATAAATATACCTATATTTATATTAGGTAGCAGATTTTTAGATAGGAAATTTTTAGTAATTAGTTTTTTTAATATGATTTTATTCTCAGCTTCTTTAGGTGCTACACAAGATTTATTCCAAGGGCTTTATATGGATGATATTATGTTACAGTGTATATTTGGTGGAGTATTAAATGGGATTGGTATGGGATTAGTATTCAAAGCTAGAGCATCGGCAGGAGGGCTTGATATAATAGCAGCTATAATGAAAAGAAAATTTGGTATACCTTTAAAGAATACATATTTGATAGTAAATTTCTTTATTATATTTGCTGGAGGATTCTTATTTGGAGCAAAACCAGTAATGTATACTTTAATAGCTATGTATTTAACATCAATAACAATGGATATGGCAAAAGATATATTAGATAAAAATAAATCAATACTTCTTATATCAGAAAAGTATGAAGAAATAGCTAAAGCTATAATGACTGAAATGGGAACGGGTGTAACATTCCTAGAAGCTGAAGGAGCATACACTAATAATAAAAAGAAAATAGTATATTGTATTGTTGCAGCAGGTCAAGTTGCAAAACTTACAGAATTAATATATAAAAAAGATGAAAGTGCCTTTATATCTGTAAATCATGTAGAAGAAGTAAGAGGTGCTGGGTTTAGAGAAAAATTCTTATAAATTAAAAATACATTATAAAGAGTCTATGGGTTTCTACACTATTTAAAGCAATAGTTAGTGTTCATGGACTTTTTAAGTTTACATATAAAGAAAAAACTATATATTTTAAAATAACTTAACCAATCAATAAAGGAAAAAATAATTATATATAAAATAGTTAATGGAATGGTTATATAAATGAAAAAGATAATAAAGCGTATCTTACAAGAGGGATAAAAGAAATCTGATAACGTTTTTAATAAAAAATACATTAATTAAATAAAATACCCAATAATATAGAAAAAAACATAAATTCTTATATAATTAGAGATAAAGTAATAAAATTATTGCTATATATGGATAATGCTGGTTTTATATGAAATTAAAAAGGAAGATGGATGAAATTTCCACACAGTGCCGCTACTGTAATTAAGGAGTGCTAACTTACTATGCCACTGAATTTATAATTTGGGAAGGCTAGTTAGTGCGATGATTTATAAGTCAGGAGACTTGCCAGTATTAAAATATCGATACTCTTCGGTACAAAGAGAGATATAAAACACAAATAAACATGAACAAAGTGTTATTACTGAGAGTGTCCTTATATTATATCTATAGGCAGTTATGATTTTTTACAAATTATAATTTAGATGTAAAATGGAGGATAAGCATGAAAAAAATTAAGCAGATTATGGTATTTTTATTAAGCTTCATATTTATAATTGGAGCTGTTGGATGTAGTTCAACAAATGAAAAAAAGGATGAAGGTAAAAGTAATTCAAAGGTGGAAGAGTCAGAAAATAAAGATTCTCACTATCCAGTAACTATTACAACTTATAATTATAAAAAAGAACCAGTTGAAATAACTTTTGATAAAGCTCCTGAAAAAGTTGTAGCTATATATCAAAACTCAATTGAAACTATGTTAGCATTAGGATTAGAAGATAAAATAGTTGCAGCAGCAGGTCTTGACCATGATGTAAAAGATGAATATAAAGAAGCATTTAAAAAAGTGAGATATTTAGAAGAATTTACACCATCAAAAGAAAGTATAATAATGGAAAGACCAGACTTTATATTAAGTTGGTATTCATTATTTGATGAAAAAAGATTAGGTGAAGTAAATTACTGGCATGACAATAATATAAATACATATATGTCTTTAAATAGTGGTGTAAAAGATGAAAGAACAATAGAAAATGAAATAACTGATATATTAAACTTAGGTAAAATATTTAATGTAGAAGATAAAGCTAAAGAGCTAGTAGATAAAATAAATAAAAAGGTTGAAGAAGTATCTAAATCGGTACAAGGTAAAGAAAATCAAAGTACTTTAATTGTAGAATTTTTAGATGACCAAATAACTACTTATGGAGCTAATACATTAGGTGGAGATATGGTTAAAAAATTAGGTGCAGATTTATTAAATCCTCAAGGTAAAAAAATTAGTGAAGAAGATTTAATAAACTTAAATCCAGATTCCATATTCGTTGTATATATGGATAGATCAGATGAAAATGTTCCTAAGCAAGAGGTAAATAAAATATTAGAAAATAAAGCACTAAAAAGTTTAGATGCAGTTAAAAATAAAAGAGTATATGGGGTACCTTTAGGAGATATGTATTCTAGTGGTATAAGAACTATTGATGGTATAAATACTTTTGCAAAAGGATTATATCCGGACTTAAAAAACTAGGAGAGTCATAATGGAAAAAGAAATTTATATTGAAGATAAAAAATCAAATATATTTAAAGGAGCACCTATATATATAGGTGTTTCTATATTTTTATTAATACTATTATTTTTATCAATAGGACTTGCAGTTACACTTGGTTCTGTAGATATAAGCATAAAAGAAGTATATAGTATTATTTTTTATAAATTATTTAATATTGGACAAACTGAAACTCTAGGTAATGGAGCTATTCATGATGTTGTATGGCTAATAAGACTTCCAAGGATTATATTAGCGATAGCGGTAGGTGTAGGATTATCAGTAGTAGGAATAGTAATGCAAGCTATTGTAAAAAATCCACTAGCTGATCCATATATATTAGGTGTATCATCAGGAGCATCATTAGGAGCTACAATAGCTGTTATGTTTGGTGTAGGTTCAATATTAGGAAGTAACGCAATAGGTATTACCGGTTTTATAGGAGCGTTTATAGTATCTATATTAGTTCTTGTTATATCAAATATTGGAGGCAGAGCAAACTCAATAAAACTTTTATTGGCAGGAACTGCACTAAGTTCAGTATGTAGTGCATTTTCAAGTTTTATAGTATATATAGTAGATGATGCAAGTAAAATGAAAACTATAACATTTTGGCTTATGGGTAGTTTGGCAGGAGCTAAATGGGAAGAGATAATTTTTATACTACCTATAATAATAATTGGAACTATATTTTTTATAACCCAATATAGAACATTAAATTTAATGTTATTAGGAGATGAAGTTTCAATTACTTTAGGAACTGATTTACATAAGTATAGACATGTTTATTTGATAATAACATCATTAATGATAGGAGTTTTAGTGTATGCGTCTGGTATGATAGGATTTGTAGGGCTTATTATACCTCATATCGTAAGAATGATATTCGGAACAGACCACAAAAAGATAATACCGATAGCTGCAATATTAGGAGCAATATTTTTAATATGGGCAGATGTATTATCTAGAATAATAATAAAAGGAACAGAAATTCCAATAGGTATATTAACATCTATAATAGGGTCTCCATGCTTTATCTGGTTAATGATAAAAAATACTTATGGATTTGGAGGCAAAAACTAATGCATATAAAAACAGACAAAGTAAATGCTAAGATAGGTGATATAGATATACTAAAAGATATAAATATAGATGTTGATAATAAAGAGTTCGTAGGAATAATAGGTCCAAATGGAAGTGGAAAGTCTACATTTTTAAAATGTATTTATAGAACATTAAAACCACATGATGGAACTATAAAATTAGATGAAGTAAATATAGATAAGTTATCTATAAAAGAAACTGCTAAAAAAAATGGCTGTTGTATCTCAGCATAATTATTATGATTTTGATTTTAGTGTTAAAGAAATTGTATTAATGGGAAGGTCTCCTCATAAAAAAATGATGGAAAGAGATAGCGAAAATGATTACAAAATTATGTATGAATCTTTAGATAAAGTAAATATGCTAGATTTTAAGGATAGAATATTTTCAACACTATCTGGAGGAGAACAACAACGTATAATACTAGCAAGGGCATTGGCTCAAAAAACTTCATGTTTAATATTAGATGAACCAACGAACCATTTAGATATAAAATATCAATTACAATTAATGGATATAGTTAAAAATTTAAATATAGAAGTAATAGCAGCAATACATGATTTAAATATTGCAGCTATGTATTGTGATAAGATATATGTATTAAAAAATGGAGAAATAGTTAAATATGGAACTCCAAAAGAAGTATTAACTAAGAAATTAATAAAAAAAGTATATGAAGTTGATGCAATAGTCAATGAGGATAGCGAGACTGGATTAATTAATATACTTTTCAAAAGAAATTTATAATAAAATTTATAGCACCTAAGTTATTAGGTGTTCTTTTTATGTAAAAATATATAATATAATGAAAAAATATACAATATAATGTACTATTATATTAAGGGAGGGATAGAAAAATGAAAAATATAATTAAAAGGTTATGTTTTATTATTCCATTTATTTTATTAATGGTTGGGTGTGAGTCTAAAAACACTGTTGAAGAAATTAATATATCAGCTGCAGCTAGTTTAAAAGAAGTTATGGCTGAAATAAAAACGGAATATGAAAGTAAAAATAAAGATGCAAAACTTACTATAAATTATGGAAGTTCAGGCTCTTTAAAGCAACAAATTGAACAAGGAGCTCCATGTGATATTTTTATATCAGCAGGAAAAAAACAAGTAGATGATTTAGATAAAGGTGGATTTTTAGTATCTGACACAGTTAAAGAGCTTACAAGAAATAAGCTAGTTTTAATAGCTCCAAAGGATGGAAATTTAGAAAATATAGATGATTTGACTACAGATAAAATAAAGCATATAGGTGTTGGATATCCTGATAGTGTACCAGCAGGTAAATACGCAGATGAAGTATTAAATAGTTTAAATTTAAAAGATAAAGTAAAAGAAAAATTAACATTTGGAAAAGATGTAAAAGAAGTATTAGCTTGGACAAGCTCAGGAAATGCTGATGCAGGATTTGTTTATATAAGTGACACTGTAAATAATGATAGTGTGAAAGTAGTTGAAATTATAGATGAAAAAAATCATTCACCAATAATTTATCCAGTAGCAATTACAAAAAGTAGTAAAAAATATGAACAGAGTAAGAAGCTTGAGGAGTTTTTACTTAGTGAAGATGTTAAAAAAATATTAAATAAATATGGATACAATTAAAGATTATAAAGTATAGAAAGGAATTAGTTATGGATTGGTCACCACTATATATATCTATAAAAACTTCTATTCTAGCTACTATTATTACCTTTTTTATAGGGATATTGGTGTCTTACAAAATGGCAATGTATAAAGGTAAATTTAAGGGCCTAATTGATGGACTATTAACTATATCCTTAATATTACCACCAACAGTAATAGGTTTTTTTCTACTACTTATTTTAGGAAAAAATTCGATATTAGGAAAGGTACTTTTTTCATTTGATAAAAATATAATATTTACTTGGTCAGCAACGGTTATATCAGCAGTTGTTGTTTCATTTCCTATGATGTATAGAACGAGTAGATCAGCATTTGAGCAAATTGATGATAATATCATTTTATCAGCAAGAACATTAGGTCTTAGTGAGTTAAAGATTTTCACTAAGATTGCTATTCCACTAGCTTATCCTGGAATTATTGGAGGCACAGTATTATCATTTGCTAGAGCATTGGGTGAATTTGGAGCAACTTTGATGATAGCAGGTAATATTCCAGGAAAAACTCAAACCATGCCAGTAGCTATTTTTTTTGCTGTTGAAAGTGGAGACATGAATAAGGCTATGACTTGGGTAATTATGATTATTTTGATATCATTTTTTATGATTATAATGCTAAATTACTGGTCTGATAAACAACAAAAAATAATAGGAAAGAGGCTAAAGTAAATGTCATTTTATATTGATATAGAAAAGAAACTAGAATCTTTTAATTTAAAAGTTAAATTTGAACAAGAAGGTAATGTTCTTGGTTTTTTAGGTGAATCTGGTTGTGGTAAAAGTATGACTTTAAAATGTATAGCCGGGATTGAAACTCCGACAAATGGAAAAATTATACTAAATAATAGAATATTATTTGATTCAGAAAAAAAAATAAATTTATCAGTACAGGAAAGAAAAATTGGATTTCTATTTCAAAACTATGCACTTTTTCCACATATGACTGTAAGGGAGAATATAGAAATTGGATTATTTAACCTAGAAAAAAGTAAGGTAAAAGATATATCAAATAAATATATTAAACAATTTAAATTAGAAGGATTAGAAAATAGATATCCTCACCAACTATCAGGAGGACAATCTCAAAGAGTCGCATTGGCTAGAGTTTTAGCTACAGAACCACAGATATTACTTTTAGATGAACCATTCTCAGCACTAGATTATCATCTTAGAAGTGATATGGAAATAGAATTAGTAAATATATTAAATGAGTATAACGGTGAAGTAATATTTGTAACTCATGATATAAAAGAAGCATACAGAGTTTGCGATGATATAGTAGTATATGATAAAGGGATATCTAAAGATAAAAAAAGTATAGAAGAGTTATTTAAAAATCCGAATTCAATTGTAGAAGCTAAAATGACAGGTTGTAAAAATATATTAAAAATAGAAAAGACTAAAGGTAATAATTTTTATGCTAAAGACTTAAGCTTTTTAATTAATACTAATAAAATTTTAAATGACAATACTAATTATATAGGAATTCGCCAAGAACACATTAATTTGAAAAAAGATATAAAAGGATTATTTGAAATAAAAAATATAGTAAAAAATCCTTTTGGATATACAATTTTTATTAAAAATAAAGAAAATAGAGAATGTAAATTTATTCAAGTAGACTTATACAAAGATAGTATAGAGTTTAATATTAATGATAGTTTAAATTTAGATATAAATGAAGATAAAATAATGTACTTAAAATAAGCTTTAAGTTTTAGAAAAATTAATTAAGATATATAATATTCATTAGATAACTCCTGCATTTATAAGGTGTTATCTTTTTATTATCACTTAAATATATAACTATAATACATTTAAACTTGATGTTTATATATAGTCGTAATCTTTTTGTAATATATACAGCTTTAAATTATGGTAAACTGTATTTAAATAAGAGGGGGAATCTTATTTTTTAGTTAATAATTTTCTTTATACACATATATTTAATAATAGAAGATTTAAATGCTTAATAAATTAAAAATATAATATTAAATGAGGGATTGATATGAAATTAATATGGTTAATAGTAGCTATTGCATTTGGTATAGCAGAAGCTATGACACCTAGCTTAACATTAATATGGTTTAGTATAGGTGCATTAGTTGTACTATTTTTAAGTAGCTTTATAGAAAGTATATTTATACAAATAGTTCTATTTGCAATAATATCTACAGCTTTTTTATTTATTGCTACTAAAAAAATAGTAAAAAAAGATGAAGGCTACAAGTACAATACAAATTTACAGGCTATTATTTCAAAGAGAGGAATAGTGGAGTCAGAGATACTTCCAGGTCAAACTGGATTAGTAGTAGTTGATAGTGAAAAGTGGAGTGCTATATCTATTGATGGAAGAAAATTAGAAAAAGGCGATATTGTAGAAGTAGTTAAAATTGAGGGAGTTAAATTAGTTGTCAAAAAATAAAAAAATAAATATAATGGGGGTATGATTTAAATGGTAGAATCAGTAATGCCTATAATATTACCAATAGTGTTAATAGCTGTTGTTGTAATATTAGGTTTATCATGTGTTAGGGTAATAAAGCAGTCTAAAGTAGGAATAGTAATGAGACTTGGGAAGTTTTTGAAAGTAGCAGATACAGGAGTTCACTTTTTAGTACCATTTATAGATACTATGAGTTATGTAATTGATTTAAGAGAAAATGTAGTAGATTTTCCACCACAACCAGTTATAACTAAGGATAACGTAACTATGCAAATAGATACTGTAGTTTATTATAGAGTTACAGATCCAGCTAGATATGTATTTGAAATAGCAAATCCAATAACAGCAATAGAAAATTTAACAGCTACAACTCTTAGAAACATAATAGGTGAATTAGATTTAGATGAAACATTAACTTCTAGAGATATAATAAATACAAAAATGAGAGTAATATTAGATGAAGCAACAGATAAGTGGGGAATAAAAGTAAATAGAGTAGAACTTAAAAACATAATGCCTCCACATGATATACAAGTAACTATGGAAAAGCAAATGAGAGCAGAAAGAGAAAGAAGAGAGTCAATACTTCAAGCAGAAGGTAATAAATCTGCATCAATACTTCAAGCGGAAGGTGAAAAACAATCTGCAATACTTAGAGCAGAAGCTAAAAAAGAATCTACGATTCGTGAGGCAGAAGGTCAAAAAGAAGCAGATATACTTAAAGCACAAGGAGAGGCTGAAGCAATAAGACAAATTGCAATAGCAAAAGCTCAAGGGGATGCAGAGGTAATACTTAGAGTTCAAGAAGCAAATGCTAAAGGTTTAAGAGCCGTATTTTTAGCTATGAAAGAATCTAATATTGATGATAATATGCTAGCTTTAAAATCAATAGAAGCTCTTGAAAAAATGGCAGATGGAAATGCAACTAAGCTTGTACTACCTTCAGACACTGTAAACTTTTTAGGAACATTTAAAGGAATAAAAGAGGTTTTAGGTGATGATAAGTAGTATTTATACTATATAGCAAATTATTTTAAAGAAGTCTTATAATTTTATAAGACTTCTTTTTTTTAATTCAGTATTAATTACATATTTTACACGAATGAACTCGATATATGAAAATAGGTTTATTAATATGAAATAAAATACAATAAAATGTCTGAATTTTTCTAAAACTTATTTGTAAAGTATAGAATGTTTTACTATATAATTAATTAAAGCATAGAACATTTTACTATATAATTAATTACTATGTGAGAGATCAATAGGGGGAGGAAATTTTACATATGGCGTACAAAAAAAATATAAAGTATGAATATCTCATTTGCCAAGAAAATATTGATATGTTTAAAATGGGACAGTCATATGATAGCTACAAATTTATGGGAAGCCATATAGCTACGTACAAAGGTAAAAAGGGGATATGTTTTAACTTATGGGCACCAAATGCGAAAAATGTGTATTTAGTAGGAGATTTCAATGATTGGGACAAAGAATCACATCCTATGGAGAATATTAATGATAGTGGAATATGGAGTATTTTTCTAACAAATGTAATAATAGGTCAATCATATAAATATAATGTAATAGGTTATGATGGTATCAGTAGAATGAAATCAGATCCATATGCAGTATATTCTCAAAAAAGGCCAGACACTGCATCTATAGTATATAATCATGATAATTATAAGTGGAATGATCAAAAATGGTTAAAAAATAGAGAAATAAAAAGTATGATAATGAGCCGATGAATATTTATGAGGTTCATTTAAGTTCATGGAAAAGAAAATGGGATGGGGAGTTTTTTTCTTATAATGAGCTATATGAAATGATAGATTATGTAAAAGATATGGGATATACACATATAGAAATGCTTCCTATAACAGAGCATCCGCTAGATGAATCTTGGGGATATCAAACTATAGGCTATTATAGTAGCACTAGTAGATATGGAAAACCAGATGAATTTAAAGCATTTATAGATACGTGTCATGAAAATGAAATCGGAATAATAGTAGATTTTGCATATAGTCATTTTTGTAAAGATGAACATGGACTATATAAATTTGATGGGACTAATCAATTTGAATATAGTGATCCACTAAAGGCTGAAAATATAGGTTGGGGAACTGCTCATTTTGATTTAGGAAAACCAGAAGTTAATAGCTTTTTATTATCAAATGCTCTTTATTGGTTTAATGAGTTTCATATAGATGGAATGAGAGTAGATGCAGTATCCAGTATGTTGTATCTAGACTATGATATAGGCCAGTGGAAGCCAAATAAATATGGAGGAAGAGAAAATTTAGAAGCTATAGATTTTTTAAGAAGATTTAATGAAACTATATATAAATACGTTGACAATCCTATAATAGTAGCTGAAGAATCTACAGCATGGCCAATGGTAACAGGACCAACATATAAAGGAGCATTAGGTTTTACATATAAATGGAATATGGGATGGATGAATGATACATTACGATATATGGAAATGGATCCTATATATAGAAAGTATCATCATGAACTAATAACTTTTTCTTTTATGTATGCATTTTCAGAAAATTTCATACTACCACTATCTCACGATGAAGTTGTACATGGTAAAAAATCATTATTAGATAAGATGCCAGGGGACACATGGCAAAAATTTGCAAACCTTAGAGCTTTATATGCATACTATATGATACATCCAGGTAAAAAGCTTTTATTTATGGGTTGTGAATTTGCTCAAGGATTAGAGTGGAGATATGCTTATGGATTAGAATGGGAGCTTTTAGAAAAAGAGCCTAATATTAAAATGAAAAATTATATAAAGGATTTAAATAACTTATATAAAAATGAAAAAGCCTTATATGAAATAGATAATTCCTATGAAGGCTTTGATTTTATAGATCCTCACAATAGTGAACAAAGTGTAGTAGTGCTTATGAGAAAAGGGAAAAACCCAAAAGACTTTATGATAGCAGTAATAAACTTCACTCCTGTTGTTTACTATGACTATAAAGTAGGAGTGCCTTATGAGGGAATATATGAAGAAGTATTAAATTCTGATAATGATAGATATTTTGGATCAAATCAAACTATGGAAGGTGCACAGTTAACTTCTATAAATGAAAAATGGCATAATAAAGAACATTATATAAAAATTAAAGTTCCTCCTTTAGGAGTAAGTTTTATTAAGGGAAAAGATATATTTTTAGATAAGTTAGATATAAATAAAGAAGATAAGATACTTATTGGCGGGAAAAATGATAAAAATGAAATTATAAATAAAAAAAATATAATCAAAGTTCAAGAGTTATAAAAATATAAAAGATATTTTAATAATAAATTAGTGATTAGTAATAAGGGGGATAACTAGTGAAAAAAGAAATGTTAGCTATGATTTTAGCAGGAGGTCAAGGTTCAAGACTAGGAGTTTTTACAAAAAGAATTGCTAAGCCAGCAGTATCATTCGGTGGAAAGTATAGAATAATAGATTTTGTATTAAGCAATTGTTCTAATTCAGGTATAGATACAGTAGGTGTATTGACACAATATAGACCATTAATTTTAAATACTCATATAGGCATGGGAAGTCATTGGGATTTAGATAGAATAAATGGAGGAGTATATGTACTTCAACCATATATGAATGAGACAGAAGGGAATTGGTATAAAGGTACTGCAGATGCTATATATAAAAATATGGACTTTATAGATAATTATAATCCTGAGTACGTATTAGTATTATCAGGAGACCATATATATAAAATGGATTACAATAAAATGCTATCATACCATAAAGAAAGAAATGCAAAAGCTACTATAGCTGTAATTGAAGTTCCATGGGATGAAGCTTCAAGATTTGGAATAATGAATACAAATAATGATGGAAGTATTTATGAATTTGATGAAAAACCTGAAAATCCTAAAAACAACTTAGCCTCTATGGGTGTTTATATATTTGATTGGAAAGTATTAAAAAGTTACTTTAAACAAATCGAAACAGAAAATGTAAATTATGATGATTTTGGGAAAAATTTATTACCTAAAATGCTAGAAGATAATGTTGAAATGTTTGCATATCCGTTTACTGGATACTGGAGAGACGTAGGTACTATACAAAGCTTGTGGGAAGCTAATATGGATCTTATAAACTCAGAAGAAGTATTAAAAATAAATGATAATAAGTGGAGAATATATACAAATACAAAAGCTATGCCTCCTCAATATGTTGGATTAAAGGCAAGTTTAAGTAACTCAATGATAGCAGATGGTTGTATGGTATTAGGTAAAGTAGATCACTCTGTATTATCTCATGGAGTAGAAGTTGGAGAAGGTAGTATTATAAAAGATTCTGTAATAATGCCTAATGTTAAAATAGGTAAAAATGTGGTTATAGAGAAGGCTATGATCGGAGAAGGAGCAATAATAGAAGATAATTGCTATATAAAAAATGATATAGATGAAATAAATGTAGTTTCTGAGTATGAAGTTATAAAAGCTGAAGCTATATTAGAAGGAGGTCTGTAAAATGGTAAATAAATGCATGGGATTAATAAATTTAAATAAAAAGGGAGAACCAAATATAAGTAAACTAAATTATGGTAGACCAATAGCATCAACACCAATAGCAGGTAGATATAGAGTTATAGACTTTACTTTATCTAATATGGTTAACTCAGGAATAACTAATATAGGAATATATGCAAAAGAAAAATATAGATCTTTAACAGATCATATAGGAAGCGGGAAAGATTGGGACTTAAGTAGAAAAAAAGGTGGATTATCTATATTTAGTCCAGAAGATACTGAAGTACAAAATAAGTATCCGTATAGAAAAGGAGATATATATAACATACTATGTAATATTGGATATATAGAAAAAAGTGAAGAAGAATATATATTAATTTCACCAAGCTATATGATATGTAATATGGATTATAGCGAAGCTATTAAATACCATATAAGATCTAAAAATGATATAACAATGATATATAAACAAGTTGATAACGCTAATGAAGACTTTGATGGAAATTTAACTCTGGTGCTAGACAATAATAAGGTTGTAAATATAGGTAGTAATTTAGGGGTGTTTTCTAAAGCAAATATATGGATGGAAACATATATAATGAAAAGAGAAGATTTCATAAAAACTATATATATGTTAAGTAATACTGGAGAATATTTATATTTAGAAGACTACATATCTGAAAATGTAAATAATCTAAGAGTTGGAGCGTATGAGCATAATGGATATTTAAAATGTATAAAAACAACTAAATCATACTTTGAAATGAGCAAAGACTTGTTAAATATAGATGTGGCTAAGGAGCTATTATATTCAGATAGGAGAATATTAACTAAAGAAAAAAATGAATCTCCTACAATATATTCAGATAAGGCAAACATAGAAAATTCATTTATAGCAACAGGGTGTGTAATAGAAGGAAATGTAAAAAACAGTATTATATTTAGAAAGGTACGTATAAAAGAAGGTGCAAATATAGAAAACTGCGTAGTAATGCAAAATTGCACTATAGATAAAGATGCATATTTACAAAATGTTATATTCGATAAAAATATAAATATCGGAGAAGGAAAAGAATTAAGAGGAGATGAAAATTATCCTATTGTCATAGAAAAAGATATAAGTATTTAAAGGGGGAAATTTTTAGTGAAAGTTCTTTATGCAACATCAGAATGTTGGCCATTTGCAAAGACAGGGGGATTAGGTGATGTAGCTTATGCATTACCTAAAGCATTAAAAAAAGAAGGCGTTGATATTAGAGTAATACTTCCAAAGTATTCAAATATGCCAAATTATTTAAAAGAAAAATTAAACGAAGTAACTATATTTAATGTTAAGGTTGGATGGAGAAATCAATACTGCGGGCTTTTAGAAATGGAATTAGATGGAGTTAAGTTTTATTTTATAGATAATGAATATTACTTCAAAAGAGAAGGAGAAATTGCATATCTTTATGGATATGATGATGATGCAGAAAGATATACTTTCTTTAGCAATGCAGTATTAAAAGCTATATCAATACTTGATTTTTATCCACATATAATTCATCTAAATGATTGGCATACAGGTATGATACCATTAACTTTAAATGAGAAGTATAGGAATTTACCAGGATATAAAGATATAAAAACTATATACACTATCCATAATCTACAATATCAAGGTGTATTTTCTAACTTGGTTCTAGGGGATGTATTAGATCTTCCTTATAAGTACCTTGAAAATGGAAATGTTGAATACTATGGCGGAGTTAGCTTTATGAAATCAGGCATAGTATTTAGTGATAAGGTAAGTACTGTAAGCCCTACTTATACAAATGAAATACAAACTAAATTTTATGGAGAAAGTTTAGATGGATTGTTAAGGCATAATTCATCTAAATTAATAGGAATATTAAATGGAATAGATTATGATTTAAATAATCCTAAAACAGATAAAGATATATTTGTTAATTTTGATATTAATAGTATTGACAAAAAAGTTGAAAACAAACTTAAATTACAAGAAATTTTAGGTCTTGAAGTAAACTCTGATATACCATTAATAGGAATCGTTTCGAGATTAGTATCACAAAAAGGCTTTGATTTAATATCTTATATTATGCCAGAACTTATGAGAGAAAATTTACAAATAGTAGTTCTAGGTACTGGAGAGCATCAATATCAATCAATGTTTAATTATTATGATTCACATTTCCCTAAGAAAGTGTCAGCAAGAATAACATTTGATAGTGCACTAGCACAACAAATATATGCAGCAAGCGATATATTCTTAATGCCATCATTATTTGAGCCATGCGGAATTGGACAAATGTTAGCGATGAGATATGGAACACTTCCAATTGTTAGAGAAACCGGCGGTTTAAAAGATACAGTTAAGCCATACAACAAATATACTGGGGAAGGAAATGGATTTACATTTGCAAATTACAATGCTCATGAGATGCTTTATTGCATACAGATGGCGATAGGGCTTTATCATGATAAAGATACTTGGAAAGAATTAATGTTTAATGCTATGAAAACTGATAGTAGCTGGAAGAAATCAGCTCAAGATTATATAAAGACCTATCAAGATATGCTAGATTAAAGGGGTGATTTGATTTTGGTCACAATTAGTAAAAAGAAATTTAAACAGCAATTTGAAACTAAGATGTATAGTCTATATGCTCAGTCGATAAATGAAGCTAGTAATGAACAATTATTAAACGTTCTATGCAGTGTTATAAAAGATATAATTGCAAAGAGATGGATTGAAACTAAAATAAGCTGTCAAAAGGAAGTATACTATTTTTGTATAGAGTTTCTAATGGGAAGACAGCTAAAATCTAATTTATTAAATCTAGACCTAGAAAAAACTATAAGAGAAGGTTTAAAAGATTTAGGTATTAGTTTAGATGACCTAATAGAAGAAGAAGTAGACCCAGCATTAGGAAATGGCGGCTTAGGGCGACTAGCAGCATGTTTCTTAGACTCTATGGCATCATTAGATATAAGTGGCCATGGATACGGGATTAGATATAAGTATGGCCTTTTTGAACAAAAATTTGTTAACGGTTATCAGGTAGAAGTGCCTGATAACTGGCTTACACAAGGAAATTATATATGGGAAACAGTAAGACCTAATAAGGCTGTTGTAGTTAAATTTGAAGGGGATGTAGAGTTAATAGATGATAATAAAAGATTAAGAGTAGTTCATAAAAACTACATTCCAGTTATGGCTATGCCTTATGATATCCCTATTATAGGATATGAAAATGACTCTATAAATACATTAAGATTATTTAAAAGTGATATTGTAAGAAGAGATTTTGGTCCTACATCTTCTAATGCCAAAAATTATTCAGGAAGTTATGATGATGCACTAAAATATAAGTACTATGCAGAAGAAATATCACAAGTTTTATATCCAAATGATTCAAACTATGCAGGAAGGTTACTTAGATTAAAGCAAGAATATTTCTTTGTTAGTGCGGGGATTCAAGATATAATAAGAAAATTTAAAAAGCACAAATCTAATATATTAGACCTACCTAAAAGTGTAGCTATTCATATAAATGATACACATCCAACACTTTGTATTCCAGAATTGATGAGAATATTATTAGATGAAGAGGGACTATCTTGGGATGAAGCATGGGATATAACTAAAAATACAATATCTTATACAAATCATACAATAATGGCTGAAGCTATGGAAAAATGGCCAGCAGAAATGATGAAAAAATTACTTCCTAGAATATACATGATAGTAGAAGAGATAGATAGAAGATATAAGAATTATTTAAATGAAAAGTATTCTGGAGATATTAATAAGGTCAATCATATGAGTATTATAAATTGTGAAAATATAAGTATGGCTCATTTATGTATAATGGGAAGCCACAGTGTAAATGGTGTAGCAAATCTTCATACTGAAATATTAAAAAATGAAGTATTAAAGGATTTCTATGATGATGAGCCTGAAAAGTTTAATAATAAGACAAATGGTATAGCTCATAGAAGATGGTTACTAAGCTGTAATCCAAAACTAGCAGACCTTATAACAGAACTTATAGGAAGCGAATGGAAAAGAGATACATTAAAATTGGAAGAGTTAGAAAAGTATAAAGACGACATAGATGTATTAAGAAAGCTAGATGAAATAAAAACAGATAATAAAAAAATACTAGCTAACCATATAAAAGAAAAATATGATATAGATATAAACCCAAACTCTATATACGATGTTCAAATTAAGAGGCTACATGCATATAAAAGGCAACTTTTAAATGTTTTTCATATACTTCATTTGTATCATGAATTATTGGAAAATCCAAACTTTGATATAGAGCCTAGAACATTCATATTTGGTGCAAAAGCTGCACCTGGGTATCACTTAGCAAAATCGATAATTAAGTTTATAAATTCAGTAGCATATAAAATTAATAATGATGAAAGAGTTAAAGATAAACTAAAAGTTGTTTTTGTTGAGAACTATAGTGTGTCTTTAGCTGAAATAATAATACCAGCAGCTGATGTAAGTGAACAAATTTCAACAACGACAAAAGAAGCATCAGGAACAAGTAATATGAAATTTATGATGAATGGTGCAATAACTATAGCAACATTGGATGGAGCAAATGTTGAAATACATGAGCAAGTTGGAAATGAAAATATTATATTATTCGGATTAAGTGCTAAACAAGTACTAGATTATAATAAATATGGTGGATACTCAGCTCTAGATTTATATAAGTCTAATATGTATATAAAAAGAGTTGTAGATGATTTAATAAATGGATTTATACCTAATATAGAAAAAGAAGGTAGAGAAATTTATGATTCACTAATAACGTATAATGATGAATATTTTGTATTAAGAGATATGGAAAATTATATAGAGGCACAGCAAAAAATAAATAAATTATATAAGGAAAAAGAAAAGTGGAATAGTATATCTTTAGTTAATATAGCTAACTCAGGAATATTTTCTTCAGATAGAACTATATCAGAATATGCAAAAGATATTTGGTTTAAAGGGTGTGAGATAAATGGGGAATATAATAAACTATAATTCTTGGGAAAACAAGGCTCCTTTTGGAGCCTTGAAAATCAACCAAGGTATGAAAATATCAATAAATGTAAATGAAGATTCTAATATATCAAATATTGCCTGGGTAATATTAAGAGAAGATGTAGAATTAAGTAGAATTAATTTAGTAAAGGAAAGTGAAAATTGCTACAAAGGAGAATGTAGTCTATTTGAAGAAGTTGGTATTTATTTTTACTACTTTGAAGTAGAACTTAATAATAATCAAAAAGTATTCTATGGAAGAAGTAGAGAAGATGGGCAAGCCTGTGAATATTCTTATTATGATATAAATAAATATCAAGTAACGGTATATGAAGAATACGAAGTTCCCACTTGGTATAAAGAAGGTATAGTGTATCAAATATTTGTAGATAGATTTAACAATGGTAATAAAACTAAAAAGCCTAGTAATCCTAAAGAAAATAGCTTTATATATGGAACTTGGAGTGATATTCCTATGTATATAAAGAATAAGGAAGATGAAGTAATAAGATGGGATTTTCATGGTGGAAATTTAAAAGGTATAATAGATAAACTTACATATTTAAAAAGGCTAGGTGTAAGTATTATATACTTAAGCCCAATATTTGAATCTTCAAGTAATCATAAATACGATACAGGAAATTATGAAAATATAGATCCAATGTTTGGAGATGAAGAAATATTTGAAGATTTAATAAAAAAAGCAGAAAAAAAAGGTATAAATATAGTATTAGATGGAGTATTTAGTCATACTGGTGCAGATAGTAAATACTTTAACAAATATGGAACATACGATGAAGTAGGAGCTTTCCAGTCACAAGAATCTAAATATAGTTCTTGGTACAATTTTAAAAATTTTCCTTTGGAATATAAATGTTGGTGGGGCGTAAAAGAATTACCAAATGTTAATGAATTAGATCCAGGTTATATAGACTATATTATAAAAAGTAAAGATAGTATAATTAGAAAATGGACAAGTAAAGGTGTAAAAGGTTGGAGACTAGATGTAGCTGATGAACTTCCAACTAAATTTATAAAATTATTAAAAGAAGAATTAAAAGATATAGATAATGAAGCTGTTTTATCAGGTGAAGTTTGGGAAGATGCATCTAATAAAGTAAGTTATGATGAAAGAAGAAGTTATCTTCTTGGAAATCAGTTAGATTCAGTTATGGGATATCCTTTTAGAAGCAATGTAGTTTCATTTCTAAAAGGAGAAATAACATCTAAAGATCTTAGAAATAAGTTTATGGAAATTAAAGAAAACTATCCTAAGGAAGCATTTAAATCAAATTTAAACCTAATAGGTAGCCATGATGTTAATAGGATAAAAACTGAGTTAAATGAAGATAAAGAGATGGTAAAATTAGCAGTATCTATACAAATGACATTTGAAGGAGTTCCATATATTTACTATGGAGATGAAGCAGGTCTTATAGGTGAAAAAGATCCAGATAATAGAAGAACATATCCTTGGAACAATGAAGATGAGGATATGATAGAATTCTACAAAAATACTATATCTACAAGAAAAAATTAAATCCATTAGTTCATGGTGATACTAAGTTTATAGATACTAAAAATGATGATGTATTTGGATTTATAAGATTTACTGAAGATAGTGAAAGAATCCTAATATTAGTAAATAGAAAAGATAACGTTCAAGATATAAATATAAACTTAGAGGAAGATATTTTAGAAGAAATAGATATAAACCATGGTGTTAAAAAATATGTAGAAAGTATATTTAAAGAAAATGATAATTTTAATATAGAGTTAAGTAAAAAATCATTTAGAATATTCAATATAAGAAAAATAATGGAAAACTAATATAATGTAATAAAACTTAGGAAAAGAATGCAAAATTGCATTCTTTTTTTAGTTCATTAAATAAAAAAACTGAATTTTGGAAAAATATGTATTATAGATTAGATCATTGTTTATACTTCAAATAAAAATAAATTAAAAAAGGATGATATTTATGAATAATGTTATTTTAGCAGGACGACTTACTAGAGATGCAGATATAGATTTTGTAGGAGACTCTCAAGTTGCAAGAGCAAGATTTACATTAGCAGTAGATAGAGATTATAAAGATAAGTATGGTAATAGAAGCACAGATTTTATAAATTTAGAGGCGTGGGGGAATAAAGCTCAGGCTTTTGCTCCAAGGTTGAAAAAAGGAGCATTCACATTAATAGACGGAAGTGTTGTGGTAGATCGATACAAGACAGCAGATGATGAGAATAGATCTATAACAAAGATTTATGTAAATAGCTTTAGGTATATAGAAATAAGAGAAAAAAGTAATGATATAAAAGAAGAAAGTAAGCAGTATGACGGAAGTAAATTATTTGAAAATGTAGGAGTAGATATTGGTTCAGTAGAAGAGGAACTACCATTTTAACAAGAATATAACTAAGAAAATAAAAGGAGTATAAGTTAGAAAATATTAAGAAATCTAACTTATACTCCTTATTTATATATAATTAATGAATTTTCGAAGATATTATTTAATGAAAGTTGGTCAAATGTCAAAATACTAATTAAATTAAACTATAAATACTAATAACTTTATAAAATTAAAAATTCGACACCTGAAATATAGACAGACTTTATTTTTTTAATGAAAAAATAAAGATGGTAGTGTATAATATAATATATAAAACGAAAAAAAGTTCGAAGGAAGGAGAATTATTATGAAAAAAAGATCACGTTAACGAGTAAAATATTACTAGGTCTTCTGTTAGGATTCTTATTTGGATTACTATTAAAGCAGATGCCATCGAGTTATATAAAAGATACAGTAATTTTAGGAGGAGTATTTAAAATTTTTGGAAATGGATTTACTTCTGCTATAAAGATGATGGTTGTTCCATTAGTATTTGTTTCATTAATTTGCGGTTCGGCTTCTATGGGAGATGTTAATAAGTTAGGTAGAATAGGCGGAAAAACTATGTTATTTTATCTAGGAACTACTGCAATAGCAATAATAATATCTTTATTCTTAGGTAGTATATTAAAACCAGGCTTAGGTCTTGATATGAGTAACTTAGTTTCAGGAGATGTTGCAATTGGAGAGTCAAAATCGTTAGTTGAAATAATATTAAATATTATACCAAGCAACCCAATACAATCATTAGCAAATGGAGATATGTTACAAGTTATATTCTTTGCATTACTTATAGGAATAGCTATAAATGTTGTTGGACAAAAGGCAGAACCTATTAAAGTATTATTTGAAAGTGCAAATGAAGTTTGTATGAAAATGGTAAATATAATAATGCTATTTGCTCCATATGGAGTATTTGCATTAGTTTCGAATACATTTGCTACAGTTGGAACAGATGCAGTATTCGCATTATTAAAGTATGTAGGAGTTGTATTACTAGGACTATTAATACATGTAAGTGTAGTTTATGGTGGATTATTTAAAATATTTACAAAGCAAAAAATAAAGCCTTTCTTAAAAAAGTTTACACAAGTAGCAGCAGTAACTTTTTCTACTGCATCAAGTAATGCTTCAGTACCAGTAAGCTTAGAGATAATGGAAGAATTAGGTGTTGGGAAAGCAACAAGATCATTTACAATACCAATGGGTGCAACTATAAATATGGACGGTACGGCTATAATGCAAGGAGTAGCAGCATTATTTATAGCACAAATATATGGAGTAGATTTAGGATTAAATGATATGATGACAATAGTACTTACTGCAACATTAGCATCTATAGGAACAGCGGGAGTTCCTGGTGTAGGTATGATAATGTTATCGATGGTTCTTCAGTCAGTAGGACTTCCACTTGAAGGTATAGGTCTTATAATGGGTGTTGAGAGAATTATAGATATGTTTAGAACTACAGTTAACGTTATGGGAGATAATGTTTGTACTTTAGTTATAGCAAATAGTGAAAAAGATTTAGATTTAGAACAATATAATAAAGACGCTAAATCTCAGTTAGCATAATTAATATAAAAATGAGTACTAAGTGTAAGGCTTAGTACTCATTTTTTATATACTAAAAAATTATAATAATATATAGTTTTAGAAAAAATTAAGGTATTATTAGTGTATTATTAAATATAATAATTTTTAAGAAGGTGGTAAAATGAGAACATACTTTACAATAGGAGAGATATCTAAGCTTTCTAATTTACCTATAAAGACACTTAGATATTATGATCAAATAGGAATATTAAAACCTGCATATATAAATAAAGAAAATAATTATAGGTATTATTCAATAGAGCAATTTATGCATATAGATATAATAAAATATTGTAAGTTAATAGGAATGTCTTTAGAAGAAATAAAAATGCTTATAAACTCTGATGGAACAGTAGAATCTATGTTAAATACATTAAAAAGGCAAAGTAGTTTATTAGAGAAAAAAATTAAAGAATTATCAGATATTAAATCATATCTAGATGAGTTAGAAGCAAATATAGAAGAAACCATAGATACTGAAATGGATACGGTGGTTATAAAATATAATAAAGAGCGTAAATTTATAAAGTACGATTGCATAGCAAGTGAATTAGAAGAGTTTGAGATGCATCTAAGAAAAGTTATTATTGATATTGAAAATAAGTATAATGAAACATATCCTCAACTTGGAGCTAGTGCATCCTATGATAAATTAGTTAATGAAGGAAAGTTAGTGTATACGGGAATAAAAAGTTTCTCTCAAAGAGAAAAGTATAAAAAAGAGGGCATTTTACCAGAAGGAGAATATGTAACTATATTATTTGATGATAACTATAAAAATTATATAAAGTATTATGAAAAGATAATTGAATACATAAAGGAAAACAACATAAGTGTAGTTGGAGATTTTAATGAAAGATGGATAATGCCAAGAATAGATAAAGATACAAAGGAAAAAACTTTAGTACAAATAGAAATATTAAAAAAATAATAAAAAAATAATAAAAAAGTATTGACCCTCCACTAACTGTACACTTTAAAATCTAAAAAGTAATAATTTTTTAGGAGGTTGAGATATATGAAAAAACAATTTTTAGAATATGCTATACCATCAGCCTTAGCTATGTGTATAGCTTCATTTAATACAGTATTAGATGGAGTATTTTTGGGTAGAGGTATAGGGGATTTAGCTCTTGCAGCTGTAAATATTGTTATGCCGCTTACTATAGTATTTTTCGGGCTTGCTACAATGGTTGCAGTCGGTGGTGGAGCTATAGTTTCAAAGAATTTTGGAGCTAAAAATGATGAAAGAGCTGTAAATGTATTTAGACAGGTAATGAAATTTCTAGTTGTTATAAGTTTAATTCTTAGTGTCATATGTGTTATTTTTGCATCTCCAATAGTTAAATTAATGGGAGCAACAGAAAATCTTCAAGATTTATCTGCTGAATATTTAAGATACTATGCAATGTTTTGTATTCCAAACTTATTAGGAATCGCGCTTGGAAGCTTTGTAAGAAATGATAATAGACCAAACCTTGCAATGATAGCTACTATAGCTGGAACTATATGTAATGTAGCATTAAACTATATATTTATATTTGAGTTAAAGTTAGGTGTAAAAAGTGCAGCAATAGCTACTGGATTAGGTCAAATAGTTACAGTTTTAATAATTACATCTCATTTTATAAGTAAAAAAGGAAAGCTAACATTTGGAAAATCTAAAATGGAAAAAGATATTATAACGGAAGCAATAAAGGTTGGTTTTCCATCATTTGTTGCAGAGGCAGCTTTTTCAGTAATGATACTTATACACAATATAGTTATAACATTTACGATTGGAGAAATGGGACTTTCTGCTTATGCAGTAGTAAACTATATCACTACTAATATATATTTAATATTATTAGGGGTAACTTTAGGAGCACAGCCTCTTATGAGTTACAATTTTGGAGCTAAAGATGCAGATAAAATAATAAATGTATATGGATTAGCAGTTAAAACTAGTATGATTATTTCTGCGGGATTTTTCGTTATATGTTTATTCTTTGGAAAGCCTATAATAGGAATATTTACATCAGATAAAACAATAATTGATATGTCTTATATAGCTCTGAATATGACTAATCTAGCATATTTCCTAATAGGAAAAAACTTAACGACAACAGTATACTATCAAGCAATAGAATTTACTAAGTACTCAAATTTAATAGGAGCTCTACGTTCAATATTAGTACTTCCTATTATACTGATTGTCTTTTCTAAAGTATTTGGTGCAAATGGTATATGGGTTAGTATGTTTGTAACAGAATTAATAACAATGTTTATTATAGCTAAAATAGCAAATATACAAAAATATGCTTATAAAGCAGTGGCGGATTAAATGATATAAATAATAAATATAGGACTCTACTTTAAATAACATAAGGTTATTTAAAGTAGAGTTTTTATTTTTATATAAAATGATACTAATAATATTGAACAAGCATATAGATAGATAAAGGGGAAAACTATTACTATAGGAGGGAGTTTAAATGAATAGGGGGAGCAACTTCAAGGAAATTATGAAATTTGCAGGAACCTATATATCTGTTTGTATAGGCTCAGGATTTGCAACAGGACAAGAAATTATGCAATTTTTTTCAGCACATGGAATGATAAGCATATTATCGAATATAATATGTATGGTAGTTTTAGCTTATTGTGGGGCTAGTTTATTGGAAATAGGAAAGAGCGCAAAGTTAAGATCAAGTAATGATATTTTTACATATTTATGCGGAAACTTAATAGGAGGATTTTTTAAAACTTTTATGCCCATATTTTTCTTTTTAAGTTTTGTAGTTATGATATCTGGTGCAGGAGCATCTATTAATCAATACTATGGAATAGATAAAGATATAGGATCATTAATTCTCGCGCTATTGGCCCTTGGATCAGTGCTAATGGGAATGAATAAGCTAATAGACATACTAGGTAACATAGGACCTATGATTGTAATAATATCAGTTGGTGTAGGTATTGTTACAATAGCAAGAAATTATGAATCATTTCTTGCTATAAATGAAATAATACCTACAATAAATGTTACTAAAGCAGTTGATAGCTGGGTTATGACAGCTATTATTTATAGTGGATTAAATTTAATTATAGCAACACCTTTTTTAGCAGGAGTAGGTGCTACAGCCAGAAATAGAAAAAATTGCATATGGGGTGGAATTTTAGGCGGTATAGCGTTCATGATCGCGGCTATAACTTTAAATTTAGGTATAATGGCAGATATAAATAATACATATATGACAGAAATACCAACATTATACATGGCAGATAAAATAGGGCCAATAGTTGGAGTTATGTTTTCTTTAATGCTTATAGCTGGAATTTATACTACTGCAGTTCCATTACTTTGGAGTGTATGTAGCAGTTTTTCAAAAGAGAAAACAGTTAAATTTACAATGATAGCTATTTTATGTACTATAGCAGGATTTATAGGAGGAAGATTGCCTTTTGCAATGTTAGTAAACCTTATATATCCACTATCAGGTTTATTTGGAGTAGTTATATTAATATCCATACTTTTAAAAAGATCAGGAATATTTAATAGGCAAAGGACTAAAATAAATAGGCAACTAACTTATAAAAAAGATTAGAATGACTAGGTCAAACTATGATAATATAATTACATAATTAAAACAAAGGAGAAAAAATATGAAAAAACAGTTAGAGATAGATTATTCATTTGGATATGTTTTTGATAAAAGTAAATTAATAGTAATGTATCCAGTTGGATCAAATGTAATAGATGAAGAAGATTATGAAATGGAAGTTGAAGTAGCATTTTTAGAAGATGGTATAGAAGAAGCTTTTGAAGAAAGTGACATAAAAGAAGCAAATGCAACTATAAAACCATTAGAAATGTTCTTAATGAAACCTAATAAAATAATACCATTTGTAACTAATATAAAAGATGCAAATACAAAGGCTGAGCTGCCTAAATTAGTTAAGGAATTTGATGAAGAATATGAAATAAAAGAAAATTACATAAATAAAGGATACGAAATAAAAGATATATACCATGTTTTTCAAAATGTAGCAAACTACATACCTAAAGAAAATATAGAAACATTAAATATATTAAAAGTAGAATCAGAAAAGTTTGATATGGAAAGCTTTACAAAAACTATAAAAGAAAACTTAGATGAAGCAGTAGATGAAAGTTTAATACCTGTTAATATGGTAAAAAGTAGTTTAACAGACCGATTATTTGTAAAATCAGATGAAAAAGATACTAAATCTAAATATGTAGTATTTGCTACAGATATAAGTACATACTCAAAAGGTATTTTATGTGGAAACAAAGAAATAGTAGAGGATTTAAACTTAGATATGGGTGATTTAGAAATATCTAATACTAAAGATGCAGGGTACTTAATTAATGAAGTAGATGGTTATCTTACTTTTAAAATAGCAAACTTCAACTCACAAACAGAAAATAAAAACCAAGTAGCACAAATAGTTGACTATAGTGGAATATTTAAGTCTATGATGATAAACTTTGTTAATCAATTTGTTAAGTAAAAAAAGATAGTAGTAGTTTATATAAAAGGGGCTGTCTAAAAATAGGCAACCCCTTTACTTTTTATTTATTTATATCGTAAGTTTCATTTCCTGAAAATACTTTATTTATATCTTTTTGAAGTATTACTTTTCCATTTGCTATTAATTTTAAATTACTTAGCTCCCAATCATCGCTTACAACAGTCATATTATTTTTTCTAATCCAAAACTTAGTTATATTATTTGTATCAAATTTTGAATTATCTTTTGTTTTTAATAAATAGTTATCTAATTGATTTCTTTCAAAATCATTACCTGCATTATCTAATAGCCATTCATTCTTTACTCCATCTTTTGTCTCGAAACCAAAATACACATGATCATCTGTTCCTGCATATTTATTATCAGCAGTTTTTAATATTACATTAAACTCACTAGCCATATTGCTATTTGAATTTGTAGTTTCATCTTGAGATACCTCATCCATAAATCTATATAAGAAACCTGCTGTACACACTTGAGAATTTTTTATAGCTTCTCTTCCTGAGTAATCCCAATCTTCCCAACTATGACTCATAGTTGAATGACTATAATATAAATCTTTAGCTTTTTTAGCATATGAAATGGAATTTTGAGTCATCCATTCATCATAATTTTTATTTTTAACTGCCTCTTTATATACGCCTGAAGTAGTATCTGTTCCAGTTGTATTTAATGCATAATTTTCTTTTCTTTCATCTACGAAAGTTTCATACTTAACATGACCTGGACTGTCTACAGCAGTTACATTAGATGCATGATATGGAGTGTTTAAATCACCTAAATAGTGTAGACCTTGACCTAATAAGAAAGTAGCCTCTTGATAATTACCTTTATTCCACTCATCTTGAGCTAGAGCTGTAAATTTTCTTACTTGTGTTTCTGCTGTATCATATATAGGTGATGCTACATACCACTTATTATCTAGTGTAAAGTTATTACCTGTATCAGGATCAAAGAAATGATCTTGATACAAATCATATGCGTTTTGATCATAATCAGGGTAAGTTGACCCTACTTTTAAATCCTTCATGTATTTATTTAATATTTCTATATTTTGTTTGACTATTGGTGATTCGTTTTTACTTAAATCATTATTTAGCATAGTTAATCCTTGTTCTGCTATTAATGCATGTGTTCCTGTCCCATCTTTTTTACCATCCCATGCATAAGATGTACCTCCCATAAGAGCACATAACCCTACTACACAAAATGTATTAATTGATTTTTTTAAAACCTATTTTTCATAAATACCCCTCCATCTAAATTATCTAATGAAATTTTGAAAACCCTCTTTTGACTATGATATTATCATTTATTAAAAAAAAATAATACTATTGGACTAAAATAGTCATATTATGGACTTAAATTTATAAAACTATCATTGACATATAAAAATAATAGGACTACACTTTAATTAAGTGATTACTTAACTAATTAAGAGGTGAATATGAAAGACATAGTAAACGTATTTAAAGCAATGGGAGATGAAACTAGAGTGAAAATTCTTTTACTTTTAGCCCACAAAGACGTATGTGCAAAAGGAATAGCAAAGCATGTTAATATTTCAGAAGCTGCAGTTTCTCAACATATAAAAATTCTAAAGCAGAATAATCTAATAACTGGATATAAAGAAGGTTATTATGTTATATATCATATAAACAAAAAGTTATTTCAAAAGTCTAAGGATTTTTTAGGTTCTTTAATTAATGAAGACCTAGAGAGTTATAAAGAAAAGTTTGAAATACAAGAATTTAACATATTAGATTGCAAGACAAATTGTAAATCGATGAAAAAATGTTGCAAAAAAAGATTAGAGGAGGAAAACTAAGATGAAAGTATGTGTGCCAGTAAAAGAAAATAAAGGAATGGAAAGTGTACCATTTAATCACTTTGGATCAGCTCCAATGTTTGTTATATGTAATTTAAACAACAATGAAGTTAGATCAATAGGAAATGGGGACTTAGGACATGAGCATGGAAAGTGTCAACCAATAAAAGCTTTATCAGGTGAAACTGTAGATGCAGTTATAGTTGGAGGAATAGGTCAAGGGGCTATAATGAAATTAAACTCTATGGGAGTAAAAGTTTATAGAGCTTGTGAAGGTGATGTAGCTACAAATTTACAAATGTTAAAAGACAATAAGCTTAATGAATTCCCAGCAAATCATTCATGCAACCATGATGGATGTTCACATCACTAAAATACATAAGGTATGAAGAGTATTTTAGATGATATAAGGATTTAAATTGGAATTATCAAAATATCCATATTTCTATATTTTGCATTCCAAAATTTACAGACTCTTGCTAATTATTAATAAAAAATGAACTTTAGTAACTAGAGTTCATTTTTTGTTGTGCAATCTTTTATTCTATTTTGAGACAGCTACTTTTATTGTATAAATTGTAATATAAAAGCTAGCTATGCATAAATATTATATTACTTTTAACTAAAATAATATAAGGAGAGACTACTATGGATAAAGATAAATTAATTAAAGAGTGTGAAAATATAAAACCATGGCTTATTGATATAAGAAGAGACCTTCATAAGACACCAGAGTTGTCAGAAAAAGAATATGAAACTAAGAGAAAAATAATAAAATATCTAAAGAATATAGGAATAGATTATATAGATTTTAAAAATCATAATGGAGTAATAGCATATATAATTAATAAAAATGCAAAACAAACAATAGCAATAAGAGCAGATATAGATGCACTTCCAATAAAAGAAGAAATAGATTCTTCATACAAATCAATAAATGAAGGAGTGATGCATGCATGTGGACATGATGCTCATACATCTATATTACTAGGTGCATGTAAAATACTTTATTCAATAAAAGATAAATTAAATGTTAATGTTAAATTTTTATTCCAACCTGCAGAAGAAACTATAGGTGGAGCTAGATTTTTGATAAAAGATAAGTGTCTAGAAAATCCAAAAGTTGATTATATATTTGGTCTTCATGTAATGCCAACCGTGAATACAGGAACTATAGAAACTAAATATGATACATTAAATGCAAGCACTGATACATTAAAGATTTCTATAAAAGGAAAGAAAGCACATGGTGCATACCCAGAAAATGGAGCTGATGCATTAGTAGCATCAGCTCATGTAATAACAGCATTACAAAGTATAATAAGTAGGAATATATCTCCGCTTAATTCGGCTGTGTTAACAATAGGAAAAATATATGGAGGAGAAGCACAAAACATTATATGTGATGAGATAAATATGAAGGCAACATTAAGGACATTAAATCAAGAAACTAGAAACTTTATGCTAAATAAAATAAAGACAATAATAGAAAATGTTTCATTAGCTTTTGGGTGTAGTGGAGAATTAGATATAGATGAGTACGGATATCCAGCAGTTATAAATAATAAATTTTTAGTGGACGTAGTAAAGAAAAATAGTGAAAAATTGCTAGGAAAAAATAAGTTTAGTATGAAGGAAAAGCCATCTTTAGGGGGAGAAGATTTTTCTTTTTACACTAGAGAGTGTGAAGGAGTGTTCTTTAACTTAGGGTGTAGAAACAAGGAAAAAGGTATAATAGAACAATTGCATACATCAAAATTTAATATTGATGAAGAGTGTTTACCAATTGGTGTTATGATGCATGTAGCTAATGTATTATATTTTAATAACAAATAAAATAATAATTAAAATAAAATAATAATCATTGACAAATCCGACATAAAATGTGATAATACTTAAAGAAAAATTATAACAAATTACAAAAATAAACTTTAATTTGGTCCAGAGAGACTAAAAAGATATTTGAATAGTTAAAATATAGAAAAAGCTAACTATCCTTTTATCATGATGATAAAAGGATTTTTTTTTAGAAAAACATCAGGAGGTCAAGATATGAAATTAAAAAAATTAGCTGTATTAGCAATGACAACAATATTATCAGCATCTATGTTAGTTGGATGTTCAGGAAAAACTAAAGAAAAAGATGATAATCAAATAACGATAGGTATGGTAACAGACGTAGCTGGTGTAAACGACCAATCATTTAACCAAAGTGCATGGGAAGGTCTTAAAAAAGCAGAAAAAGAATTAGGAATAAAAGTAAAATACTTAGAGTCTAAACAAGATTCTGATTATGCTAGTAATATAGAAACTTTAGCAGATGAAGGTGTAGATTTAATACTAGGAGTTGGAATGAAGTTATCAGGAGCTATAGAAGAAGGTGCTAAATTATATCCAGAACAAAAATTTGCTCTAGTAGATGAAACTTACAAAACAATACCTGAAAATGTAGAAACTATACAATTTAATGCTGAACAATCTGCATACTTAGTAGGATTAGTAGCAGGTAAGATGACAAAAACTAATAATGTAGGATTTATAGGTGGTATAGAATTACCAGTTATAGAAACTTTCCAATATGGATTTATGGCAGGAGTAAAAGCTGCTAACCCAAATGCAGAAATACAAACACAATATGCTAACTCATTTACAGATCAAGCAAAAGGTAAAGCAATAGCTAATCAAATGTACTCAAAAGATGCAGATATATTATTTATAGCAGGTGGAGATGTTGGAACAGGTGCAATAGAAGCAGCTAAAGAAAATAATAAATTTGCTATAGGTGTTGATAGAGATCAAAGTAATTTAGCGCCAAAGAATGTATTATCTTCAGCTATAAAAAGAGTTGATGTAGGAGTATTTGAATTAGCTAAAGATATAAAAGAAGGAAAATTCGAAGGTGGAAAGACTACTGTATACGGACTTGATGAAAATGCAGTTGGAATACCTGAAACTACTAAAAACTTAGTTCCTCAAGATATAATAGATTTCGTAAACGAGCAAGCTGCTAAATTCAAAGCAGGAGAATTAAAAGCTCCTAAAACTAAAGCCGAGTATGATGCTCTTGTAAAATAATATAAACATAACAAAAGAAAGCTATAAGATACTCAATTGGAGTGTCTATAGCTTTTTTTATTTAAATATAAAAATTTCTCAAAAGATTATATTAAAAATGGAATTATTATACGTATTTAGAGAAAACTAATAATGATTAGTTATAAATAAAATAGATAACAAAGATCTATTTAAATTTGAAATATGATAATAGTTTATATAAATAAAATAATCATAAAGGAGAGGTATTTATATGGAAAATAGTAAGCTAAGGATAATTCCTCTAGGAGGCCTTGGAGAAATAGGAAAAAATATTACTGCTATAGAATATGATGATGAAATTATAGTAATTGATTGTGGAATATCATTTCCAGATGAAGATATGTATGGAGTAGATTTAGTAATACCTGATGTAAAATATTTACTGGATAAAAAAGATAAAATAAAAGGTTTATTTTTAACACATGGTCACGAAGATCATATAGGTGCAATTCCATATATATTAAAGCAAATAAATATGCCTGTATATGGAACAAAGCTTACATTAGGTCTAGTAGAAAATAAATTAAAAGAACATAATATCTTAGATATATGTGATTTGAAATCTGTAAAATCAGGAGAAAAAATTAAATTAGAAAACTTAAAAATTGAATTTATAAAAGTAACTCATAGTATTGCAGATGCATGCGCCTTAGCTATACATACTCCAATAGGTGTTATATTACATACAGGAGATTTTAAGATAGATTATACACCAATAGATGGAAGAGTTACTGATTTAAGTAGAATGGCTACTTTAGGTAAAAAAGGAGTACTACTGTTAATGGCAGATAGTACGAATGTTGAAAGAAAAGGCCATTCGCTATCAGAAAAAACTATAGGTGAAGCTTTGACTAGATTATTTTCAAATGCAAAAGGTAGAGTTATAGTCGCTACTTTTGCATCAAATATTCATAGAATGCAGCAAATTGCAAATGCTTCAGTTACACATAATAGAAAAGTAGCTTTTAGCGGAAGAAGTATGGAAAATATATCTCAAGTTGCTATAGATTTAGGATACCTTCATATACCACCAGAAAATATAATAGATATAGATGAAATCAATAATTATCCACATGAAAATATAACTATAATAACAACGGGAAGTCAAGGAGAACCTATGGCTGGACTTTCTAGAATAGCATATGGATCTCATAGAAAAATATTAATAGAAAGAGATGATTTATTTATTATATCAGCATCCCCAATACCTGGAAATGATAAATTGGTGTCTAGAGTTATAAATCAATTATTTAGAAAAGGTGTAGAGGTTATATATGAAGACTTAGAAGAAATACATGTATCAGGACATGCTTATCAAGAAGAATTAAAATTAATTCATACATTAGTTAAGCCAAAATATTTTATGCCTGTTCATGGTGAATATAGACATCTAAAACATCATAGTGATTTAGCTATAAAGCTAGGAATGAAACCCTCAAATGTGTTTACATTAGAAACAGGACAAGTTCTTGAAATATCAAAAGAAGGGGCAAATAAAGCTAAAAAAGTTCACACAGGCGTAGTATTTGTAGATGGACTTGGAGTCGGAGATGTAGGGAATATTGTACTAAGAGATAGAAGAGATTTAGCAAGAGATGGTATGGTTACTATTGTTGTAGCTATAAATAGACAAGATTATAGTATAGTTTCTGGTCCAGATATAATAACTAGAGGTTTTATATATGCAAGAGAGTCAGAAGATTTAATAAATAAAATAAAAGAAGTAGCTAAAAGTGAAATAGAAGAATGTTTAGAAAAACAGATTTTAGAGTGGCAAGTATTAAAAATTCATGTAAAAAAATCAGTAGAACATCTTCTATATGATAAAACAAAAAGAAGACCAAGTGTATTTACTATAATAATGGAAGTATAAATATTAAGGGAGATAATTATAAAAATTATCTCCTTTAATATTTTTCTAATAAAATAATCAGAAAAGAAATAGAATGATTTACTTATGATATAATATACTAAATTAAATTTAAATAAGAATAGAGGGGAACAAGTGAGCAAATTTATTGAATTTAAAAATGTTAAGAAGATATATAAAATGGGAGAAGTTGAAATAAGCGCATTAAGTGGAGTAGATTTTTCTATAGATAAAGGTGAGTTTGTAGTAGTTGCGGGTGCTAGTGGTGCTGGTAAAAGTACAATTTTAAATATTTTAGGTGGAATGGATAGTTCTAGTAGTGGAGAAGTAATAGTAAATAGTAAAAAAATAAATAATTTTTCAAATAAAGATTTAATAACATATAGAAGATTTGATATAGGATTTGTTTTTCAATTTTATAATTTAGTTCAAAATTTAACTGCACGTGAAAACGTTGAACTAGCAACGCAGATTTGTAAAGATCCACTTGATATAGATGAAATTATGAAGGCTGTTGGTCTAGAAAATAGAAAAGTAAATTTTCCAGCTCAATTATCTGGAGGAGAACAGCAAAGAGTTGCAATAGCAAGGGCACTTGCTAAAAATCCAAAATTATTATTATGTGATGAGCCAACAGGAGCACTAGACTATAATACAGGAAAATCAATTCTTAAATTACTACAAGATACATGTAGAAAGATGGGGATGACAGTTATAATAATTACACATAATTTAGCTTTAACTCCTATGGGTGATAAAGTAATAAAAGTTAAAAATGGTAAGATAGAAAGCGTTACTATTAATGAAAATCCGGTTGAAGTAGAAAGGATTGAGTGGTAGTAATGAAAAGTATTTTAAATAAAGACATTATAATGGATATAAAAAAATCTAAAGGTAGATTTTTATCCATATTATTTATAGTAGCATTGGGAGTTGCATTCTTCTCAGGAATAAAAGTTTCTCCAACAGTTATGAAAAATACATCAGATAAGTATTATGATGATTATAATCTTATGGATATAAAACTTATATCTACATTAGGGCTTACTGATGATGATGTATCTGAGATAAAAAAGATTAAAGGTGTTAAAGGAATTTTTCCTACATACTCTATTGATGTTTTGACAGAGTATAAATCTAATCAACAAGTTTTAAAAGTACACTCATTAGAATTAAATAATATAAAAAATAATAATGATGATTATATAAATAGAGTAAAACTTGTTGAAGGAAGATTGCCACAAAAATCTGGAGAATGTGTAATAGAAAGAAGTAAGATAGAAAAATTAAAAATACCTCTAGGAACAAAGATAAATTTAAGTTCAGGAACTGATGAAAATCTTAGTGATAGTCTAAAAAAATCAGAATATACAGTAGTTGGATATATTGAAACACCGTATTATCTTTCTTATGAAAAAGGAAGTAGTAGTATAGGAAGTGGAACTATAAACAAAGTAGTAATGATTCCACAAGAAGATTTTAAGATGGATGCATATACAGAAGCCTTTTTAACAGTAGATGGTGCTAAAGAAGAAGACTCTTACAGCGATAAGTACTTTGATAAGGTAAATAATGTAACTGATAAATTAGATAATATATCAAAATTTAGAATAGATAAAAGATACAATGAAGTAATTAATGTAGCAAATGAAGAACTTCAAAAAGGTAAAAAAGAATTTGAAGATAAAAAAAATGAAGTAAACAATGAATTAAAAAAAGCTGAAAATGATATAAATACATATAGTAAACAAATAGAAAGTGGAGAAAATCAGTTAAAAAATAAAAAGAATGAAGTAGCTCTACAAATATCAAATGGAAAGAAACAAATAAGTTTAGGAGAAAAAGAGCTTAAAGATGGATACAAGCAATATGAAAATCATTTAAAGGAATTTAGCGACAACAAAAATTTAGCTCAACAAGGTTTCATAGATGCACAGAATAAGTTAGAAGAATTAAATAATCAAATAAATTATTTAAACAATGTAAATTCATCATTAGAGGAAAAATTAAATCAAGAAAACTTAAGTGAAGAAGAAAAAAATAATTTTACTCAAGAATTAAATAAAAATAATTTAGTATTACAGAATTTAAGCAGTTCATATAAAAGTGGAATAAATGAATTAGAAAATAAAAAGCAACAGTTTAAAGGTATAGAAAATAAACTTTCAAGTACTAAAGTTACATTAGATAATAATAAAGAAAATTATCTAATGAAAAAGAAAACTTATAAGTATGGAATCTAAATCAAAACTAGAATTTGATAAAGCTGAAGATGAATTAAAAAAACAAAAGCAAAAGATAGAAGAAGCAAAAGAAAATTAAATGAATCTAAAATAAAAGCAAATGATGAATTAGCAAAGGCTGAGAAAAAGATAAAAGATTCAGAAGATGAAATAAAAAAATAGAAAAGCCTCAGTGGTACATTCTAGATAGAAATAGTCATTATTCTTACGCAGAATATGCAGGATGTGCGAATAGTATAGACGCTCTAGCAAAGATATTTCCGGTATTTTTCTTTTCAGTGGCAGCATTAGTATGCTTAACTACTATGACTAGAATGGTAGATGAACAAAGAATAAATATAGGTACGCTAAAGGGCTTAGGGTATACAACAGGACAAATAGCTAAAAAATATATATTATATGCATTAATTGCAAGTCTTTTAGGTAGTATTTTAGGACTGATGATAGGATATACGGTATTTCCTATAATAGTATTTAACTCTTATGGAATAATGTACACATTGCCACCTGTAGATTTAGTATTTGATGTAAAATTAGCAGTAGGAGTAACTTTAACGGCAGTACTTATAACTACTGTAGCTGCATACTCAGCATGTTTCAAAGAACTTAGAGAAACACCATCAGTTTTAATGAGACCAAGAGCACCTAAAAATGGAAAGAGAATAATGTTAGAAAAAATTCCGTTTATATGGAATAAAATAGGGTTTATAGGTAAAGTAACTATAAGAAATATATTTAGATATAAAAAGAGATTTTTAATGACAGTCCTTGGTATTTCAGGATGCAGTGCTTTAATACTAACAGGTCTTGGAATACAGGATTCTATACAAATGATAGTAGATGGCCAGTATGGAAGCATATTTAAATATGATATGAGTGTAATATTAGATAATAATATAAAAAATAGCGAATTAACAGATATAGAAAAATATATAAAAGAAGAAAATGCTATATCAGATTATCAATTTGTAAACAATCAAAATGGTAAAATATCTTTAGGTAAAGAAGAAAAATCTATAAATATAGTCATACCTAAAAATACTGATGAATTTAAAAATTTTGTAGGACTTAAAGATAGAAAATCACAAAAGCCAATAGAACTAGACAATAAAGGAATTGTACTAAGTGAAAAAGTAGCTAGAGATTTAAATATAAAAGCAGGGGATAGTATAAAACTTTTAAATAGTAAAGATAAAAAAGCCGAAGTTAAAGTATCAGGTATAACTGAAAATTACATATCACATTATGCTTATATGTCTAAAGAATACTATAAAGAAGTATTTAAAAGAGATATAGATTATAATAGAGTGCTTGGAATTTTAAATAATAAATCAAAGTCAGTAGAAGATAGTATTTCAAAAAGACTTATAGGTGAACCTGGTGTAAATGGAGTAAGTTTTAATACTGGTCTTAAGGAAAATTTTGAAGATACAATAAAAAACCTAAACTATGTAGTTTTAATAATGACTGTATCAGCAGGAGCATTAGCATTTGTTGTATTATATAATCTTACAAATGTAAATATTTCAGAGAGAATAAGAGAAATTGCAACTATAAAAGTTTTAGGATTTTATGATAATGAAGTTTCAGCATATATTTATAGAGAAAATATAATACTTACTGTAATCGGTACTATAGTTGGATTAGGAATAGGAAAATTATTACACCAATTTATAATGGTAACTGTAGAAATAGAAAGTATGATGTTTGGTAGAATTATAGAAAGTAGTAGTTATATAATTGCAGGTCTGCTTACAATTATGCTAGGATTGATAGTTAACCTTGCAATGTACTATAAACTAAAGAATGTAGAAATGGTAGAGTCATTAAAATCTGTAGATTAAAACTATAAATTTTTTATATTTTAAAAAAGTAATGTCAAAAATCAAAAAACTCTCATAGTATAAATCAGGAGTAAAACTCCAAAGAATTAAATACAACAGGGGGTAGCAAAATGTTAGACAGATTATTTGGCGGATGTGATTGTGCAGGAGGTATATGGATAATAGTATTATTCTTCTTATTCTTAGTATTCCAAGATACATGGGCAGAATTTGATATATGTGATTGGATACCATTCTTAATATTATTATTAATAGTTTGTGGAATGGGTGGTATATTTGACGACGGTTGTTGTTAATAATTAAAGGAAGTAGACTGCATAATAGCAGTCTACTTTTTTATATAAGGAAATTAGATTTTATATGATTTATAAATAAATAAAACTTACGATTAATAAACTTTAGTGATAGACCTGGTTTGTAGGCGTTTTTACATATGAATATATCGGATTTTTAGTCAAAATCGTCTTGAAATATAACTAGCTTAAATGTATAATAGAGTCTTAAAGTGAAAAAATAATTGAAAAAAATACCGGTAGAGTGTTAAGTAAATTATAGGAATTTTAACTTTAAACCAATAAAATAAATATAAATATACGGTTAACAAAACAAAATAATTTAGTGAGGTGGAAATATGAAAATAGGATTTGATCATAAGAAGTATTTAGAAGAACAATCTAAGTACATATTAGAAAGAGTTAATAACTTTGACAAGTTATATCTAGAATTCGGTGGAAAACTAATAGGTGACTTACATGCGAAAAGAATTTTACCAGGATTTGATGAAAATGCAAAAATAAAAGTTTTACAACATATGAAAGAGTCAGTTGAAATTGTTATATGTGTTTATGCAGGAGATATAGAACGAAATAAAATAAGAGGAGATTACGGAATAACTTATGACATGGAAGTTCTAAGATTAATAGATGATTTAAGAGCTTATGAATTAGATGTAAATAGTGTAGTAATCACTAGATTTGAAGGACAACCTGCTACAACAGTATTTATAAATAAATTAGAGAGAATGGGTATAAAAGTTTATAAACATGCTCCAACTAAAGGATATCCAAGTGATGTTGATACAATAGTAAGTGATGAAGGATATGGAGCTAATCCATATATAGAAACTACTAAGCCTATAGTTGTAATGACAGCTCCAGGGCCAAACAGTGGAAAGCTTGGAACTTGTTTAAGTCAGTTATATCATGAAAATAAAAGAGGAAATAGTGTTGGGTACTCAAAGTTTGAAACTTTCCCAGTATGGAATTTACCACTTAAGCATCCAGTAAACATAGCTTATGAAGCTGCAACTGTTGATTTAAAAGATGTTAACATGATAGATTCATTCCATTTAGAAAAATATGGTGAAATGTCAGTAAACTATAATAGAGATTTAGAATTATTCCCAGTTCTTAAGAAAATAATAGAAAAAATAACAGGAAAAGAATCAATATTCCAATCACCAACAGATATGGGTGTTAATAGAGTAGGATTTGGTATAATAGATGATGAAGTAGTTAAAGAAGCTTCTAGACAAGAAATAATAAGAAGATACTTTAAGACTGCTTGTGAATACAAAAAAGGTCAATTTGATAAAGGTGCTTTTGATACTATTCAATTAATAATGAGTGAAGTAGGATTAAAGCCAGAAGATAGAAATGTAGTTAAGCCTGCTAGAGAATACAGCGCTAAGTTAAAAGAAACTGCTAGTAAGGATAATACTTGCCCAGTAGTAGCATTAGAATTAAATGATGGAACAATACTTACAGGTAAAGGTTCAAACTTAATGAATGCAACAGCAGCAGTTATATTAAATGCTATAAAATACTTAGCAAATATATCTGATGATATACATTTATTATCACCAGCGGTCGTTGAACCAATTGTAAATTTAAAAACTAAAACATTAGCAAGTAGAACGCCAGAGTTAAGTTGTGAAGAAGTTTTAACTACATTAAGTATATGTGCAGTTACAAATCCAACAGCTCATGCAGTTCTTGAAACATTACCTATGTTAAAAGGAGCACAAGCTCATTCAACAACTATATTAAGTAAGAATGATGAACAAACATTTAGAGAACTTGGAATAGATGTTACAAGTGATCCAGAATATCCATCAAGAAATCTTTACTATGCTAATTAATCAAAAATTAGCTTAGCTAATATCGCCAACGACTTCGTACGTTGCTAAAAAATAGAAAATATAAGACCATATTACAACGGATGTAGTATGGTCTTTCTTATATAAAATTATATAATCTTAAAAATAAATATAAATATACGGTTAACAAGTACGTAAGATAACTTAGTTCCTTGGAATACCTATTTTAAAGGTTTTTTGAAAATTTTGCAAGTTATTTTTTTAAAACTGGTAAAAAATATATAATAAGGTGATAATTATGGAGGAAAATAGAAAGATAATACATATAGATATGGACGCATTTTATGCATCTGTTGAACAAAGAGATAATAAAGAACTTAAGGGGAAACCTGTAATAGTTGGAGGAAATCCTCAAAGCAGAGGTGTAGTTGCAACATGTTCATATGAAGCTAGAAGTTATGGAATCCATTCAGCTATGCCAGCTAAAATAGCGTATAAAAGATGTCCTTATGCTTACTTTGTAAGGCCAAGATTTCATGTATACAAGCAAGTATCAGCTCAAATACGAGAAATATTTTATAGATATACAGATTTAGTAGAGCCACTTTCATTGGATGAAGCTTATTTAGATGTTACAAATAATAAATTAGATATAAAATATGCTACAGAGATTGCAAAAAGAATAAAAGAGGATATTTTAAAAGAAGTTGGATTAACATCTTCAGCAGGAGTTTCATATAATAAGTTTTTGGCTAAATTGGCATCTGACTATAAAAAACCTAATGGACTAACAGTAATAACTCCAGAAAATAAACAAGATTTTCTTGATAATCTACCTGTAAATAAATTTTTTGGAGTAGGAAAAGTAACTGAAAAGACACTTAGAAATTTAGGTGTAAATAATGGATATGATTTAAGGAAACTGGATTTAAATCAATTAGAAAATATATTTAAAAATAGAGGTTATATATTTTATCAGTTTGCAAGAGGGATTGACCACAGGCCAGTAGAGCCTCATAGAGAAAGAAAATCAGTAGGGGCAGAAACTACACTAGGAAGTAATTTAAGTATTGATGAAGAAGAAGTTGTAGATATACTAAGTGAAATTTGTGAAGAAGTTTCACACAGATTAGACTATTGTGATAAGCTTGGAAAAACTATAACTATAAAGATAAAGTATAGTGATTTTACTCAAATAACAAGAAGCTTAAGTCTGGAACACCCAGTATCTAATCATGAAGATATCAGAACAAATGTATATAATTTGTTCAATAATATAGAAGTTAGTGATAAGCAAATAAGGCTTTTAGGAGTGACTGTATCAAATTTAATTGATAAAAAAGATGAATGCACAAATATAACAATATTTGAATATATAGATAGTATAAAAAATTAATATAAAAAATATAATCACTTTTACTAAACAGGCAGTATTTATTATTTAGCCGGGCTTTTATGGCAGTGGAATTAAATCCATGGGATAGTTTTAATTTAAAACTCTTCCATGGATTTTTTAGATAATATGCAAATGAAATCTATTATTATAGGAAAGTGGATATTATTTTTAGGGGGGAAACTTATGGTAATTAATAATTATAAAAAAGTAAAGCAAGTTTTATGGATTATTTTATTTGCTAACTTTGCAGTATCTTTATTAAAAATTATTATAGGAATATCTATTAGAAGTACGAGTATGACAGCTGATGGTTTTCACTCATTCTCAGATGGAGCATCTAATATAGTTGGAATAATAGGAATAAGCATTGCATCAAAACCAAATGATAAAGAACACCCATATGGTCATAAAAAATTTGAAGTAATGGCAAGTTTATTTATAGGGGCGATGCTTGTTACTATGGCAGGTAAAATTATTTTTGATGCATTTTCAAGATTTCAAAATGTAGTAAAACCATATATAACAACAGAAAGTTTGCTAGTGTTAATTTTAACACTTTTAATAAATATATTTGTATGTACTTATGAAAATAAGGTAGGTAAAAAGTTAAATAGCTATATATTAGTATCTGATTCATTGCATACAAGAAGTGATATATTAGTATCCGTAGGAGTTTTATTTACTTTGATAGGAGTTAAGTTAGGATTACCAGCATGGATTGACCCAGTAGCATCTTTAATAGTTTCAGGAATTATAATTTATTCAGCATATGAAATATTTAAATCTTCAACAGGAGTACTAGTAGACCAAGCGATAGTAGAAGAAGAATATATAAAAAATATTGTAGAAGAATTCAGTGAAGTAAAAGGAATCCATAACATAAGAAGTAGGGGAAGCGAAAATGATATTCATATAGATATGCACGTAATGATAGAACCTGATATAAGTGTAGAACAATCTCATATACTATCTCATGAAATAGAAGGGAAAATACAAGAAAGAATAAATGAAAGTGCTCAAGTTATACTTCACATAGAGCCTTTTTACAAAAAAAATTAAATTATTTAATATATAAACTCTATAGATATATTAATATATTATAATATATAATCTAGATAAATACAAAAGAAGATGTATTAGGAGGAAATATGTTAGAGATAATAGGGATGACAGTAGAAGATGCTAAGATGATAGAGTATTGTGGGGCAGATAGAATAGAACTTGTAAGTGCATTGACAGAAGGTGGAGTAACACCTAGTTTTGGGCTTATAGAAGCAGTTGTAAATAGCGTAGAGATACCTGTGAATATTATGATAAGACATCATGCAAATAGCTTTGTTTATAGTAATGAAGATATTAATATAATGTTAAAAGATATTGATATAGTTAAAAATATTGGTGCAAATGGAGTTGTACTAGGTTTATTAGATAACTATAATAATATAGATGAAAATAACTTAAAATTATTACTAAGAGAGTGTGGGAATTTGGATGTAACCTTTCATAAGGCAATAGATGATACTGATTGTATAAAAAGCATAGATACATTAAATAATCATAGCCAAATAACAAATATATTAACATCTGGAGGAAAAGGAAACATACTTAATAATATAGATATAATAAAAGAGATGATATATAAATCAAATAATATAAATATACTTTTAGGTGGAGGGTTAAACTTTAACAATATTAATGAAATTAAAGAAAAAACTAATGCTAAAGATTATCACTTCGGTACGGCTGTAAGAGTCGATAAAAATCCATTCGGAAAAATAGATGAAGTTAAATTAAAAGAACTAGTAAAAATAATAAAAATCTAATATAGAAAATAAAATAAGAGGCATATATATGCCTCTTATTCCATTAATATGTCTTCTAGTGCATCTTTATCTAGTATTTTAATAAAATCTTTAGAATAGTCAATAAGACCTGAATTTTTCATATTAATAAGTTCTCTAGATAATGATGGCCTAGGTACTCCTAATATTTCAGATAACTTTTGCTTAGTCATATTTAGTTCAATAAATAAGCTATTTTGAATATTATATTCAGTAAGTAAAAAATTACTTAGTTTCTGGCGAATACTACTAAAAGATAAACCAGCTATTGATTTGTTAAGAGTAATTATTTTATTAGTTAATTCATTTAAGAACATACTTAAAAAATCAGGATGGTGAGTACAAAACTTTATAAAATCATTTTTACCAATAAACATAACCTCGCTATTACTAGCAGAGATAACGGTAGCAGGGTATCTATTTGTATCTGAAAAAGCAATTACTTCTCCGAATAAACGCCCAGGTCCAAATGAAGATAAATGAATTACAGTATTGCTTGTTAAAATTCTTTTAATATCAACATTGCCTTCTAAAACTAGTCCGACTTTTTCACATGGAGAACTTTCTAAAGCGATTATATCATTTTTTGAAAATTTAACTATTTTACAGTTATAATCTTTAAAAAAATCCATTATTTCATTTCTGGTTTTATTTTTAAACATAAAATCACCTATTAAAAAAATTTATTATATTTTGATATTGTAACATAGGTTACGGAAAATATATAGCATTTAAAACTATAATAAGTATATGAAATACACATTAAAAAATGGAGGATGAAAATATGGAAAATAAAATGTTTTGTTTTCAATGTCAAGAAACAGCAGGTTGCACAGGATGTACTAAATTTGGAGTATGTGGAAAATCACCAGATTTAGCTAGAATGCAAGACCTATTAATATATACAACAAAAGGATTATCAGAGGTTACTACAAGACTTAGATCAGAAGGTAAATTAATTAATCATGAAGTAAATCATTTAATAACAATAAACTTATTTACAACTATAACAAATGCAAACTTTGATGATGCAATATTCTACGAAAGAGTTAAGATGACATTATCTACTAAAGAAGAATTATTAGCTAAATTAAATAATAAAGAAAACTTATCAGAAGCTGCTTTATGGAATGCATCTTCAAATGCTGAGATGGATGTTAAAGTAGGGGTTTTAGCTAAATTAAAGAATGCAGTATTAGGAAGCGGTGAATCAGTTTCAATAGATTCAATATTAGATGAAAAATCAACAAAAGTAGGAGTTTTAGCTACTAAAGATGAAGATGTAAGAAGTTTAAGAGAACTTATAATATACGGATTAAAAGGTATGTCAGCTTATATGAAACATGCAAATGCTTTAGGATATGATGATGAAGCAATAAATGCATTCATGCAAAGTACTTTAGCTAAGACTCTAGATGATAACCTAACTATAGATGAATTAATAGCTTTAACTTTAGAAACAGGTAAAGTTGGAGTGGATGGTATGGCTTTACTTGATTCAGCTAACACAGGAACTTATGGAAACCCAGAAATAACTAAGGTTAACATAGGTGTTAGAAATAACCCAGGTATATTAGTATCAGGACATGACTTAAAAGATTTAGAATTATTATTAAAACAAACAGAAGGAACTGGAGTAGACGTATATACTCACTCTGAAATGTTACCAGCGCATTACTATCCAGCATTTAAGAAATATACTCATTTTGCAGGAAACTACGGAAATGCATGGTGGAAACAAAAAGAAGAGTTTGAAAGCTTCAATGGACCAATATTAATGACTACAAACTGTATAGTTCCTCCAAAAGATAGCTACAAAGATAGAATATATACTACAGGAGCTGCTGGATTTGTAGGAGTTAAACATATAAAAGGTGAAAGTGAAGATAATAAAGATTTCTCTGCTATAATAGAGCAAGCTAAAAAATGCCAAGCGCCTACAGAAATAGAAACAGGAGAAATAATAGGTGGATTTGCTCATAACCAAGTATTTGCATTAGCTGACCAAGTTGTAGATGCAGTTAAAACTGGTGCTATAAAGAAATTCTTTGTTATGGCAGGTTGTGATGGAAGAGCTAAATCAAGAAACTACTACACTGATTTTGCAAAAGCATTACCAAAAGATACAGTAATACTTACTGCAGGATGTGCTAAATACAAATATAATAAATTACCTTTAGGTGACATAAATGGTATACCTAGAGTATTAGATGCAGGACAATGTAATGATTCATACTCATTAGCTCTTATAGCATTAAAGCTTAAAGAAGTATTTGAATTACAAGATATAAACGAGCTTCCAATAGCATTTAATATAGCATGGTATGAGCAAAAAGCTGTAATAGTATTATTATCATTACTATACTTAGGAGTTAAAAATATACATTTAGGGCCAACATTACCAGCATTTTTATCTCCAAATGTAGCTAAAGTATTAGTTGAAAACTTCGGAATAGGTGGAATAAGCACTGTAGAAGATGATATAAAAATGTTCTTAGAATAATATAAGTAAATAGTAGGATAATATATATTATCCTACTATTTTTATATTCAATTATATAAATAAAAATAAAATAGTTTGCAAATACATGAATAAAATTATATAGATTTAAAGATAATATAAAAGCTACTTAATATAAAAAAATATTTTAAATTAATGGTTGCCAAATGATGGTAAAAATCATATAATTATAGTGTAGTAAACAAGGCGACATAGCCAAGTGGTAAGGCAGTGGACTGCAACTCCTTGATCCCCAGTTCGAATCTGGGTGTCGCCTCCAATAAATTTGCTGGTGTGGCTCAACGGTAGAGCAGCTGACTTGTAATCAGCAGGTTGTAGGTTCGATTCCTATCACCAGCTCCAATTATAATAACCTTAATCAATATTGATTAAGGTTATTTTTATATATTAAAAAATAAAAAATTACATTAAGTAAATATAATTTTAATCTTAAACGCTTATATGCAGAAAAAAATAGAGTATATTATAAAAGAAGAGGCATTTTAAATATTAGTAATTTGTAGATTGATTATCATATAAAACAGGTATAAATTTAAAAATATATATGGAATAACATAGTAATATAAAGATAAACTAAAGGAGTTAAAATGAAATATAACAATACAATAAAAGCAGAATTTATAGAAAGGCCCAATAGATTTATAGCCTATTGTAATGTATGCGGTAATACAGAAAAAGTACATGTTAAAAATACTGGAAGATGTAGAGAACTACTTACTCCAAATTGTACGGTATACCTAGAGGAAAGTGACAACCCAAATAGAAAAACAAAATACTCATTAATAGCAGTACAAAAAGGGGATAGATTAATAAATATGGACTCTCAAGCTCCTAACAAAGTAGTATATGAAGCATTAGTTAATAAATCAATAATATTACCAAATTTAGAGGAAGAAATTAAATTAATAAAAGCAGAAAAAACATATGGAAATTCAAGATTTGATATATACCTAGAAACTGAAAATAAGAAAGTATTTATAGAAATAAAAGGAGCTACTTTAGAAGAAGAAAATGTAGTAATGTTTCCGGACGCTAAAACAGAAAGAGGAGTAAAACATATCAACGAACTTATAAAAGCAAGCGAAGGAGGATATAAATGCTATGTTATATTTGTAGTTCAAATGGAGGATGTACTTTATTTTACACCTAATAAAAAAATGCATATAGAATTAGCAGATGCTTTAAAGATAGCAAATACGAAGGGTGTAGATGTATTAGCATACGATTGTACAGTAAATCCAGATTCAATAATTATAAAGGACGATGTAAAAGTTATATTATAAAATATAAAGGATAAAAAGTTTGATTTAAGTCATAGTAATGATATAAAATATTACAAGAAAAATTTAAGTATTTGAAATATTAATGGTATAATACTTATATGTATGATAATTAGAATGAAAGGATTGAAAGTCATGACGAATAACTTATCTATGCAAGAATTATTAGACCAACAAGAACAAGAATTTAGCAACGTTAAAGTTGGACAAACTATAACTGGAAAAATATCTAAAATAACTAATGAAGGTGTTGTTTTAGAATTAAACTACGGATTTGACGGAGTTATATCAACTGAAGAATTAAACCTTTTAAAAGGGCAATATGCTAGTGACGTATATAACGTAGGAGATGAAATAATTGCTATAATAAGCAAAGTTTATCATAAAGATGGAGTAATACATTTATCTAAATTACAATTAGATAAAAGAGCAGATTTAGAAAGTTTAGAAAAGGCTTACAAAGAACATAGAATAATAACTGTAAATGTAGAAAAGAACATTGAAAGAGGTGTATTTGCTACATATAATACACAATCATTATTCATACCAATATCTCAATTAGATACAAAATTTGTTAATGATACATCTAGCTATGTAGGTCTTAATTTAGAAGTTTACATAAAAGAAATGGATACTAAGAAAAATAGGCTAGTAGCTTCTCATAGAGAAGTATTACAAGAACGTATAGATATAGAAAGAGAAGAAAGAAGAGTTAGAATACAAGCTGAAAAAGAAGAAGCAAAAGCGAAAGCTAAGGCAGATAGAGAAGCTTACAGAGCTAAAGTTAAAGCTGAGAAAGAAGCATTATTTAATTCTTTAGAAGTAGGACAAAAAAGAGAAGGTAAAGTTACAAAACTAATGCCTTATGGAGCGTTTGTTGATATCGGTGGTCTTGAAGGTTTAGTTCATCTAAATAACTTATCTTGGACAAGAGTTGAGTCAGTAGAAGATATGTTAAGCGAAGGACAAGAAGTAGAAGTTTATGTATTAGATGTTGATGCTGAAACTAAAAAGATTGCATTAGCTTTAAAAGACATAAATAATGATCCATGGGATTTAATAAAAGAAGAAGTGCAATTAGATGATATAGTTACAGGTACAGTAGTTAGAATAATTGAAAAAGGTGCCTTTGTACAAATAAGAGAAGGTGTAGAAGCATTCTTACCTATATCTGAATTAAGTGAAGAAAGGGTTATGAAAGTTACTAATATTGTTAATGTTTCAGATGAAGTTAACGTTATGGTAATTGACTTTAAGCCAAAGAATAAGAGAATGGTAGTATCAATAAAGGAAGTTACAAGAGAGCCTGAAGAAGATATAAGTGAATACTTAGAAGTAGAGGATTCTTTAGGAAGTCTTGGGGATTTATTCAAAGATAAATTTAAAGATTTAAAATTTTAATAGTAAATATAAGTAAGCCATGTTTTAAAAATATGGCTTATTTTTAAAATGATAATTTAGAGGAGATATATATATGAAAGCTTTAATTGATTTACATACACATACTATAGTTAGCGGTCATGCTTATAGCACAGTACAAGAGAATATAGCAGAGGCTAAAAAAGTAGGATTAAAATATTTAGGACTTTCAGAACATGCACCTACTATGCCAGGGGGACCTCATCCGTTTTATTTTCACAATATGCATGTTATACCGAGAGAAGTAGATGGAGTTAAAATACTTAGGGGTATTGAGGCAAATATTATCGATTATAATGGAAACACAGATGTTGAAGAAGATTTATTAACTCATATAGATTATATGATAGCTAGTTTACATAATCCATGCTTAGTAGCAGGATCGAAAGAAGAAAATACTAATACGATACTAAAAGTAATGGACCATCCAAAGATTAAAATAATAGGCCATTTAGATGATAATAGATATAAAGTTGATTATGAAATTATAGTAAAAAAAGCTAAAGAAAAAAATATTTTACTAGAAATTAATAATTCATCATTAAAACCAAATACTTTTAGACAAGGTGCATGGGAAAATATAACTATTATGCTTGGACTTTGTAAAAAATATGGTGTAAGAATCGTGCTTGGAAGTGATGCACATATATCTTATGATGTAGGGAAATTTCCTTATTCACAAAAAATTATATCTGATTTAGATTTTCCAAATGAATTAGTTATAAATTACAATGATGAAGAGATAGTAGAATTTTTCGGAATTAATTTTTAATTAAAAAGTGATAAATTTAAACTTATCGCCTTTTATAGTTAATGTAAAGTTTATCATTAATATTAAATAACTTTAAAATATATAGGGAGTACTAACGTTGAAATATAAAGTAGTTAAAAAACAAAATAATAGTAAAAGATGTATAGTATGTGGTGTAGAAAATGAACTTGGGCTTAAAACATCTTTTTATGAATTAGAAAATAATGAACTAGTAGCGATATGTAATACAAAAGATTGGCATCAAAGTTATCCTGGTAGAGTACATGGAGGTATGTCAGCAGCATTACTTGATGAAACTATAGGAAGAGCAGTAAGTATAAGCGATGATACTATTTGGGGCGTTACTGTATCATTAGAACTTAAATATAAAAAGCCAGTTCCAACAGATACTGAAATAAAAATAGTTGGTAGAATAACTAAAGAAAATAGAAAGTTATTTGAAGGTAGCGGAGAGATAATTCTCCCAAATGGAGAAGTTGCAGTAACTGCAACAGGCAAGTATATGAAGATGCCAATAGAAAAAATAGCAGATGATAGTTTTAATGATGATGAATGGTTTGAAGAAAAACCTGATTTAGAATACATAGAAATATAAAAAAATGAGATACCAATATATT
>NZ_HG529429.1 GCF_000499525.1 Faecalimicrobium dakarense | reverse complement strand
AAAAATATTTTAAAAAATTAAATAAATGGGTACAAAAAGAAAAAATATCATAAAATAATGAAATAAGTGGTAAAAAAGGAAAAGGTAGTAGAAAATGATGTTTTTTGTATAAAAATGTAGTACTATTTATATTGTAACTTTATAATAAATAAGATAATTGAGTAAGGTGGAATAATCTATGAATAAATTATTAAAAAGAATTTTTACTCTTGTTATTTTTATTGGCTGTATTACCCCCAGTAGTGTATGTGCAGATAATACCTATGAAAAAGTATTTAAAGTTGGATTTTATGAATATAAGCCTTATTACTTTATTAACAAAGATGGATCCCCAGATGGTTACTATCACGATGTACTAGAATTACTTGCAAAAGATTTAGGGATTAAATTTGAGTATGTAGATTATGAGCTTTCACAAGGTATTAAAAAGTTGGAAAGTGGAGAATTAGATTTGCTAGTAGGTATACGTCATAGTAAAGAAAGAGAAGGTAAACTTATATATACGGATCACTATATAGGTACAGAAACATATGGAGTATATACAAATAAAGAGATTTTATATGGAGATTTAGATAAATTAGAGGGATTAAATTTTGCTTTTATAGAACATGAATTAAATTCAGAGTGGATGATTAAATTTCTAGAAAAAAAAGGTATAAATATAGTTCCAGTTAGAGCTAAATCATATGACGAATCTATAAAATTATTACAAGATAACAAAGTAGATGTAACCGTTGCAGCAATTAAAAATAATGTTCTCGAAAATAAAAAGAAAATATATGAGTACTCAGCAGGCCCTGTTTATATAGCTGGAAGTAAAAACAATGAATATGTAATAAATGAATTTGATAAAATCTTAGAAAGATATGCTAAGTCAAATAAAAATCCTATCAGAGATATACAAAATAAGTACTTTGCAAAAAATTTAAATACGGATTCTAAAGAAACTAAAGTTATATTAGATATTAGTTTATTAATATCAGCTATATCTATATTCATAGTGTGTATTTATCTACGCCCAAAGATTAAGAAGAAAAAAATTAAAATTAATATTAAAGAACGAATGAATAATAATGAATATTTACTATTTTATCAACCGATAGTAAATCCTAAAAAAAATAATATAGTTGGATTTGAAGCATTATTAAGGTTAAGAGATAGAAAGATAGGTATAGTGCCTCCATATTTGTTTATAAAAGAAATCGAAGAAAATGATATGCTATTTGATATTTCTATATGGGTACTTAAAAGAGTTATTAAAGAGTATGATTTAGTAAAAAAATCAAATAATATGATAAGTGATAATTTTTATATATCGATGAATGTATCATTAAAAGAAATTGAAAATGAAAAATTTATTAATGAAATCATAAATTGTTTATTGAGTAGTAAAATAGGAAAAGATAAAATTTGTCTAGAAATTATAGAAAAAGTAGGTATAAATGACCTAGAAAAAATACAAAAATCTATAAAAAATTTAAAAGAAGCAGGATTTATGATTGCAATAGATGATTTTGGAGTTGAGTATTCTAATTTAGATATATTAGAAAAACTTGATTTTGATATAATAAAATTGGATAAATATTTTATAGATGGTATGGAAGGCTCTGAAGTGAGAAAATTAATAATGAATTTTCTTTCACAGTTAACTATAATTATGGGAAAAACTATAATAGCAGAGGGTGTTGAAAAAATATCGCAAAGGGATGCTATAAAAAGAATAAAAAATGATAAATTTTATATACAAGGATACATTTATTCAAAGCCAGTATCTATAGATGAGATACAAGATATTAAAATTAATAAAAGTTAAAATAAAAATGATATCTGTATGATACAGATATCATTTTTTTTATATAAAATTTATCCAACTTTTTTAGCTTCAAGTTCTAACTTTGATATTCTTTCTTTATTTAATTTCGCCATACCTATAGAAGCTACTATTAATGAACCGTAGCATATTACGATGAATACTAATATAGCTGACCAAGCAAAACCGTATCCTAAATTATCAACTAAAGCTCCGAATACTGATGAACCAGCAGCAAATCCTATAGCAAAGAATATTTGAACTACACCCAATATAGCACCGAAATCTTTTTTACCGAAAAATGAACCTGTAAGTAAAGAAGGTCCCATCATGTAAGCGAATACTGATAAACCTTTTAGTGCAGCAAATACGAATGCAAGTTGAGGTATATTACCAGCAAATATTAAAGCTACACATGAAACAAATGCTAATACAGAGGCTACCATAAGACCTTTAGTTACACCTAATTTATCAAATATTATTCCACCGAATAAGTTTCCACCTAAAGAGAATAAAGCAAATATTGATCCAACAGAACCAACTATAACAGGAGCTAATTTTAAATGTACTTTTAAGTATGCTGGATATTGTACTGCTAAAGCAGATACATACATTCCTAAGAAGAATAAACCAAATCCGAATAACCAGAAAAACTTAACATTTTTAGCTTCTTTAAATGAATATCCCCAGTCTACTGAAACTGCACTTTTAGAACTTCCTTCTTTTCCGTCTACTTTTTTAGAACCTCTAACTATTTCGCTATCATTCTTAGGCATTCTTAAGAATAATAAAGTAACAGGTATACCTACTATTAGTGATAAAGCACCAAACAACATATAAGACTTACTAGCTCCGTTACTAGCTAATGAGAAAGCAGTCATTTGTTGAAGGAATATATTACCTATAGACCCACCAGCGAAAGCAAGACCCATAGCTTTACCTTTAGATAATTCATCGAACCATCCGTTTATTAAAAGTGGAACACCTATTGAAGATATAGCCGCAGTACCAACTTGAACTATACCAGCAACTAAATAGAATTGCCATAATTCTTGACACATAGAGAATGCTAAGAATCCTCCACCAGAAAGTATACATCCTAATAAATACATAACTTTTGCATTTATCTTGTTAAACATCATACCTATTATAGGTGAAGCTATAGCAGATACTACAGTACCTAATGTAAATATTAAAGAGAATCCAGCAAGTGTAAACCCGTGATCCTTCATAACATAACTCATGAATTGAGGTTGTATGTTTGCTGCGACACCAAATGGTATAGCTTGTATAAGCATACATGCAACAACTATTAACCAACCAGTTGCAAATTTCTTTTTACTTTGATTTAAAGTACTCATAATGATTTCTCCTTTTAATTTGTGTTTTGTAAATAGGCACCTATTAAAAGAAATATTTTGAACAATTATAGGATAACATACACCTATAGATTGAATGAAGGGAAAGTGGCTGAAGTAATTTGAATAAAAAATAAAATAATTTCAAAAAAATCAAAAAAAAATCAAATAAATTTAGCTTATGATTTTAATATATAATATATCAACGAGTTTATAAAATAAAAAAGCAATTATAAATAACATAAAAAACATATGGAGAGAGGTATTTATATGAATAGTACAACGTTTGGGCAATTATTAGAAAAATTATTATATTTATCAAATCAGAAAAAAGGAACGCTAGCTAAAGAACTAGGGTATGACATATCATATATTAGTAAATGGATTAATACAAAAAACTTACCAAGTCAAAAAAATATTTCAGAAATCTGTAAAACTACAGCAAGATTTATAGTAAGTTCATTAAGTGAAAAGTCAAAGCAAGGTCTACTAGATTACTTTGAGTTAGGAAAGGAGATATGTAATGATGAGGTATTAGTTCAATATATAGATAGAAGTTTAAAAAGTGCATATATGGCTACAGCTGAAGTAAAGAACATAAATATATATAAAGGTACTCGATCAGAGGATAATTATAATAGTGCAACTCATATTAATCCGAGTCTTAGAAAACAGTATTTAACAAATGATGCAGAGTTATTTTTAAGCAAATCAGGAAAATTGGATATGATTATATCAGCCAATCTATACCATATAAATAATGATGATAAAAGATCTATATCGGCTATGAAGCAAGCGTTATCTGAGTTACAAGATGAAAATGAAGTAAGGGTAAGATTTCTTATGGGATTTGATGACATGAATGAAGATTCTATATTTAATACCATATTGACTATAAATATGGTTATAGCTCATCCAGAAATGGATTTTGAAATATATAATTGTGAAGTAGAATCAGGATCTATATTATCAGTAATAAAAGATAATATATTTCATAGTGCTTTATTTACAAAGGATAAAAGATGTTTACTTACTAACATGTCAAAGGAAAAAGAAGTTGTAGATGATATGTATTATAGTTTAGAAGATATACTTAAAAATAGAGGTAAAAAGATGTTCGAAAGGTTAGATTCATTATCCATAATAAAGAATCAAAAATATGTTCAATACATAATGGGAAGTGGTTTAAGGTGGCTAATGGGCTCTATAAATGAATTATTGATGCCAGGAGATTTATTTATGGAGATTGGGAGACAAATCTTTGGTGATAATACAGAAATTATAGATGAATTACAAAAAATAAATTTATTCCTTCAAAATGTAACTTATAGCTCAGAAATAAAAATACTTATTTATGAATCAGAGCTAAGAGACTATATATCTACAGGAAAAATGAACTTCTTTAACATACCAATTACTTTAAGCTTTGAGCAAAGAGAAAGACATATAGAGTATATAGAAAGAATCTTACATGAATCTGACAAAATAAATATAAAGCTCGTTGGAGGGAATTTTGTAGAAGAGTTTAGACATAATAAAGCACCATCTTTATATTTATCTAAGACGATAAAGTTTACAAAGGTACATCCAACTCAAGATATAAATGACTACGCTATAATAAAGAATAATGAATTTGGAGATATTTGTAGCAACGTGTTTGATAAACTTTGGAATGAGAGAAAAGATGTTGTTATAGAGGATAAAGATGAAGTTATAGATAGAATATCAAAAACTCGAATATATGCAAAACTAATAAATGAGAAATTTAACCGAACAATTGAATAGTAAAATTGAATTTATTGAAAAAAAAATTATTGCGAAAAATACTCCGTTGACTTTTATCGATGTGAATTGATAAACTTCTAATCGTAAATAGGCACTTTAAGTTATGAAATTACATGTTCAGACAAATAAATTGATTTTATTTATGAAAATAAAATTGATTTATTTGTAAGTGTAATAAAGTGGTTTATGTAATTAAGAGCTAGAAGAAATATAATAAAAATATTATTTAGCTATTTTTTTATATTTTATTAATTCATCAAAGCTAATAAAGCTAAAGAAAAGGAGTCAAGGGAAAATGTTACATCAATTAGAAGCTGTAATAACTAAAATATCGGATATGATATGGCCAGTATTCTTACCATTTATATTAATAACTGGTGCAATGATGTCTATAAGAACGATATTTATGATTCAAAAGAAGGCTACAACGCCTGCTAAGTTACAAATAAAGAATGTTATAGGTCCAGCATCTATATCATTAGGAGCAATGATAGGTACAGGAGCAATAATAGGTGTTTTAGGTGCATTATCAAAATTAGCTGCATCAGGAGAAAGAAACATAGAAGCAATGGCTATATGGGCTTTAATAGGAGCATGTATAATGGTCCCAGTTTCTTATGCAGAAACATTAAACTCTAAAATAATGGGTAAAACTCCAAAAGAGTATATATCATCATTAATATCACCAAAGCTTGGTTTATTATATGCAGTATGTTTCGTAGCATTAGCTGTATTTGGGTTCGGAGGATTCCAGTTTAGTGGTATAGACTCAGTTTCTGCCATAGTATTTGATAAATTTGGTATGGAACTTAGTTTAGTTCAAAGATATATGTTTATAGTAGTACCAGTAATAGCTGTAGTTGCTGCATTAGTATTATCTAAAAAGCATGAGTTATTCATGGGAGCTATGACTTACATGATAGGAACAGCTGTTGCAGGATATTTCATATTCTTCACAATGTTCGTTATAAAAACTTCAGGATATATACCTACTTATGTTGAAGGAATAATTCAAGGTATGACTAATCCAGTTAATGGATTTGCTGGTATAGTATTAGGATTTGTATTAGGAATGCAAAAGATAATACAAACAGCTGAAACAGGTTTAGGAGCATTAGCTATGGCTGCTCAAGAATCAGATTCTAAGCCAAGAGAAGCAGCTATGATATCTTTAATACCTACAGTAGTTACAGTTGTAGTATCTATAGTAGTTACTTCTTATATAGCATCTTATGGATTAAACAATGGAATAATAGAATTTCCAGCGGATGCTGTCACTAGATTATCTCAATACTTTGCAACTGCAGAAGCAGTAACAGGAACATTTGGATTAGTAGTATTATGTGTATTTACAGTATTATCAGCTTTAACTACAATACTTGGATCGTACTACTATATGACAAAGTTATTCAAACAAAATCCAATAAACAAAAACATAGCTATATACTTAGCATTAATAATAGCTGCTGGAACATTAGCAGTATTTGGAGCTAATGTAGTATTTGAAGCTGTTGACTTATTACTATTCGTTCTTTCTGGAATAAACGTAACTGCGTTATTAATATTCAGTTTAAAGAAATGGCAAGAGCATAAGTTAGAAAATTCATTAGAAGATAAGAAAGTATCTTAATATATAGAGAGCATCTTCTAATAGGTGCTCTCAAATTAATTATAGAACTAAGGAGACAGTATTATGCAAAAGACTATTTATTTTAATGGTAAAGTTGTTACGGTAGATAATAACAACACAATAGCAGAAGCGGTTTTAGTTGAAAATGGAAAAATATCTAAAGTTGGAAACAATGAAGAAATTCTATCCTTAAAAGATGAAAACGTTAATTTAGTTGATCTTGAAGGAAAAACTATACTTCCTGGATTTATAGATCCTCATGGGCATATAGTAGCCACAGCTCAAACTTTAATGATAGTCACTTTAGGAGATGTTACTTCAAGAGAAGAATTATTAGATAAATTAAAGAAAGAATTAGAGGAAAATCCTCCACAAGGAGATAAATGGTTAATAGGATTCGGATACGACAATACGAAATTTGAAGACGGTCAACATCCTACAAAATTTGATTTAGATTCAGTAAGCAAAGATATACCTATAACTGTATCTCATGCATCTGGACATTTAGCATCTGTTAACTCAAAGGCTTTAGAGTTATATGGATATGTAGGAGATGATTATATAGTACCAGAAGGTGGAGTTGTAAGAACTGTATCTCCAGATTCTAAAGAACCAAATGGAGTTTTAGAAGAAAATGCTATACTTGATAGTGAAAAGAAAAAAGTAGTAATATCACCAGGATTTGAAGATGTTTTAAGAGCTGTTGAAAGAGTTCAAAAAGTATATGCATCTTTAGGTGTAACAACTACTCAAGATGCTTCTGTTGAAATAGCTAATGGATATACTCATATACTAGATACGTGTGCTAATACAGGTAAATTAATTATAGATATAGTTGGGTTAGCAACTCAACCAGTAACAACTAAACTTATGACAGATGAATGTACTCCAAAGAGAGAGTACAAAAATCATTATAAGTTAGCTGGAGGTAAGACTTGGCTAGATGGTTCACCTCAAGGATTTACAGCTTGGTTAAGTGAACCTTATCATGTTGTACCTGAAGGACAACCTGCTGATTATTGCGGATACGGAACTCAAACTGACGAAGTTGTAACTCAATACTTTGTTGATTGTATAAACTTAAATATACAAGTTCATGTTCACGTAAATGGAGATGAGGCATGTGCTCAATTCTTAAGATGCTATAAAAAGGCTATGGAAATAACAGGACATGGTGCTGAATTAAGACCGGTTATGGTTCATTGCCAAGCTTTAAGAAAAGATCAATTAGATGATGTTATAGCTGTTGGAGCTGTACCTACTTTCTTTAATGACCACGTAGCATTCTGGGGAGACTTACATCATGACCAAGTATTTGGACCAGAAAGATCTCAAAATATATCTCCAATAGGTTGGGCATTAGAAAAAGGTATAAAGTTTACTCTACACCAAGACCCACCAGTTAAGATGCCTAATCAATTAGTTGCTATACATACTGCAGTAACTAGAATGACAGAAAGTGGAAGAGTATTAGGAAAACATCAAAGAATACCTGTTATAGAAGCTATAAAAGCTGTAACTATAAACGGAGCTTACCAATACTTCGAAGAAGATATAAAAGGAAGTATAGAGCCTGGTAAATTAGCAGACTTAGTTATACTTGATAAAAACCCATTAGAAGTTGAAGTATCAGAAATAAAAAATATAAATGTTTTAGAAACCATAAAAGAAGGAAATACAGTTTTTAAAAAATAGTTTTTAATTGTTTATTATAACTTAAGAAGAGTATAGGCTAAGTCTATACTCTTTTTTGTTAAAAATAAAGCTAGAATATATCTAAATAATAATCAAATAAATCTCTAAAAAATAGGTTAAATAATAAAATATAATTTGTTTTAAAAAATCGTATTTTAGGGATGAAAGATAGTATTTAACGTGATATAATACTCTATGGATTAGCTAAAAATAGGTTAAATACAAACAATGTTTGAATTTGAACTAAAAAAGATCGTATATATTAAAAATTAAATATAGAGTAGTATTTATTTAAAATAATTTAATAAAGGGGGGCGCACTTTGGAAAATATACTATCATATTTAGAGCGATTTACAACAATAGTATCTAATGTAGTTTGGCCTATATTTATTCCATTTCTATTATTAGTTGGAATTTATATTTGTGCTCAAGTAATATTTAATATAAGATCTCTTACAACTAAAAAAAGTAATCTAAACTTAAAGTATATAATTCCTCAAGCATCTGTAGCATTGGGAGCTATGATGGGAACTGGAACAATAATAGGCTTTATAGGTGCTTTAAGTAATTTAGCAATAAGTGGTCAAATATATGTAGAAGCGGTTGCTATTTGGGCATTATTAGGATCATTTGTATTAATACCAATATCATACTGTGAGACCTTAATAGCAAAAGTTGTAGGAATGGAGCCAAAAGAATATATTAAAGCATTTGTATGTAAAGGTGCAGCAAAGGTTTATATGGTAGCACTAATATTACTATATGTATTTGCAATAGGTGGAATCCAATTTAGTGGAATTGAGGCTATTATGATAACAACATTAGATAAAGTATTTAGTATTGAACTTAGTGAATTACAAAGATATTTATACATAGTTATACCATTAATAGGAATTATTACGATTATAGTACTAAAAAATAGACAAGATGTATTCATAAAATGTATGATAGGCATGATATTAGCAGCAATTACTATATACTTTATATTCTTTGGATTATTTGCAGCAAAGACATCAAGCTATATTCCAGTATTTATAGAAAGGGTTATTATAGGATTTAAAAATCCTGTTTCTATGATATTAGGAATTCCTCTAGGATTGATATTTGGAATGCAAAGAGTTATACAAATTGCTGAACCAGGTTTAGGTACTTTAGCTTTAGCTTCAATGAAATCAGATTCAAACCCTAGAGTGGCTGGAACAATCTCGTTAATTTTAACTACTACACTAGTAGTTGTCTCTATAGTAGTTACATCTTATATAGCATCTTATGGACTTGATAAAGGTATAATAACTTTTTCTGAAGTAGGGGTGTATAGATTAGTTTCGTATTTTGAAACTGTTATTAGCGTGACAGGAAGTTTTGGATTTGCAATATTATTTATATTTATAATATTATCAGGAATGACTACATTATTAGGAGCTTATATTCTTTTAAATAATTTAATAGAAAAAGAAAATATAAAGAAAAACACTTTATATATAGCACTTTTAGTAGTAGCAGGAGCTTTATCAGTATTTAAATTTGATATATTGTTTAACTTATTAAATATATTATTATTTATAGCAACTTCAATAAATATAACTGCTTTAGCAATGTTTACTGAGTTTGAATGGAGTAAATATAAAATAAAAAACTATATATATAATGAAAGAGTATCTTAAATAATAAAAAAGCATGAATTTTATCCATGCTTTTTTATTATTTTATTCCTTAAAATACTATTTAAATAAATTATAGAATATGACGAATTAAATCATATTTTGTGGTATAATTACAATTTAGAGGCTTAAAATAGAGACTATAGTTTCGTTTGGATTTAATTAGGATATAATAAATTTAATGATATAAAAAGCAGGTGATAAAATGGAAAATAAATTTTTACCGATATGCAAGCAAGATATGATAGATAGAGGATGGGACGAGCTAGATTTTATAATAGTTACGGGAGATGCTTATGTTGACCATCATAGTTTTGGAACAGCTATAATATCAAGAGTATTAGAAAATGCAGGATATAAAGTAGGTATAATAGCACAACCTAACTGGAAAACTACAGATGATTTTATGAAGTTAGGAAGACCAAGATTAGGATTTTTAGTAAACGGTGGAAATATGGACTCTATGGTTAATCACTATTCAGTTAGTAAAAAGCATAGAGACAAAGACATGTATTCTCCAGGAGCTAAAATGGGTCTTAGACCAGATAGAGCTACAATAGTATATTGTAATAAAATAAGAGAAGCATATAAAAATATCTCTATAGTAATTGGTGGTTTAGAAGCTAGTTTAAGAAGATTTGCTCACTATGACTATTGGAGTGATAAAGTAAGAAAGTCGATGCTTATAGATAGTGGAGCGGATTTATTAGTTTACGGTATGAGTGAAAAGCAAATCGTAGAAGTGGCAGATGCGCTTAACGATGGATTTGATCCTAAATATATAAGACATATAAATGGAACATGTTATATAGCAGATACTTTAGACGAAATATATGATGACTACACATTAATACCATCATATAAAGATGTATGTGATGATAAAATAAAGTATGTAGAAGCATTTAAGGTTCAATATGATGAACAAGACCCATACAGAGGTAAAGCTATAGTACAAAAACATGGAGACAAATATGTTGTACAAAATAAACCAGAAAGACCTTTAAATAGAGAAGAATTAGATGCGGTATATGCACTTCCTTATCAAAAGACATATCATCCTATATACAAAAAGGATGGAGGAATACCAGCTATTGAAGAAGTTAAATTTGGTATAGTAAGTTCTAGAGGATGCTTTGGAAGTTGTGCTTTCTGCGCTATAACTTTCCATCAAGGTAGAGCGGTGCAAAGTAGAAGTCAAGAATCTATAGTAGATGAAGCAAAATGGATAACTACACTTCCTGACTTTAAAGGATATATACATGACGTAGGTGGTCCTACTGCAAACTTTAGAAAAGAAGCGTGTAAAAAACAAATTACAAAGGGAGCTTGTAAGCATAAACAATGTTTACACCCAGAACCTTGTAAAAATTTAACTGTAGATCATAGTGAGTACTTACAGTTATTAAGAAGATTAAGAAAGCTTCCTAATATAAAGAAAGTATTTGTTCGTTCAGGAATAAGATACGATTATGTTATGGCAGATAAAGATAATAAATTCCTTAGAGAATTAATAGAACATCACGTTAGTGGACAACTTAAAGTTGCACCAGAACACGTTGCAGAAGAAGTCCTACATCATATGCAAAAGCCAGCAGGTAACACTTATGATAAGTTTAGACAAAAGTTCTTCGCTATAAATGAACAGTTAGGTAAGAAACAATACTTAATACCATACTTAATGTCAAGTCATCCTGGTTCGACATTAAATAGTGCAATTGAATTAGCGGAATATTTAAGAGATACTCAGTATCAACCAGAACAAGTACAGGACTTCTATCCAACGCCAGGAACATTATCTACTACAATGTTCTATACAGGAATAGATCCACTTACAATGAAGCCAGTATATGTTCCAAAATCAAAACAAGAAAAAGCAATGCAAAGAGCATTACTTCAATATAGAGCTCCAAGAAACTATGATTTAGTTCATCAAGCTTTAGTAGAAGCTGGAAGAGAAGATTTAATAGGTCTTGGACATAGATGTTTAATAAAACCTAGAGGAGAAAGAGGATATAGTAATAGAAGCTCAAACTCTAATAGTAGAAATAATAACTCAAAAAAATCAAATAACAAAATCTCAAAAGGAAAGAATAATCCTAAAGATAATGAATCAAGAGATAGAAGAGGAAACGATAGAAATAGCCAAGCAGGCAAAAAGTTTTCTAAAAATGCTAAGCCTATAAAAAAGAAAAAAGATAATCATAAAAGGGATATGAGGTAAACTCATATCCTTTATGTATGTGTATGGTATTTAATACAGAATGTCGGAAAAAGTAAAAAAAAGTCGTTTTTAGTGTAACCAAGTTTTATATAAATCATATTATATATTAAGGGCAAAAAAATTGTCCTATATTAAAAGGAGATGTATATAATATGTATGATATGTATAAAAGTAGTAACTGTGGATGTTCACAAAGACCAGAACATGATCATAAACATGATGATAAAAAGGAAGACATTTGTGATATTGAAAGTAAATGCTGCAATGGATTTGTTAAGGAACAATTTACTATAAGATCAACTGCTACAAGTACTCCATTAGTTGTTTACGACTCAACTGTTCCGACTGCTACACGTGCTACAGTGAAAATTAGAAATTTATCATCAATGGTAAGTATTAGGGTTCAATCAAATGGTATTGACCTTATAGTAGCACCAAATCAAGAAGCTGCATTTACAGCAGCGCAATTAGATACCGTAGTAATTACAACTGCACCAGGATCACCATTAGCAGCAACAGCAAGAGTATTACTTTGCTTTGACTTACAAGTTGCTTCACTTGGACCTGCATGCTGTCCAGCTGGTACAACACTTTCATGTTGCCCAGAATCTGATTAATAGTAAGCACTAATGTAAATCAAAATTATAAAGAGAACTATATCTAATATATACTAGGCAGAGATTTTTCTCTGCCTTTTTATTTAGCTAAAAAGTTAAGGATACATAAAAGAATATCGCAAATAATAAAGGTAGAAGAATGGCTAAATAATCGACTCATATTGACATTTTTTTTAGTAAAGTTTATACTAAAATTTGTGTTTAATTTAAATAAATATAAATGTATACATCTAAAATAGAGAGGTATAAGTATGAATAAAAGTAAATTTTCAATAAAAACTATAGTTGCTATAGGAATTGGAGCTGCAGTATTTATGATATTAGGTAGATTTGGGTCTATACCAACTGGTATACCAAATACTAATATAGAAACTGCATATGCATATCTTGCATTAATGGCAATATTATATGGACCAGTAGCAGGATTTTTAATTGGACTTATAGGGCATGGATTAAAGGATTTAGTATTTTATGGAATGCCATGGTTTAGCTGGGTTATATCATCAGCAATAGTTGGTTTGATAATAGGATTAGTATGGAAGAGATTAAAGATTAATGATGGAATTTTTGGTACTAAACAAATAATACTATTTAATATAACGCAAGTTATAGCAAACGTAATTGCATGGTTTTTAGTGGCACCTACATTAGATATAGTTATATATGTAGAACCAGCTGATAAAGTTTATATTCAAGGTATGATAGGTGGTATATCTAATATGTTAACTATAGGTATACTAGGTACTTTAATATTATTAACTTATTCTAAGACGAAAATAAAGAGTGGAAGTTTAAGAGTAGAAGATTAAAATTTAATAAGGAGACCTTAGATGAAAAGAAAGATAATAGAGTTTAAAGATTTTAACTTTCAATATAGAGTGCAAGCAGAGCCGACTCTTAAAAATATAAATCTAACTATATATGAAGGTGAAAAAGTTCTTATAGTGGGTCCATCAGGATCTGGAAAAAGTACATTAGCTCATTGTCTTAACGGATTAGTTCCATTTTATTATGATGGAAAAATGACAGGACAATTAAAAATAAATAATGAAGATATAGAAACTAAAAATATATTTGAACTATCTAAAATTGTAGGAACGGTACTACAGGATCCAGATAGTCAATTTATAGGTCTTACAGTAGGAGAAGATATAGCTTTTAAGTTAGAAAATTACTGTGTAGATCAAGATGAAATGATAGAAAAAGTAGAGAAATCAGCAAAGTTAGTTGATATAGATAAAGAGATAAATGAATCTCCATATAAATTGTCAGGTGGGCAAAAGCAAAGAGTTACTTTAGCTGGAGTAACAGTAGATGAAGTTAAAGTATTATTATTTGACGAACCACTAGCAAGTTTAGATCCAGCAACAGGTAAAAGTGCTATAGAATTAATAGATAGCATTCAAAAAAAATGGAGAAAAGACAATTGTTATAATAGAGCATAGATTAGAAGATGTTCTACATTGTGATGTAGATAGAATTGTAGTAATGGATAAAGGTGAAATCATAGCAGATACTACTCCTAATGAACTTCTTTCAAGTAATATATTATCAGAAGTTGGAGTAAGGGAACCATTATACATAACAGCATTAAAATATGCAAATTGTAATATAAATCCAAAACTAAAGCCTTCTAGTATAAAGACTTTGGATTTTAATGCTTGTAAGGATAAGATTAATACTTGGTATGAAAGTGCTCAAAGACCTATACAAAAGCCTAAAACTAATACTATTTTAGAATTTGACAAGGTAAGTTTTTCATATGGAAATGAAAAGCAAGTTTTAAAAAATCTTTCTTTTAAAGTAGATAAAGGAGATATGGTAAGTATAGTTGGAAGAAATGGTGCGGGAAAATCAACTATATCAAAATTAATATGTGGTTTTTATAAGCCTGTATCAGGGAGAATTCTATTTGATACTAAAGATATAATAGATGAATCTATAAAAAAACGTTCAGAAAAGATAGGATTTGTAATGCAAAATCCAAATCAAATGATATCTAAGACAATGGTATTTGATGAAGTTGCTTTTGGACTAAAAATAAAAGGTATTAAAGAAGATAAAATTAAAGAAAAAGTATATAAAACACTTAAAACATGTGGATTATATGGATATAGAAATTGGCCAATTTCAGCACTTAGCTACGGTCAAAAGAAAAGAGTAACAATAGCATCAATACTTGTATTAAATCCAGAAGTGATAATTTTAGATGAACCTACATCTGGTCAAGATTTTAAACATTATACAGAAATAATGGAATTTCTAGTTGAATTAAATAAAAAAGGAGTTACAGTTATAATGGTAACTCATGATATGCATCTTATGTTAGAGTATACTAACAATGTAATTGTATTATCAGAAGGTGAAAAATTAGCCGATGATAATGCTACTAATATATTAACTAATGAAGATATAATAAAAAAAGCAAACTTAAAAGAAACATCACTACATGAGCTTGCTATAAAATGTGGTATAGAAGATTCGGTTGAATTTGTAAATAGATTTATAGAATATGATAGGAGGGTTAGAAACATATGAATACAGAAATGTTGTCATATATAAAGAAAGACTCACCTATTCATAAGTTAACAGGGGCTACTAAATTAATATGTTTTTTAATTTGGACAATTGCTGCTATGATAACATATGATACAAGAGTTTTATTAGGATTTTTTATAATAGGATTAATTACATTTAAGGTATCTAAGATAGAATTTAAAGAGGTATCTTTTGTACTTTACTTCATACTATTTTTCTTAGTTTTAAATGCAATTATGATATTTATATTTGCTCCATATCAAGGAGTAGATATATATGGTACTAGACATGATATATTTAATATACTAGGTCCATATACATTAACAAAAGAGCAATTATTTTATGAACTAAATGTAGTACTTAAGTATTTTTCTACAATTCCAATGGCTCTTTTATTTATACTTACTACAGAACCTAGTGAGTTTGCAGCATCTTTAAATAAAATAGGAATAAATTATAAAGCAGCATATACTGTATCAATTGCTTTAAGATATATACCAGATGTTCAAAGAGATTATAAGGATATATCATTTGCTCAGCAGGCAAGAGGAATAGACTTATCTAGAAATGAAAAGTTAATAAAAAGAATAAAAAATTCATCGGCTATATTAATTCCTTTAATATTTTCAAGTTTAGAGAGAATAGATAAAATAAGTTTAGCTATGGAATTAAGAGCATTTGGAAATGGCAAAAAGCGTACATGGTATAGTATGAGAAAATTTGAAAAACAAGACTATATTGCAATAATATTTTTAATGATTATATTAATTATATCTATATATATGGTAAAAATAAATGGGTCAAGATTTTATAATCCGTTTATATAAAATAATAGAAAGAACTTATATGTAATTTGCATATAAGTTCTTTTTTAATATAAGGAAATTATATTTTATCTGGTTTGTAGGTCGTTGGCGATATTAGCTAAGCAAGATTTTTATTATTTATATAAAGAAGGAATATTTATAGAAATAGAAGAAATTATTAGTTTAGTATAATTTTTAGGGGGTAAGCGAAAATGAAAAGAAGAATAAGTATTTTACTGTCAGTAGTGATGAGTTCTATATTGCTAATGGGATGTAGTCAAACATCTAAAGATATGACTAACTCAGAGGGTAAATTAGATAATAAGGAAATAAAAATATCTGCCCCTGATGGATTACCGTCAATAGCACTAGCTAAATTAATAAATGAAGATATAAAAATAAAAGAAGGATATGATACTAAATATACAATAGAAAAAACTCCAGAATCATTATCAACATCAGTTATGAAAGAAGATGTTGATATAGCCATAGTACCATCAAACATGGCAGCTATAGCTTATAATAAAACATCTAACTATCAAATAGCCGGAACTGTGGGTATGGGTTCATTTTATTTAGTATCTATAGAAGATATTAAGGAGCTAAAAGATTTAGAAGAATGTGAAGTTGGAAATACAGGCAAAGGCCTAACGCCAGATATAACTGCTCAGGCTATTTTAAAAGATAGAGGTGTAGATTTAGAAAAAATAAATTTTAGTTATGTTAATTCAGTAAATGAATTAGTTCCAATTTTAGCAACGAATAAACTTAGTACAGCATTCATTCCAGAACCAGCATTAACAGGATTACTAAACACAAATAAAAAAATAAAAATAATAAAAAGTTTAAATGATGAATGGAAAGAAATTAATAACTCTAAGGAAGGATATCCGCAGTCTACAATAATAGTAAAAACTGATTTTGCTAAAGAAAATAAAGAGTTTGTAGATTCATTTATAAATCAAATATCAGATAGTGTAAAATGGGCTAATACAAATTCAGATAAAGTAGGGGAATATGCTAAGGAAATAGGAATTTCCATTGAATCAACTATTATAGGAAAAGCTATGGAAAGAGCTAATTTGAAATTTGTTCCTATTAAAGATATGACTGACGACTATAATGATTATTATAAAAAGCTGTTTGATTTTGATTCTAAATCTGTGGGAGGGAAGTTACCAGATGAAGGTATATACTTCATTTCTAAATAATTCTAAAAATAAAGACAAAGTGGAGATAGCACTTTCATGTATTCTCCTATTATTTTTATGGCAAATTATATCTAAATTAATAAACAATGAAATATATCTACCTACTATAAATCAAACATTAAATAGCATGAAAGAAATAATTTTATCTCAAAGATTTTACTTAGATATGGCTTATTCCATAGGAAGAAGTTTGTGTAGCTTTTTGCTTGCATTAGTTTTAGCGATTACTATAGGAATATTATCATATAGTAATAAATTTATTAGAAATTTTTTATACCAATAAGTAAAATTCTAGAATCTATACCTACTATGATACTGGTTTTACTTGTGTTGATTTGGTTTAACAAAGATAAAGCGCCATTTATAGTTGGATTTTCAATAGTGGTACCAATACTATATGATGCTGTATTAGGAGCAATGTTAAATATAGATAAAAAGTTACTTGAAATGAGTGAAGTATATAAAATAAAAATGAATGATAAAATATTAAAATTATATTTGCCATCTATAAAATATAGTTTAATGCCAATTTTAATATCAACATTTTCATTAGCTTTAAAAGTAGTTATAGCAGGAGAAGTATATGGCCAACCAACATATGGAATTGGAACTATGATACAAGTCGAAAAAATTAATTTTAATACATCAGGGATATTTGCATGGATTGTAATAATACTATTAATCTCTATAATTTTAGATATATTTCAAAAAGTATTATTAAGGAGAACTTTTATATGGAAGAGATGATACTTGAAATTAATAATATAAATAAAAGTTATAATGAAAATGTAATATTTAAAGATTTTAATATGAAATTTTATAAAAACAAAGTAAATTGTATTCTTGGAAAATCAGGATGTGGAAAAAGTACACTTTTAAATATTATAAGTGGAATTATTAAAAATGATAGTAGTAAGTTTGAAACATTAGAAAAGTTTGGGATAAGCTATATATTTCAAGATGATAGATTAATTGATTGGTTAACAGTTGAAGAAAATATTAGATTAATAGCTAAAAGCTATTATAAAAAACATGAATTAGATAAAGAGATACATAAATACTTAAGTTTAGTAGGAATTTATGATTATAAAAATTACTATCCTCAAATGCTTAGCGGAGGAATAAGACAGAGAGTAAATATTGCAAGGGGATTAATTTGTCCTTCTAATATTATTATAATGGATGAGCCATTTAAGTCTATTGATATATCAAATAAGAAAATTATAATAGATAATTTTAATGATATACTAAAAATAGAAAAGAGAACAGTAATACTTGTAACTCATGACATTGATGAAGCATTATATTTAGGAGATAAAATATTCATATTAGGAAATAGGCCTATTGAAATAAAGGCTACATTGGATAATTCCAGTAGCATTAATAAAGAAGATATATGTAGATATATAAATTAAAGGTTTAAGACTATGTATTGTTTAGGTTATAATATACAATAATTATTGTAGGGTAAGATTTTTATTATAAGGAGGCAGTAATTATGATAAAAGAAAGAATTAATAAATTAAGAAATATAATGAAAGAAAAAAACATTTTTGCTTACATAATACCATCTTCAGATTATCATCAAAGTGAATATGTAGGCGATTATTTTAAAAGTAGAGAATTTATATCAGGATTTACAGGGTCTGCTGGAACTGTTGTAGTGACTCAAGAAGAAGCAGGTTTATGGACAGATGGAAGATATTTTATACAAGCTGAAAACCAATTAAAAAATAGTGATATAAAATTATTTAAAATGGGAGAAGAAGATGTACCAACAGTAGAAGAGTACTTAGTAGATAAAATGCCAAATGATTCTAAATTAGGATTTGATGGTAAAGTAATATGTACTAAAGAAGGGGAAAAATTAGCTAAGAAGCTAGAATTTAAAAATGTATCAATAGAGTACTCTTATGATTTAATAGATAGTATATGGGAAGATAGATATGCTTTACCTAGTAAACCAGCATTTTTATTAGGAACAGAATATAGCGGTGCAAGCTTTAGTGAAAAATTATCTAGAGTAAGAGAAGTTATGAAAGAAAAGAATGCAACAACTCATATAATCACTACATTAGATGATATAGCTTGGTTATTTAATATAAGAGGAGGAGATGTAAAATCAAATCCTGTTGTACTTTCATATGCAGTTATAGGTTTGAATAATGTTTACTTATTTGTTGATGATAGTAAACTTAATAATGAGATAAAAGAAGAATTAAGTAAAGAAAATGTAGTTATAAAGCCTTATGATTCAATTTATGAATTTGTAAAAGAATTAAATGAAAATGAGGTTGTTTTACTTGATCCAAATAAGGTAAACTATGCAATATATAATAATATTTCTAGTAATATTCAAAAAATAGAAGGTACTAATCCTACTATAATGTTTAAGGCTATAAAAAATGAAATAGAATTAGAAAACATTAGGAATAGCCATATAAAAGATGGTGTAGCATTTACTAAATTTATGTATTGGTTAAAAAATAATGTAGGAAAAATAGAAATAAGTGAAATAAGTGCTACTAAGAAATTAGAAGATTTTAGAAGACAACAAGATAAATTTATAGAGCCAAGTTTTGACACTATTGCAGCATATAAAGAACATGCAGCGATGATGCATTATAGCGCAAATGAAGAAAGTAACTACAAATTAGAGCCAAAAGATTTATTCTTAGTAGATTCTGGAGGACAATATTTTGATGGAACTACAGATATAACAAGAACTATAGAACTAGGAGAAATATCAAAAGAAGTAAAAACTCATTTTACAAGTGTAGCTAGAGGTATGATAAGATTATCAAAAGCTAAGTTTTTATATGGATGTAGAGGATATAATTTAGATATGCTTGCAAGAGGGCCACTTTGGGATTTGGGTATAGATTATAAATGTGGAACAGGTCATGGTATAGGATTTGTTTTAAATGTACATGAAGCACCTAATGGATTTAGATGGAGAGTAGTTGCAGATAGAGATGATAGCTGTATACTTGAAGAAGGTATGGTTACTACAAATGAACCTGGAGTTTATATAGAAGGTTCTCATGGTATAAGAATAGAGAATGAAATAGTAGTAAGAAAAGCTGAGAAAAATGAATATGGTCAATTTATGGATTTTGAAGTAGTTACATTTGCACCTATAGATTTAGATGCTATAGATAAAGATATTATGCTAAAAGATGAAATAGATTACTTAAATTCTTACCATAAGAACGTTTATGATAAGATAAGTCCATATCTAAATGAAGAAGAAAAAATTTGGTTAAAAGAATATACTAGAGAAATATAAATCAAAAGATATTGATATTTAATCAATATCTTTTTGATTTATAAACAAATTTAAAAACTATCATAATGAAAATAATATAAAAAGAATAATTTAAAAATTTGATATAATAAATAAAGGGATTTAAAAATTTAAAATTAAAGTTATACACTAGGAGGAGTTATGTCTAAAGTAAAAACTAATGCTATGAGAATATTAGACTCTAGTAAAATAAGCTATAACATGTTTTCTTATGATGTAAAAAAAGGAGAACATGTAGATGGAGTTGAAGTAGCTAAACAAATAGGAAAAGATGAAAAAGAAGTTTACAAAACATTAGTAGCACAAGGTAATAGCAAGGAGATATATGTATACGTAATACCAGTAAACGAAAGTTTAGACCTTAAAAAAGCCGCAAATGTAGCTAAAGAAAAAAAGGTGGAAATGATACATGTAGCTGATATAAATAAGTTTACAGGGTATATAAGAGGAGGATGTTCTCCTGTAGGAATGAAAAAGAAATATAAAACTTTTGTAAATGATACTGCATCTGATTTAGAGCAAATTATAGTAAGTGCTGGTAAAATAGGATATCAAGTGCAATTAAATCCTATTGACTTACAAAAAATAACTGATTGTGAATTTATAGATATAATTAAATAAAAAAAGAGTTAGTAATAAGCTAACTCTTTTTTATTTGATTTTTATAACTTGTAGTAAAAAACAAAAAATGGTAAAGTATAAATAGACGAATATTAAAATTAAATGCATGGGGGGATGTTCGAGTGAGAGTGATAGAATCTCATGAAATTACGGAAAAAGTAAAAGAAATCTGTATAGAAGCAAATATTCATCTAGGAAATGATGTAGTAAATTCATTAAAGTCAAACCTAGAAAAAGAGGAAAGTCAATTAGGAAAAAACATATTAAATATAATAATAGATAATTCAAATATTGCAAAAGAAAAGAAAACTCCTATATGCCAAGATACTGGAATGGCTGTATTTTTCGTAAAACTAGGAAGTGATGTAATTATCGAAGGAGATACAATAACAGATGCAATAAATGAGGGAGTTAGACAAGGATATAAAGACGGATATTTAAGAAAGTCTGTTGTGGACCCACTAAGTAGAATAAATACTAAAGATAATACTCCTGCAATAATACACTATGAAATTATTAAGGGAGATAAAATAATAATAGATTTTGCACCAAAGGGATTTGGTAGTGAAAATATGAGTAAATTAAAAATGCTAAAACCATCAGATGGGATAGAAGGAATAAAAGAATTTGTAATAGATACAGTTTCAGAAGCTGGCCCAAATCCATGTCCTCCAATAGTTGTAGGAGTTGGAATAGGTGGAACGGTAGAAAAATGCGCTCAAATAGCTAAAAAATCTTTACTTAGAGAAATAGGGATGCATAATGAAAATAAAGATATAGAAATATTAGAAAGAGAGTTATTAACTGAAATTAATAAATTAGGTATAGGACCACAAGGTGTAGGAGGAAATACTACTGCACTAGCTATTAATATAGAAACATATCCAACACATATAGCGGGTTTACCTGTTGTAGTTAATATAAATTGTCATGCTTCAAGACATAAAAAATAATTATATAGGAGAGTTAATATGATAAATTTAAGTATGCCTATAAAAGAAGATGAAATAAAAAAACTAAATTGTGGAGATATAATAAGCTTAAGTGGAACTATATACACTGCTAGAGATGCTGCTCATAAAAGACTAATAGATTGTATAAATAAAGATAAAGAATTACCATTTAATATTAAAGACCAAGGAATATATTATGTTGGGCCAACACCAAGTAAACCAGGAGAAGTAATAGGATCTGCAGGGCCAACAACATCTTATAGAATGGATGACTTAACAATTCCTCTTTTAGAAAGAGGGTTAAAGGTAATGATAGGCAAGGGAAAAAGAAGTAATGAAGTTATAGAAGGTATAAAAAAATATAATGCCATCTACCTTATAGCTATCGGTGGAGCTGGTGCATATATATCAAATTCTATAAAATCTTGCGAAGTAATAGCCTATGATGATTTAGACGCAGAAGCTATAAGAAAATTAGAAGTTGAAAATCTTCAATTAATTGTAGCTATAGATACTAAAGGTAATAATATATATGAAAAAGGGAGAAAGATGTATGAAAAACAATAAGGATTATTCTCAATTAGCACTTAAGATGCATGAAGAAAATAAAGGTAAAATTAGTGTAGAAAGTAAAGTTAAAATAGAAACTAGAGATGATTTATCTACAGCATACACTCCAGGTGTAGCTGAGCCTTGTAGAGAAATACATAAAGATATAGATAATACATATAAATATACATCAAAAGGAAATACTGTTGCAGTAGTAAGTGATGGAAGTGCAGTTCTTGGACTTGGAGATATAGGAGCACATGCATCTATCCCAGTTATGGAGGGAAAGGCAATATTATTTAAGCAGTTTGCAGATGTTGATGCATTTCCAATATGCTTAAAAACTAATGATGTAGAGGAAATAGTAAAGACTGTAAAATTATTAGAACCTGTATTTGGAGGAATAAACCTAGAAGATATAAGTTCTCCAAGATGTTTTGAGATAGAAAATAGATTAAAGAAAGAATTAGATATACCAGTATTTCATGATGATCAACATGGTACAGCAATAGTTGTAGCAGCTGCTGTAATTAACTATGTTAAATTATCATCTAAAAAAATTGAAGATTTAGAAATAGTAATAAATGGTCCAGGTGCTGCAGGTATTGCAATAGGAAAGATATTATTAAGTATGAATGTAAAAAATGTAATATTCTGTAACAAGCAAGGCGCACTTGAAGAAAACATGAATGACTTAAATTGGGCACAAAGAGAAATGCTAGATAAAACTAATATAAATAATGAAAAAGGATGCCTAAAAGAAGTAATAAAAGGAAAAGATATTTTTATTGGAGTTTCAGGACCAAATATGTTAAATAAAGAAATGGTAGAAACTATGAATGATAAATCAATGGTATTAGCTATGGCAAACCCAACTCCTGAGATAATGCCAGATGAAGCTAAATTAGGTGGAGCATTAGTAGTTGGAACAGGACGTTCAGATTTTCCAAACCAAGTTAATAATGTATTAGCATTCCCTGGAATATTTAGAGGGGCATTAGATGTTAGAGCTAAAGAAATAAATGAAGAAATGAAAATAGCAGCAGCTTATGCTATTGCAAATACTATAAGTGAAGAAGAAATATCAGTAGATTATATTTTACCAGATGCATTTAACAAAATGTAGTTGAAAATGTTTCAAATGCAGTTAAAAGAGCGGCTATTGACACTAAAGTTAATAAAATATAATTAAAAATAAGGCTAGTAAAGTTACTATAATTTTGCTAGCCTTTAAATTTATATAAAATTATAATATACTTTTATTATTAGAATTTTATGCATTAAAGGACGATTGCTTATATTTGATATAAATGTCGAAAATAGTGATATGAATTTTTATAGAGATAAAATATAGAAAATAAAAACGAGAGAGGAAAATATTGAAATGAAAGAACCTATTTATAAAAATATTGAAAATTACGTAATGAACCTAATAGAAAGTGGACAATTACAAGAAGGTGACTTGATACCATCTGAGAAACAATTAACAGAAAAATTTAATGTAACTAGAATGACTGTAAGATCAGCTCTTAATAACTTAGTTAACGGAGGATACATAGCAAGAAGAAGAGGAATAGGTAGCATAGTACTAGGAAATAATATATATGACAATATATCTACAATAAGTGGATTTACAAGAGAGATGGAGAGTAAAGGATATAAAGTTTCTAATATAGTACTTGATCTTAATATTGTCCAAGCTGATGAAACACTTAAAGAAAAGTTAAACCTAGAAGAAAATGATAATGTATGGGAAATCAAAAGAGTAAGAATTGCTGACGATGAAAGAGTTTCATACATGGTAACATATATGCCTGTAAAATTATTTCCTAATTTAAGCAAAGAACGTTGTAATGGATCTTTATATAAATATGTAGAGGAAGATTGTGGATATAAAATAGCTATGTCTGAAAGAGAAGTAACAGCGATTATGTCTGATTCAGAAACAGAAGAAGCTTTAGAATTAGATGGTCCTCAAGCTTTATTATATATAGCTCAGGTATGTAAATTACAAAATAGTGAAGCATTTGAATACTCTCATACATATCACTATGGATACACATTAACGTTAAATGCAGTGCCAAAATAAATAGAAACTATTGCTAACTTTACTCTGCCTTTCAAAAAAAATATTGAAATGTAAAAAAAACAGTTGAAATGTATATACATTTGAAATACAATTATATACAAAGGGGTAGGAAAATGTTATCCAAACCCTAAAACAAAAATAAGATGAGGGAAGGCAGGTATAGTAATGGAAAAACTAATGGCTTTTATGGAAAAATACTTAGTACCAGTAGCCGCAAAAATAGGATCACAAAGACATCTAGTAGCAGTAAGAGATGGATTCGTTGCGATGATACCTATAACAATGGCTGGTGCATTTGCAACGCTTATTAATAACTTACCAGTTCAAGCATACAAAAATATGATGGCTAGTATATTTGGTGAAGGATGGACTACACTAGGGGGAAATATATGGTGGGCATCAATTGCCACAATGGCTTTATTCTTAGCAGTTTCAGTAGCATATTTCTTAGCGAAATCATATAACGAAAATGAATTACAAGCAGGACTTATATCTTTAAGCTCATTCTTATTATTAGCTCCTCAAGTAGCTAAGGTAGTGGATGAAGCTGGAGCAGTTGTAGCTGAAGGATGGGGATTCATTCCGAAGGGATATATATCAACTGATGCATTATTTACAGCAATTATAGTAGCAATAATAGCAACTGAATTATACGTTAAATTATCAAAAGTATCATGGTTAACAATTAAGATGCCTGATAGTGTACCACCAGCAGTTTCAAGATCATTTGCAAAATTATTACCAGGAGTAATAACATTATTTATAATGGGTATTATAGGGATATTTATTAATAAATTCTCAGGTGGATTATACCTAAATGATTTATTATCAAAATATTTATCAATGCCATTAGTAGGAGTAGCTGATTCATTTATAGGAGCAATAGTAGTAGTATTATTTATTCATGTACTTTGGATATTTGGACTTCATGGTTCAAATATAGCTTTACCAGTTGTTGAGCCAATATTACTTCAATTAGGAGGACACAATGAAGCTTTAGCAGCAGCAGGAGCTACAGAAGGATACAATGTATTTGCAGGAGCATTCCTTGATGCATTCGTATACTTAGGTGGATCAGGTATGATACTTGGTCTTATAATAGCATTATTAATAGCAGGTAGAAGACGTAAAGAAATGATAGCTTTAGGTGGACCACCATCATTATTCAATATAAGTGAACCTATGATATTTGGTTTACCAATAGTATTAAATCCAATGTATGCAATACCATTTGTACTAGCGCCGATTATATGTGCAGCACTTTCGTATTTTGCAATATCATCAGGATTAGTTCATCCAGTAATAATGTCTAAAATACCATGGGTTACACCACCAATAATGGGAGGATTAATGGCTACAGGTCACTGGACAGGTGGAGCATTAGCAGCAGTAAACTTATTAATATCTATAGGTATTTACTTACCATTCGTTGCAGCTGATGAAAGAATGGCAAAGAAAAAATTAGATAAACAAAACGCAAATTAATAATCTATAGATAAGGTGGTAGACATTTATGAAAAAAGGACTGAAGATAGTAACTATAGGCGGTGGGTCTAGTTACACACCGGAACTTATAGAAGGTTTTATAAAAAGATGTGAAGAACTTCCTCTAAGCGAAATTTGGTTAGTGGATATAGAAGAAGGAAAAGAAAAACTTAATATAGTTGGAAATCTTGCAAAAAGAATGGTAAAAAAAGCAGGATTAGATATAGATGTACATTTAACATTAGATAGAAGAGAAGCTTTAAAAGATGCTGACTTTGTAACAACTCAATTAAGAGTTGGGTTATTAGATGCTAGAATAAAGGATGAAAGTATTCCTTTATCTCATGGGATAATAGGTCAAGAAACTAATGGTGCAGGAGGGCTTTTCAAAGCTTTAAGAACAGTTCCTGTAGTATTAGATATAGTTAAAGATATTCAAGAATTATGTCCAAATGCATGGCTTATAAACTTTACAAATCCAACAGGTATAATAACTGAAGCTGTATTTAGATACACTAATTTTAAAAACTATATAGGTTTATGTAATGTACCTATAGGTATGAGAAATGGTATAGCAAAGGAATTTGAAGTTGAACATGAAAGAATTCATATGGACTTTGCAGGGCTTAACCATATGGTTTATGGTCTAAATGTATCTTTAGATGGTATAGATGTGACAGAGGAAGCTATAGAGAAATTTACAAATTCAAAAATATCTATGCAAAATATTAAAGCTATAGATTTTAATCCTGAATTTGTTAAAGCTTTAGGAGTAATACCTTGTCCTTATCATAGATACTACTACAAATCTAAAGAGATGTTAGAAGAAGAACTTCATGAGTTCTCAAAAGGAAAAGCTAGAGGTCAAGTAGTTAAAGAATTAGAAGATCAACTATTTGAATTATATAAAGATGAAAATTTAGATGTAAAACCTCCTCAATTAGAAAAAAGAGGTGGGGCATACTATAGTGATGCAGCATGTAACTTAATAAGTTCTATATATAACGACAAGGGTGATATACAAGTAGTAAATACCTTAAATAATGGAGCTATAAGAGATTTTAAAGATGATCAAAGTGTAGAAGTAAGTAGTGTTATCACTAAAAATGGTCCAAAGCCTTTATCAATAGGTTACTTACCTGAAGCTGTTCATGGATTAGTTAGTGAGATAAAATCATTTGAATTATTAGCAGCAAAAGCTGCTGTATATGGAGATTATGATACAGCGCTTCTTGCACTTTCTATAAATCCATTAATACCATCTGATGATACTGCTAAGGTATTATTAGACGAAATGTTAGAAGCACATAAAGAATATTTACCACAGTTTAATAGATAACATAAGGAGGAAATTTATAATGGATGAAAAAATAATTGAAATATCATTTAATATTATAGCTCATGCAGGAGATGCTAAAGGATTAGCTTTTGAAGCTATAAGAGAGGCTAAAGCTGGAAATATAGAAGCAGCTAGAGAAAATATAGCTAAATCTAAAGAAGGTATGGTTGTAGCTCATAGATTCCAAACTGAATTAATACAAAATGAAGCAAGTGGAAATAAAACAGAGATGAGTGTTATATTAGTTCATGCACAAGATCATCTTATGAATGCTATGAATTTCCAACAATTAGCTGAAGAGTTCATAGATTTATATGAAAGAATAGGAAATTAATTATAAAATAAAAAAGACTAGTCATTAGACTAGTCTTTTTTGAGCCACTGCGTGGGAGAACTACTTTGAGTCACGTGTACTTTGAGTCACGTGTGGACGAACTACTTTATAGAAGTTCCATTTTCATCTTGAGTTATTAATCCTTTTTTCATTAAAACACCAAGGGCACGCTTGAAGTTCTTTTTACTGCTATTAAAAACAGTAGAGATTTCTTCAGGTGTTGATTTATCATTAAATCTCATATGACCATCAGAACCTTCTAGATAACTCATGATTGAACTTTCCAGAGAATCTAGTTCATCTTTTCTTCCCGCTCTAGGAGTAAGCCCTAATTTACCATCTTCGTATATTTTTATAACGTTTAAGTTTAATTCATCACCTATTTTTAATTCAGTGAAGTATTCGTTATGAAGTATAACACCTGCATATTTGTTATCTACACAAATCATAGCAGAGTTATTAGTTTGGAACCCGTAAACTACACCAGTTACACTATCACCTATATTGTATTCATGGTCTGTTGTAAGATGTTCGTTTATATCAGTAGTTGCAGCTATTCTTCCTGACTTATCTAGGTAAATGTAGAATGGGTATCTAGAACCTTTTTCAAGTTCATAAGTTTTAGCACTGAAAGGTACTAATATGTCTTTTTGAAGACCTACATCTATAAAACTACCTATTTGTGTATGAGCAACTACCTTTAGATAAGCTACATCACCGACTTTAGCTTTAGGCGCTATTAAAGTTGCAGAAGGTCTACCTTCAGAATCTTTATATATGAAAGCATTAACTTGTTGACCAACTTCAATTTTATTTTTACCTAATAATCTATTATGAAGTAATACATCGTCTTTAGTGTTTCCAGTTTTAGCGTCTAAGAAATATCCGAAGTCAGTTTTTCTTTTTACTTCAAGTGTATTAAAATCACCTATTTTTATCAATTTATATCATCTCCTTAGTTGTTATTATTACTTAGTTATAATTTAATATAATACCATATATAAGAAATATATTATACACAAAAATTTTGTTAAGAATTCAAGGAAAGTATTGATAAAAATAGATAAAATAATGTATAATTGGTATATACCAATTATAAAGAGGTAATGAACAAATGGATAAGGTAAATAAAAATAGTACAGTACCTATACACACTCAACTTAGTTCTATAATAAGAAAAATGATAGAAGAAGGAGAGTTAAAAGAAGGTGATTCTATAACTGCCGAAAGAGAACTATGTAGCATGCAAGATGTTAGTAGAATGACAGTAAATAAAGCAATATCTACATTAGTTTCAGAAGGTTTACTTTATAGAGTTCAAGGTAGGGGTACATTTGTGGCAAAAAATAAAAAAAAATACCAATTCTCAAATATAAGAGGATTTACAGATGTAATGAAAGAAAAGGGAATAGATATAAGGACTGATATACTTTCCTTCGAGATGGAAATTCCAAGTGAACTAATAAAAAGAAAATTAGGAATAAGAGATGATAAAACTAATATATATAAAATTGTTAGATTAAGATATACAGATGGAGAGCCATTTGCTATAGAAACAGTATATTTATCAGAAGCTTCATGCAAAGGTTTTACTAAAGGTATGATTGATAATAATTCATTATATAAAATACTAAATGAAACATATAATCATAAAATTACAAAAGCAAACCAAAGCATAGAACCAATAGTTTTATCAAAAGAAGAATGCAGGCTTTTAGAAGCTGAAGAAGGTTCATTAGCACTTAAGATACAAAGAAATTCATACGACATAAACAAAGAACCTATAGAATATACTATTTCAGTGTTTAGAAGTGATAAGTTCCAATATGAATTAATATTAAGTGAGTAGGTGATTGATATGAAATGTATAGTTAATGGGAAGATAATATTAGAAAATAAAATACTAGAAGATAAAGTATTAGTATTTGATGAAAAGATAGTAGATATAAGTAATAATGTACCTGAAGGTTGTGAAATTATTGATGCTAAGGGACAATTTGTATCTCCAGGATTTATAGATATACATATTCATGGAAATATGGGAAAAGATACAATGGATGCAGCTGAAGAATCAGTTACAACTATAGCAAAATCTGTTGCTAGATATGGTGTAACATCATTCTTACCAACAACTATGACAATGGATAAGGAATCTATATATAATTCATTAGATGTTGTTGAAAGATTAATGGGAAGTGGAGAAGGCAGAGCAGAAATATTAGGCGCTCATTTAGAAGGTCCATTTATACACCAAAAATATAAAGGTGCTCAAAATGAAGAATTTATAGCAAACCCAAGCTATGAGTTTATTAAAAAGTATAAAGATGTAATCAAGGTAATAACTTATGCTCCAGAAAATGATGAAAATTATGAATTTACTAAAGAAGTAGTTAGAAATACAGATATAGCATTATCAATAGGACATAGCAAGTCGACATATAAACAAGCTATGGATGCTATAAATTTAGGAGCTAGAAATATAACTCATATGTTTAATGGTATGACACCTCTTAATCATAGAAACCCTGGTGTAGTAGGTGCTGCTCTTACAAGTAATGCATACTGTGAGATAATAGCAGATACAATTCATATAACTACAGATTTATTCCAGTTTATATTAGACAATAAAGGTGAAGATAAAATAATACTTATAACAGATTCTATAGAAGCTGGTGGACTTGAAGATGGAGAATATTCTTTAGGTGGTCAAAAAGTCATAGTAAAAGATAGTCAAGCAAGACTTGAAAGTGGGTCTTTAGCAGGAAGTGTAATGCCACTTAATAAAATGGTATATAATTTCCTAAACAATACTGATTTAGATGTAAGAAAAGTTGTAAAGCTTGCTTCATTAAATCCAGCTAAATCAATAGGTGTTGATAAAACTAAAGGAAGTATAGAAATTGGAAAAGATGCAGATATAGCTATATTTGATGAAAATATAAATTGCTGTATGACTATAAACAAAGGAAACGTTATATTTAAAAAATAATATATAGGGGGAAAAACATGAGAATATTAGTATGTAAGAACTATGAAGAAATGAGCAAAAAAGCAGCACAAATGATATTAAGCCAAGTTACATTAAAGCCAAATTCGGTTTTAGGATTAGCAACAGGAAGTACTCCTATGGGTATGTATAAAGAATTAGTAAGTATGTATAAAAATAAAGTTATAGATTTTAGTGAAGTAACTACATTTAATTTAGATGAATACTATCAATTACCTATAACTAATGACCAAAGTTATCATTATTTCATGCATGAAAATTTATTTAATCATATAAATGTTAAAAAAGAAAATATACATGTACCAAATGGTATGGTTAAAGATATAGAAGCGGAATGTAGCCGATACGATAACTTTATAAAGGAATCTGGTGGTATAGATATACAAGTTTTAGGTATAGGTCACAATGCTCATATAGGATTTAATGAACCAACTATAAACTTTGAAAGAGGAACTCATTTAGTTGACTTAAAAGAGAGTACAATAGAAGCTAACGCAAGATTCTTTGATAAGATAGAAGATGTTCCTAGAAAAGCTATAACAATGGGAACTGGATCTATATTTAAGGCTAGAAAAATAATGTTACTAGCTTGTGGAGAAGGTAAAGCAGAAGCTATATACAACACTGTATATGGAAAAGTTATACCAGAAGTTCCAGCATCAATATTACAATTCCACAATGATATAGTATTAATATTAGATGAAGAAGCTGCAAGCAAATTAAATCCAGAAGATTATAAAATAGTTTAATATAAATATAAAGAGGCTATGATGAAAATAATACATCATGGTCTTTTTATATTTTGCCACAAAATTGCCTAAATTCAAAATGATATTTTTAGACTTAAAACTGATATAATTTAAAGCAAATAAAAAAGTATTTTATTAAAGAATTTAAAGGGTGACTTTTTTGAAACGCACTAACGGAAATTATATTTACTCATAACTTAAAAAGATTATAATTTCCTATGCGTTATAATAAATAGGAGAATTAAAATGTCAAAATTAATATATATAGCAGATGATGAAAATAATATCAGATCTTTAGTTAAAACATTTTTAGAAACTTCTGGGTATGAAGTGTTAGATTTTGAAAATGGAGATCTGTTACTAGAAGAATTTAAAAAAAGAGAATGTGACTTAGTTATATTAGATATTATGATGCCAGGGTCTAATGGATTTGAAATTTGTACAAAGATAAGACAAATAAGTATAGTTCCAATAATAATGCTAACAGCAAGAGATACAGATATAGATTATATAACAGGAATAACTTTAGGAAGTGATGATTATTTTACAAAACCATTTAGCCCAATGTCATTGGTAATGAGAGTTAAATCTATATTTAGAAGGATAGACTTTGAAAATAACAATAAAAATGAAAATAAGGAATTAAAATTTGGAGACATAATAATAAATATTAATACAAAACTTGTAAGTTATAAAAATGATATTATAGACCTAACTCCAAATGAATACAGTCTGTTAACATATCTATTCGAAAATAAAGATAAAGCAGTATCAAGAGAAGAATTACTAAATAAAGTTTGGGGATATGATGCGGAAGTAGAGACAAGAGCAGCAGATGATACAGTAAAAAGGCTTAGAAAAAAAATAGCAAATACTAATATATCTATAGAGACTGTTTGGGGATATGGGTTTAGGTTAAAGAAAAGAGAAGCTGATGAAAACTAAAATAAGTATAAAGACAAGGATATTGGTTAGCATATTAAGTCTTATATGTCTTATATTATTAGGAATATGGATAGCGTTTAATATTTTAGTAAATCAGTACATAGAGGTAAATGCTAATGAAGAGTTAACAAAAGCTACTGAAGTAGTTGAAAAATTTGACTATAATAAAAAAGGTATTAAGCCACCTCCGGAAATGGGAAGAAATGAGCCGAATATATTTCCTAATTTTATGAGAGATATTCAAGAGAAAGTTAGAATGGCAGAGGTTAGGTCAAGTGCAGGAGCTATGGTTATAAATTCGAATTATGAACTTGTTTTTCCAAATAGGCAAGAAGATTTTTTAAAAGACATTGATGAAATGGAAGATATAATTAGCTCTATTAAAAGTAATAAAATAAGTTTAAATTATAAAGGTAATATTAAAATATCAACGGAAAGTAAAAGTTACTATATATCAACAGTAAAAATAAATAGCTTGGTAAAAAATGAGCAATTATATTTAGTACTATTTATAGATATATCAAGCCAATTATTATTAGCAAGAAGTATTAATACACTTTTAATTTTTGTAATATGTATAGCTGGAATACTAACCATATTTACAGCAGTATTTTTATCAGAGAAAATATCAAGACCAATAAAGGAGATAAGTAAATCTGCTCAAAAAATAGGTAGAGGAGACTTTAGTAAATCATACTTTGATTTTGATGATAAGGAACTAATAGAATTATCAAAAGTTATGAACCAGAGTGCAGATTATCTTAATAAATATGATAAAGAACAAAAAACATTTTTTCAAAATGTATCACATGAACTAAGAACTCCATTAATGTCTATAAAAGGATATGCAGAGGCTATAAAGTATGATGTAATGGATAAAAATAAAGCAAGTGATATTATATTACAGGAAAGTGATAGATTAAAGGAAATGGTTGAAGATTTATTGTATCTATCTAAGATGGATAATATAAGTAAAGATTATGAATTAGTAAGTTGTGATTTAAGAGAGGTATTATCTAACTGTGTATTAAGACAAAATATAAATGCTATAAATAAGGGAATAAGTTTTTCATATGATTTTGATGAAGAAGCGGTAGAATATATTTGTGATGAAAAAAACTTGAGTCGAGCATTTTTAAATCTTATTGAAAATGGAATTAGATATGCAAAAAATGAAATTAAGTTAACATGCAAATATTATGAAGATAACATTATATTAATCAGTATAGAAGATGATGGTATGGGAATAGATGAAAAAGACATGCCTTATATATTTGATAGATTTTATAAAGGAAATAAAGGTAAGCATGGAATAGGATTATCTATAGTAAAATCCATAATAAACAAACACAATGGAAGGATATATGCTGAGAATAAAAAACAAGGAGCAAAATTTACAATAGTATTTAATAAGATTAAAGACCTACAATAGTAGGTCTTTTTTTAGAGTGCCACAAATATGCCACAAACATGCCTTGTATATACGGTAACTATAAAAGTTAAAAATATTTATACTTTAAATATAACTTAAGGTATGGAGGTGAGAAAATGACAAAAGAATTAAACTATAGGTTTGAACTAAAACATAAAATTATGAATATCGATGCATTAACTATGAAATCAAGAATATCAGGAATAGTTAAAAAAGATAAGAATTGTGAAGATGGAGAATATTTAATAAGAAGTCTTTATTTTGATACTCCAGAAGATAAGGCTCTATTAGATAAAATAAATGGGATAGCTTATAGAGAAAAATTTAGAATAAGATTTTATAATCACGACACTTCTTTTATAAGATTAGAAAAAAAATTAAAACAAAATAGTATGACTGCAAAATTATCAGCACCTTTAACAAAAGGAGAAGTAAATAAAATTATTAACAATGATATAGATTTCTTAAAAGAATCTTCAAATTCATTACTTAGAGAGTTTTATATAAAGTTAAAATGTGAAAGGTTGTTGCCAAAATCAATTGTTGATTATAAAAGGGAAGCTTTTGTGTTTCCTCTAGGAAATGTAAGGATTACTATTGATAGTGAAATTAAAACATCTATAAATTCATGTGAACTATTTAATCCAAAGCTTCCAATGGTAGAAATATTGGAAAGTAATATGAGTGTTTTAGAAATTAAATATGATGAGTTTATACCAGACTTTATATTAGATTTAGTTCAAATAAATAAGTGTAGTGCAACTGCAGTATCAAAGTATGCAACAAGTAGGCAATACATGTAATAAATGAAAAGGAGAAATTTTATTATGACATTCAATGATATTTTTAAATCAAGTTTTGTAGATAAAGTAGCAGGGTTTTCTGCTATAGATAGTATTTTAGCTTTAGGAGCAGCTTTTTTAGTAGGCTTATTTATATATATTGTGTATAAAAAGACTTTTATGGGTGTTATGTATTCAAGGCCGTTTAATATATCTTTAATAGCACTAACAATGCTTACAACATTTGTTATATTAGCAGTAACATCTAATGTTGTATTATCACTAGGTATGGTAGGCGCGCTATCTATTGTACGCTTTAGAACGGCGATTAAAGATCCAATGGATTTAGTATTTTTATTTTGGTCAATAGCATCAGGAATAGTTTTAGGGGCAGGACTTATACCACTTGCTATACTTGGTTCTATAGTTATGGGATTAGTATTAATATTATTTGCTAATAAAACTGTTTTAGAAACACCATACATACTAATGATAAATTGTACTAATGAAAATGCAGAGTTTGTAGTAACAGATAAAGTTAAGTCAGTATTTTCTAAATATCAAGTTAAGTCAAAAAGTGTTACAGCACAAAAAGGAATAGAATTAGTATTTGAAGTTAGAATGAAAAATGGAGAAACAAGCTTTATAAATGATTTAAGTCAAGTAGAAGGAGTAACTAATGCAGTGCTTGTAAGTTACAATGGAGATTATGTTGCATAGAAAGGAGTAATTCCTTATGAAGAATAAAAAAATTATAATAGTTACTTTATCTATGATTGTATTATTATTTTTAATGATTGCTTTGTATAATAAATATGGTAATTCTACTATTGATGTATATAGCGATAATTATATTGAAAAGTATTTTAACAGAGATGAAGTAATGGATATTAATATAAAAATAAATGAAAATGATTTAAATGAAATGTATGAAAATGCAAAAAGTGAAGAGTCTAAAGTTGCTAATATAACTGTAAATGGAGATGAATACAGTAATATTTCAATAAGACCTAAAGGGAATTCAAGCCTTAATGCAGTTGTAGGAAGTGACAGTAATAGATATAGCTTTAAAATAAACTTTGATGAATATATAAGTGGACAAAGCTTGGAAGGATTAACTCAGTTAAATCTAAATAATAATTATTCAGACCCAACATATATGAGGGAGTTTATAACGTATAGCATAATGGAAGATATGGGTATGCCAACACCTAAGTTTGCATATGCAAAAGTATCTATAAATGGAAAATATCATGGATTATATTTAGCTGTTGAAAGTATATTAGAGCCATATTTGGAAAATAATTTTGGAAATATAACCGGAGATTTATATAAAGCTCTTAGTGGATCTGGTTCAACCTTAGAATATAAAGGAGACGATGAAAAAAATTATAATGGTCTTGAAGTGAAAAGTGATAGAAAATCAGCAGATTGGTCTAAACTAACAAAAATGATGAAAGCCTTAGAAAGTGGAGAGGATATTGAAAAGTATCTTGATGTAGATAGTGCATTAAAATATATAGCTCTAAACACATCACTTTTAAATCTTGATAGCTACCAAGGTAATTTTGGGCATAACTATTATTTATATGAACAAGATGGAGTATTTACTATATTACCATGGGATATGAATATGTCTTTTGGAGGGTTTATGCAGGGGGCATCAAAAGATGGTAATGGACAACCTATATATATTGATACTCCAACAACAGGAAATATAAGCCAAAGACCCCTTGTAGCTAAGTTGTTAGAAAATGAAGAGTATAAAAAAATATACCACGGATATCTGAAGGAAATAGTTGAAAATTATTTAAGCTCAGATTATATGGAAAAAATAACAAGTAAATTACATAGCTTGATAGCATCATATGTGAAAGAAGATCCAACAGCATTTTATACATATGAACAATTTGAGGCTAATATAAAGTCATCTATAGAAGATACATCTGAAAATAAAATGGGAAAAAATAGAGAACAAAGCAACTTAAATAATAAAAATCAAGATAATGAAAATATAAATAATCAAGAAAATAATAAAGATATGGAAGGTAAAGGTGGCAAAAATATTCCTGGATTATTGGCAATATCTAAAACTATGAGTGAAACTATTACTAAACAGTTAAGCGGAGAATTAAGTAGTGTTAATAGTAATCAAAGCTCAAATGATAATCAAAATAAAGAAGAATCCATGGGTGGTATGCCTAATTTACCAGAAAGTATGGTAGATAATCAAGGAGAAAGACCTAGCCCTCCTGACGGAATGGAAAATCCTCAAGGTAATATGAATAAACCTCCTAATAAAATGATTAACAATCAAGGTGATATGAACCAAAATTCTAGTATGGAAAACTCTAAAGAAGCTTTCAACAAAGATGGTAATAAACTAAATGATATAAAGGGGCAACATAAAAATCCAAATGAAAAAAATATTAGCTTACAAAAAAATAAATTAAGTATAATATACATTTCATGTATGATAATAGTGGTTATTGTATCATCTAGATATAAAAGAAGAAGAGTAATTAAAAAGTGATAGAAATAAAACTATATATTAAATCTAGTTTTATTTCTATGCATAAATTTGGTAAAAGATAAAATTTTATAAAAATATTGACTAAATGCGAAGAAATGTTATAATAAAATACGGAATGATAATTAGTATCAAATATAAACGGAAAACAATTAGGAGGAATATTCATGTTAAAGAAAAAATCATTAGCATTACTTTTAACATCAGTTTTAACAATGGGTGTTTTAAGTGGATGTTCAAGTAAAAGTATAAATAAATCTAGCAATGAAACAAGAAAGGTTCAAAGTGTAAAAGGTGAAGTTGAAATACCAGCTAATCCACAAAAAATAGTAGATATATCAGGATCAACAGAGGAATTATTAATATTAGATAAAAAGCCAGTTGGATCAGCGAATGTAGATTCTTATCAAACTGATAAATTCCCATCATACATAGAAAATAAATTAGAAGGAACAAAAATAGTTGGTCATTCTATGATGGACACTATGGATATGGAAGCTATATTATCATTAAATCCAGATTTAATAATAATGAGCCAAAGACAAGAAAAAATATATGACCAATTAAAAGAAATTGCTCCAGTAGTTATGATGAAAGACTATGCAAATGATTGGAAAACTAAGTTAGTTGACGTAGCTAAATTATTTGATCAAGAAAATGTTGCAAATGATTGGTTAAAAAAATATGATGAAAAAGCAGAAAAAATGGGTAAAGAAGTAATAGCTAAAAATGGAAATAAATCATACTTACCAGTATTATCAACAACAGGAAGCTTCATGGTATTTAGTGATGCAGGTATAGGAACTATAATCAATGAAGATATGAAATTAGCTAGACCAGAAAATATGCCAAAACAAGATGGTATAACATTACCAACTGTTACTATGGAAGGTTTAACTAAAATAGATTCAGACCATATAGTAGCAATAGCTACTGAATCTGATAAAAAAGATTTAGATAAAAGTAGTGTATGGTCACAAGTAAGAGCTGTTAAAGAAGACAATGCAACAATACTTGATGCTATCCCATACTTTACTCAATGCTATAACCCAATAGGAAGAGAAATGTTATTAGAGCCAATGATGGAAGCTTTAACAAAATAATTGATTAATACAGGTGTGAGATAATGTATACATTTTTTCACACCTTATTTTATATTTAAGGAATTTTATAAAATACAAATGAATTGGTATATGAAAAAATCGAATTTTAAGCTAATAAAGTTTTGGAGGGAAATATGGTTAAGTTGAATAAAAAGAAAAAAGCATATCTGTTAATTGTTTTTGGACTTATCATTCTTACATTAGGAGTTTTGCTATCAATATCTCTTGGGGCGAATGATATGAGTTTTAAAACAACGATACAAAGCTTATTTTCATCAAATGTTGATATAAATACAAATATAGTTAAAGATATAAGATTACCAAGAGCATTAGCAGCAGTATTGGTAGGAGGATTTTTAGCAGTATCCGGTGCTATAATGCAGGGGATAACTAGAAATCCAATTGCAGATCCATCTGTTATGGGGATAACTCAAGGAGCTACATTTACAATAGCAATAGCCCTAGTATTACAAGTATTAATTCCTGGGTTTGCACTTGGAAGTTTTGGTCTTATGATATTTGCTTTTTTAGGCGCAAGTATTAGTGGTTTATTAGTTTACTTTGTAAGCTCTAAATCAAGAGGTAAGGTTGATCCTGTAAAGCTTGCTTTAGCAGGAACTGCTCTAGGTACATTATTAGTATCATTGGCAATGGCGGTATCAATGTACTTTAATTTATCACAACAATTAAGTTTTTGGATAGCAGGTGGTCTTACAAGTGCTAAATGGGAAGGTGTTAAATTGCTTTTCATAGTAGGAGGAGTATCTACTATATTAGCTATGATAATGGCACCTAAGATAACTATACTAAGTTTAGGTGAAGAAGTAGCGATAGGACTTGGACAGAATACAAATTTAGTAAGGTTTATATGCCTAGTACTAGTTATACTATTAGCTGGTTCATCAGTAGCAGTTGCTGGAAATATAGTGTTTGTTGGTCTTATAGTACCTCAAATTGTTAAAGCGATAGTTGGAGCGGATTACAAGTATATAATTCCTTGTTCTTTAGTATTAGGAGCAATACTGTTAGTATATAGTGATATTATGGCAAGAATGATAAATCCACCATTTGAAACACCAATAGGTTCATTAACTGCACTTTTAGGCGTTCCAGTATTTATATATCTTGTAAGAAAGGAAACTAAATAGACTATGAAAATGAACAAAAATAAAAAATTTGTACTTATAAGTGTAATTCTGATAGCATTAATATTTATTACATTTTTAGTAAGTTTAAACTTAGGTTCATTTGCTATAAGTCCAGATGATGTTATAAAAACATTAATTGGGCAAGGGCAAAGAAATCATGAAATAGCTATATTTAAATTAAGACTGCCTAGAATTGTAATGGCTATATTAGTAGGGACTGCACTTGCAACAGCAGGGACAATACTTCAAGGTGTAACAAAAAATGATTTAGCAGACTCAGGTATATTAGGTATAAATTCAGGAGCAGCATTATTTGTAGTAGTATATATTTTTTTAATGAATGGAAATGTGTATGATGGAGTTAGTGATTTTACGATATTTACAATGCCAATAGTGGCACTAGGTGGTGCTTTATTTGGAGCGTTTTTAATATATATGTTAGCTTGGAAAAATGGTATAAGTTCATCGAGATTATTACTAATAGGAATAGGAATAAATGTAGCATTTACATCTATTTTAACAATATTCCAATTGAAGTTTACAACACAAGAATTTAATAGAGTTATGGCATGGACATCAGGAAGTATATGGGGAACTAGCTGGAAGTATGTACTTGCGGTTTTACCATTTATATTACTATTTATGGCACTTACTATTTATAAGGCCAGATACTTAGATGCAATAAACCTAGGAGATGAGATATCTACTGGGTTGGGTATAAATGTTGAAAAGGAAAGAAGAAAATTAATTGTTTACGCAGTTATATTATCTGGAGTTGCTACATCAGTGGCAGGTAGTATAGCATTTTTAGGATTAGTTTCACCTCACATTGCGAGAAAACTAGTTGGTCCTAAGCATAAAAAGTTAATACCAACAGCGGCACTTATGGGAACATTGATATTATTAGTTTCTGATACTATATCAAGAAACTTATTAGCACCTATAGAGATACCAGTAGGTATCGTAGTATCTATAATAGGTGTACCATATTTCATTTATTTAATGCTATCAAACTAGAAAGAGGGAATAAATATGAATTGTATTACTACGAAAAATTTGAATATAAGTTATGGAAATATAGATATTGTTAAAGATTTAAACTTAAACATACCAAAAGGAAAAATAACTACAATAATAGGTGCAAATGGATGTGGTAAATCTACTATATTAAAAACTATTGGTAGAATTATAAATCCTAAAAGTGGAAATATCTACGTAAACGGTAAGGATATACACAAACAAAACCCAAAAGATTTAGCTAAAGAAATGGCAGTACTTCCTCAAAGTCCTCAAGCACCAAGTGGATTGACTGTTGAAGAATTAATTTCTTATGGAAGATTTCCGCATCAAAGTGGATTTGGAAAAGCTAAGAAAGAAGATAAAGACATTGTAAAGTGGGCTTTAGAAGTAACAGGAATTTTAGATTTTAAGGATAGAGATATAGATGATTTATCAGGTGGACAAAGACAGAGAGCTTGGATAGCTATGGCTTTAGCTCAAGAAACGGATATACTTTTACTTGATGAGCCGACTACTTATTTAGATTTAGCTCATCAGCTTGAAATTTTAAAGTTATTAGAAGAATTAAATAAAAAAGAAGGAAGAACCATTGTAATGGTTATACATGAGCTTAATAATGCTGCTAGGTTTGCCGATCATATGATAGGAGTTAAAAAAGGTAAAATAGTATGTGAAGGTAGTGCTAATCAGGTTATGACAAAAGAAAATCTTAGAGAAATATTTAATATAGATGCAGAAATTGTTAAAGATCCAAGAACTGAGAGGCCGGTATGTATAACTTATGATATGGTTTAAAAGGTGAAAAAGTGGACAATCAAGAATCGTTAAGACATGAAAGTATAAGTAAGTTATTAATAAAATATTCAGTACCTGCAATACTTGCTATGATGGTAACATCTCTTTATAACACTGTAGATAGGGCCTTTATAGGCTCTATTGATGGTGTAGGGGCACTTGCTATATCTGGCCTTGGGATTACTATGCCAATATTTACAATAATAGTAGGTTTTGGTGTTTTAATATCAGTTGGAGGAAGTACGAATATTTCTATAAAGCTTGGTGAACAAGACAAAGAAAATGCAGAAAAAGTTTTAGGAAATACATTAATGCTAGCTATTATTATATCTTTAATAGTAATGATAATAGGTATTTTATTTATAGATAAAATACTTTACTTATTTGGTGCAAGTGAGCATACAATTTCTTATGCAAGAGATTATATAGGAGTTATATTTTTAGGAACGCCATTTAATTTAATTGCATTTAGTTTAAATAATGCAATTAGAGCAGAAGGTAATCCTAAATTAGCTGCTAAGACTATGATAGTAGGATGTATATTAAATGTAATATTAGATCCTATATTTATATTTGTATTTGATTTAGGCATAAAGGGGGCAGCTATAGCTACAGTATTATGTCAAATAATAATATCGATGTGGGTATTAAGCTATTTCTTAAGAAGGAAATCAAGCTTAGAACTAAAAAAATCAAATCTTAAACTGGATTTTAAAATAGTAAAAGTAATTATAGCGGTAGGTTTAGCTCCTTTTTTAATGGAAATGGCAAATGGATTAATACATGTAATAAGTAATACTTCTTTAAAAGTGTATGGAGGGGACTTTGCAATAGGGGCAATGACTTGTGTAACTTCTATATATCTTTTATTTATGATGCCTGTATTTGGATTAAGTCAAGGTATGCAAACAATAATAGCTTATAATTATGGAGCTAAGCAGTATGATAGAAGTAAAAAAGCGTTAATTTTAGCAATAATAACGGCTATATTTATATTGACGACTGGATTTATATTGATAAAAATATTCCCAGAATTCTTTATAGGTATTTTTAATAAAGATGAAGCGCTTATAGATTTAGCTAAAAAAGGTATAAATATAAATTTATTTGCAATGCCGATAGTTTCTATAGCTATAATTGGTCCGGTATATTTCCAATCTATAGGAAAAGTTAAGCAATCTATGTTTTTAACACTACTTAGACAATTTATAATATTAGTACCATTAATATTAACTTTACCAAGAATTTTAGGGTTAGATGGAGTATGGATATCACAACCAATAGCAGATATAATGGCAGTTATTATAGTTAGTATATTCTTAATTAAAGAATTTAAATCTCAAGCTAAATAATTACAGAATAAAATCGTTTTAACTAGTTATTTTTATAATGGTAATGTATTATAATAGGTGACTAGATTGTTGGATAAAAATGGAGGGATAGGCATTGTTGGGTAAAATTTTATTGAAGGTGTTAAGGCTTTTCGTAGGCTTTTTTATGTGTTCTTATGGTACTATATGTGTTATAAATTCGAGTCTAGGTGCTGCACCATGGGATGTGTTCCATCAAGGTGTGTCATATAGAACGGGTATAACTATAGGTACAGCTAGTATTATAGTAGGATTACTTATTGTAATTATAGATGCACTACTTGGAGAAAAAATAGGTATTGCTACTGTATTAAATATGATATTTATTGGAATTTTTATGGATATAATAGCTTTTAATAATATGGTACCATTGCCAAATAATAAAGTAACAGGATTTGTTACATTAATAATAGGTATGATATTTTTATCTCTTGGCACAGTATTTTATATGGGATGTGGCCTTGGTAGCGGTCCGAGGGATGGTTTGATGGTTGCTCTTCAAAAGAAGACAAAAAAACCAGTAAAATTAATAAGAGGATGTATAGAACTAGGAGCCTTATTAGTTGGAATTATTTTAGGAGGAAAAACTGGAATAGGAACAATTATAGCTGCTTTAAGCTTAGGATATATTATGCAAATAGTATTTAAAATTTGTAAATTTGACTCTTCTAAAATTAATCATAAGTCTATTGAAGATAATGTAATAGGAATTAGAAAACATTTAAATAGAGAAAATGATATGATAGAAGAAGTGATTGAAAATGATTAACCAAAAATAACATCTTTGAATAAAGATGTTATTTTTATATATAAAAATAATCAAAAAATATATTAAATTAATTTTTATTATTATATAAATTAATTTATATAAATTAGGGATACTAAACTTTATAAATATTAATATAAACACGCTTAATAAGAGATATTAGACAAAGTGTGTAAAATACTACTTTTTATATGTGAAAATAAAAAATAAAAAAATAACTAAAATCTATTGAATTATAGTATGAATTTTTATATAATAAATTTTGTTGTTTAGAAATTTTAAACATAGTGTTTAGTTATAATAACAAAACCTTAGGAGGTGGAACTATGGATATCGGTGAAAAAATAAAACGAATGAGAATAGAAAAGCAACTGACCCAAGAAGAATTAGCAAATAGATGTGAGTTGTCAAAAGGATTTATATCTCAATTAGAAAACAACTTAACATCACCATCCATTGCTACCCTTATAGATATACTTGAAATATTAGGTACAAATTTAAGGGAATTTTTTAATGAAATAGATGATGAAAGAATTTCTTTCACAAAAGATGATATGTTTGAAACAGAAGATGAGGACTTAAAATACACATTTACATGGCTAATCCCAAATTCACAAAAAAATGAAATGGAACCTGTAATAATAACTTTATATCCTGGTGGGCAATATAAAGAAGAAAAGCCACATGAGGGAGAAGAATTCGGATATGTACTTGCTGGAGCTATATATTTACATATAGGTGACAAAAAAAGTAAAGTAAGAAAAGGCGAAAGTTTTTATTTTAAACCAAGAGCCAATCATTATATATCAAATGCAGGAAAAACTACAGCAAAGGTGATTTGGGTGAGTACGCCACCGTCATTCTAGAGAAGAGGTGTTAATAATTGGTAGAAAATATAATAGAATTACACAACATATCTAAAACATACGACGATAACACAGTTTTAGATAAATTAAGTTTAGATATAAAGAAAAATGAATTTTTAACATTACTAGGTCCAAGTGGTTGTGGTAAAACTACAACTTTAAAAATAATAGCAGGTTTTGAATATGCAGATGAAGGTCAAGTTTTATTTGAAGGTAAGGAAATGAACAACCTTCCTCCATATGAAAGACAAGTAAATACAGTATTCCAAAAGTATGCGTTATTTCCACATATGAATATTTATGAAAATATAGCATTCGGTCTTAAGATTAAGAAAATGCCAAAGACAGAAATAGATAAAAAGGTAAAAGAAATGCTAAAGCTAGTTGCATTAGAAGGTTTCGAAAATAGAAATGTTGATTCTTTAAGTGGTGGTCAACAACAAAGAATTGCTATAGCTAGAGCATTAGTTAATGAACCTAAAGTTCTTTTACTAGATGAGCCTTTAGGAGCACTAGATTTAAAACTAAGACAAGAGATGCAAATAGAACTAAAAAGAATGCAACAAAAATTAGGAATAACTTTTATATTTGTAACTCATGACCAAGAGGAAGCACTAAGTATGTCAGACACTATAATAGTTATGAACAAAGGAAAAATTCAACAAATGGGAACACCAGAAGATATATATAATGAGCCAGAAAACTCATTTGTAGCTAGATTTATAGGTGAAAGTAATATATTTGATGGAGTTATGCTTGATGATTTTAAAGTAGTATTTTGTGACAAAGAGTTTGATTGCGTAGATAAAGGTTTTGAAAAAAATGAAGATATAGAAGTTGTAATAAGACCAGAGGATATAAAAATGGTTAATGCCGAAGATGGTATGTTAAAGGGAACAGTTACATCTACAGTATTTAAAGGAGTTCACTATGAAATAACAGTAAAAGAAAATGACAGAAGTTGGATACTTCACAATACTAAAAATGCTGAAGTAGGTTCAACTCTTGGTATGGATATATATCCAGAAGATATTCATATTATGAGAAAAGTAGCTGAGTAATATGAAGAAAAAATCATTCTTAGCTTATCCATACGTAATATGGAGTGCAATATTCATAGTAATCCCTTTAATATTAGTAATATTTTTCAGTTTTAGTGCAGAAGTAGATGGTAAATATGTATTTTCTTTAGCAAATTATAAAGAACTAATGGACCCAATATACTTTACAGTATTTTTTAGATCAATTATGTTAGCAGGAATAGCAACATTAATATGCCTTATAGTTGGTTACCCAGTTGCTTATATAATTTCTAAAGCACCTATAAGTAAAAGAGGAACTTTAATATTATTATTTATTCTACCGATGTGGATGAATTTCCTTTTAAGAACTTATGCTTGGGTAGCAATACTAGGTAAAAATGGTTTGTTAAATTCTTTCCTTGGATTATTTGGAGTGGAGCCAATAAGTATCTTATATACTAATTTTGCAATACTTCTTGGTATGGTATATAACTTCCTACCATTTATGGTGTTACCAATATTTACATCATTATCAAAAATGGATAATGATTTAGTTAATGCAGCACATGACCTAGGAGCAAATAAATTCCAAGTTTTCACAAAAGTTATTTTCCCACTTAGTCTACCAGGAGTTATATCTGGGATAACAATGGTATTTATGCCAGCAGTTACAACATTTGCTATATCAAGACTATTAGGTGGCGGTAAGTTTATGTTACTTGGAGATTTAATAGAACAACAATTTACAGTAGTAGGAGATTGGAACTTCGGATCTGCTGTATCAATATTTATGATGATAGTTATATTAATATCTATGGCTATTATGGCTAAGTTTGAAGATGAATCAGACAAGGAAGGCGGTGGGTTATTATTTTAAAGTTAAGAAAATCAATATCTAATATATATTTATTTTTAGTGTTTATATTCTTATATGCACCAATATTTGCATTAGTTGTATTTTCATTTAATGATTCTAAATCAATGGCTCACTGGGGCGGATTTACATTTAAGTGGTATGAAAGACTAATTCATAATGAAAGTATTATGAGCGCTTTATATTATACAATTGTAGTAGCATTAATTTCATCTATAATAGCTACAATAGTTGGAACTATAAGCGCAATAGGGATACAGAAGATGAGAAGTAAAAACAGAAAGTTAATGTTAAACATTAACTATCTACCAGTATTAAACCCAGATATAGTTACAGCAGTAGCACTTATGAGTTTATTTGTATTTTTAAATGTAGAATTTGGATTTACTACTATGCTTTTAGCTCACATAATGTTTAATATACCATATGTAATACTATCGGTTTTACCTAGAGTAAAGCAATTACCACAAAATATTGAAGAAGCAGCTATGGATTTAGGAGCAAAACCTATGTATGCCCTTAGAAAAGTAATACTTCCTCAAATAAAGCCAGGTATAATATCTGGATTTTTAATTGCTTTTACTATGTCTATAGATGATTTCATAATAAGTTTCTTTAATACAGGAAATGGTGTTAGTAATCTTTCTATAGAGATATATGGTATGGCTAGAAGAGGTATAAAACCTGAAATAAATGCATTATCAACTATAATGTTCGTTGTAGTTTTAGGTTTACTTTTACTATCAAATAAAAAACAATCTATAGTAAGAGGTGAGAAGTAATGGCTATATCAAAAAAAATAATATCACTTTTAACTATTACTGGATTAAGCTTAGGACTTACAGTAGGATGTGGGAAGAGTAATGAACCCAAAAATGTTCTTAGTGTATATAATGTCGGAGATTATATAGACGAAAGCCTTATAGGAAAATTTGAAGAAGAGACAGGAATAGAAGTACAATATGAAACTTATGATACGAATGAAATGATGTATCAAAAAGTAAAAAGTGGAAGTACAAGCTATGATTTAGTTTTTCCATCTGATTACATGGTAGAAAAGATGAAAAGTGAGAAGCTTCTTCAAAAAATAGATTTTAAAAATATACCAAACTTTAAGTATATAGATAAAAATTTCAAAAATCCTATATACGATGAAACTAATGAATATAGTGTACCTTACATGTGGGGAACATTTGGAATTTTATATAACAAAAAAATGGTAGATGAGCCAGTAGATAGCTGGGATATACTTTGGAACCCTAAATATAAAAGTAATATAATGATGTTTGACTCTGTAAGAGATACTATGGGAATCGCACTTAAAAAACTTGGATATAGTATGAACACTACTAATCCAAAAGAAATAAATGAAGCAAAAGAGCTTCTTATGAAGCAAAAAGACTTAGTATTAGCATACGTAAATGATGAAGGAAAAGATAGATTACTTGGAGAAGAAGCTGCAATGGGGATAATATACTCAGGAGATGCAGTAACTTTAATGGAAGAAAATCCTAATCTAGAATATTCAATACCAAAAGAAGGTAGTAATAAGTGGGTTGATGCAATGTGTATACCAACTACAGCAAAGCATAAAAAAGAAGCAGAGATGTTTATAAACTTTTTATTAGACCCTGAAAATGCTAAGGTAAATGCAGAGTATATAGGTTATTCAATACCTAATATAGGAGCATTAGAATTATTAGATGAAGAAATAACAAGTAATCCAGTAGCATATCCTCCACAGGATGTACTTGATAAGTCTGAGACATTTATAGATATTGGTAATGATATAAAAGTATATGACAGAGCATGGATAGAATTAAAATCAAAATAAAAGAGAGTAGAATATTCTACTCTTTTTTATTTTGTTATAATATAAATTACATAGGAAATATTTTTACATTACAAAATTAGTGATATGTTTAGGGGGAAACTATGGGGAAGAAGAAAATAAAACATCTTGGAAAAAATAAAAGAATAAAAAATAGAATTAAATTTGTTTCTAATAAGATATTAATTACAATAGGTGTATTATTGAGTATATATGCGCTTTTTAATGTAACAAAAGATATAGAGGATGTAAAAGGTAAAGAAGAAATAAGTATTACACAAGAACAAAATGATTTTATAAAAAAAATTGAGTCTGGAGCTAAGAAAAACTATAAAAAACATAAAATATTACCATCTATAACAGTGGCTCAAGCTATACTAGAATCTGGATGGGGAGAATCAGAATTAGCGAAGAAGAGTAATAATTTATTTGGTATAAAAGCTGATAATAGTTGGGATGGCGAATTTGTAGAAGTAAGCACTTTAGAAAATCATAATGATAGAATAAACGCAAAGTTTAGAAAGTACAATCACGTTAATGAATCTATATATGATCATGGAGAGTTTCTAACAGAAAATAAGAGGTATGAAGAAAATGGATTATTTAAAGCTAAAAATTATAAAGAGCAAGCGCAGGTTTTAGAAGATGCAGGGTATAGCACAAAGAAAGATAAAAAAGGTAATCCTGTTTATGCTGATATGCTTATAAGTGTGATAAAACGTTACAATTTACAGGAATTGGACTATAAAATATAAAGATTATAATACAATAATTTAAACAAAATACGACAAAAATAAAAAAAGTTTTACAAAAAGTGTTGACGATATATATTTAAGGTGATATAGTATTACTTGTCCAAGAGATACGGACGACAAATAAAAGATAGCAACAAGTAAGTTGCTAAAT